>DATMAP010000165.1:0-8171 GCA_035559835.1 Gaiellaceae bacterium
CTCGGGCGCTCGCTCCCGCCGTGGCCTGGCTCGGTACGCGAGGAGCGCCGCGAGCGCCGTGAGGAGCGCTCCCGCAGTCCCCAGGAGCGCGATCGCGAGCCCGGGCGCGACCCGGTAGGAGACGGCCGGCGGCGTGAGCAGATCGGCACGCCAGGGCGCCGAGAGCGCGTCGCGCCGGGAGGCGTCCAGCCCGGTCAGGCGGGAGTGCACGACGAGCACCGGCCAGCGCACCTCGAGCCTGCCGGCAGCTCCCCCGGGGGTCGGGTAGGCGACCTGCGCCGGCGCCAGCTCCATCTGCTCCGTGTCGCGGGCCGGGACGCAGGCTCGCGCGAGGCAGCGCAGCAGGAACGCCGTCCGCACGTGGGCGGTCGCGCCGGCGCTCTCCTGGACGCGCCGTGGCGGACGGACGGGCGTCCACGGCGCGGGATCCCAGGTCACGGAGACGCGGTCGGGGTCGATCGCCGTCCGATCGACGAGCACGTCCACCCACGCGCCCAGGGTGTCCCCGAAGAGCACGACCGGCGGCTGGAAGGAGGCGGTGGCGGCGACGGGCTCTGCGGGCGGCGGCGTCTCCGCCCCGCCGCCACCGCCGCCCCCGCGGGCGAGGAGCCCGGCGGCGAGCGCGAGCGTCGCGATCGCGAACGCGAGCACGACCGCCTTCACGACCACCCTGCGCTCACGCACCGATCGCCCTCCGCGTCCGCCGCAGCTCCGCCCAGCCGAGGAAGCCGGCCAGGATCTCCGCGGACTCGGCCGAGGAGACGAGGACGGGGTCGAGATCGAGGGCGTGGAAGGACTCGAGCAGCTCGTCCAGCCGCGCCTCGTGCGCGGCTCGGCGGGCCTCCACCTCGCGAGGCGACAGGCGCACGGGCACGAGCCGGCCGGTGGCCGGGTCGGAGAGCGGGACGACGAGGCCGGCGACATCCGGGAAGCTCTGCTCCCAGAGGGGGTCCTGGATCACCACCGGGACGACGTCCCAGCGGTGCCCGAGCGCGGCGAGCCACAGCTCGCGCGGCGGCGGCGGCAGGAAGTCGGAGAGGACGAAGACGAACGTCCCCGGCGTCATCGCGCGGGGGTGGCCGGCGAGGAACGCGAGCGAGCGCTCGAGCCAGTCCGCGGGACCAGCGAACTCGGCCGACCAGAGACGCTGGTCGCGCAGCTCGAGCAGCTTCCGCTCTCCCTTCGGCTGCCGCCAGTGAGGCTCGCCGTCGGCGTAGTCGAGGTAGCCGACGAACCCTCCTGCGGCGCCTGCGCTGGCCAGGATCAGCTCGACCGCGTGGCGCAGGGCGAGCGCCTTGTCGAGCCAGGGCAGCGGGGGTGCGTAGTGCGCCATCTGCGGACGCCGGTCGCAGACGATCACGATCCGCGGCGCCTCCTCGGCGAAGCGCTCGCGGACGACGAACTCGTCCTGCTCCCGCGCGGTCGAGAGCCGAGCGGTGGCGGCCCAGTCGATCGCGTCCAGGTCGTCGCCGGGGCGGTAAGGCCTGGAGCCGGCGACGTCCGAGCCCGCTCCCCGGCGCAGGCTGCGCATCGCCCCGTACGAGATCCCGATCACCCGCCGCCGGGGGACGAGGGGGAAGCTCAGCCGTGCCCGCTGCACGCTCGCCCCCTCAGACGGGGCGCCTCTGCTCGAAGAGGGGATCCTCCTCCGAGCCGGGCCGCGGGGCCTGCCGCAGGCAGGCAGCGCGGAACTCGGCGAGCGCCTCCTCCCAGCCCGAGGCGCGCGCCCGGGCGACGAAGCCGGGGGTGAAGACGACCCGGTGGAGCAGCACGGGCGCGAACAGCCGCTCCACGTCTTCGGGGACGACGAAGCTGCGGCCGTGGAGCAGCGCCCAAGCCCGCGCGGCGCGCTCGAGCGCCAGGCTGCCCCGCACCGAGCTGCCGATCAGCACCGCCTCCTGCTCCCGCGTCGCCCGGACCAGCTCGACGAGCCAGCGCCGGATGACGGGGTCGACGTAGACGTGCTGGGCGGCCGCCCTCAGGTCGTGGATGTCCTCGAGCGTGACGACGGGCTCGAGCCCTGCGAGCGGGTGGGCGAACCGTTGCTCCTCGAGGATCCGCAGCTCGTCGTCGAGGCCCGGGTAGCCGAGCGCGGTGCGCAGGAAGAAGCGGTCGAGCTGCGCCTCCGGGAGCGGGAACGTCCCTTCGTACTCGATCGGGTTCTCGGTCGCGATGAGCAGAAACGGGGACGGCAGCGGCCGGGTCACGCCGTCCACGGTGACCTGGAACTCGGCCATCGCCTCGAGCAGCGCCGACTGGGTCTTCGGCGTCGCCCGGTTGATCTCGTCCACGAGCAGGACGTTGGCGAAGACGGGGCCCGGCCGGAACTCGAAGTCCCGCGTCTTCTGGTTGAAGATCGCCAGGCCGGTGACGTCCGTCGGCTGGAGGTCGGGAGTGCACTGGATTCGCGAGGTCGTCGCCCCCTCCACCGTGGCGGCGATGGCGCGGGCGAGCACGGTCTTGGCGGTGCCGGGCACGTCCTCGAGCAGCACGTGGCCGCCGCATGCGAACGCGGTGAGGACGAGCTCGATCTCCGCGCGCTTGCCGTAGACGACCCGCTCGATGTTGTCCACGAACCGAGTCGCGACCTCGGCCGCGCGCGCGAACCGCGCGGCGCTCTCGTCGCGGTCGGCGAGGACCTCCACCGAGACGATGCTAGCCCGGATCCCCTCGTCCGGGGCGGCGCGATGCAACGAACGGGACCTGACCCCCCGTTGCAGGGCGGCGCGATGCAACGAACGGGACCTGACCCCCTGTTGCAGTTGCAGACCCCCTGTTGCAGACCCCCAGCTACGTCAGCGCTTCGGCGCCCGCCACGACCTCCAGGATCTCCTGCGTGATCTCGGCCTGGCGGGCCCGGTTCATGCGCAGGGTCAGGGTGTCGATCAAATCGCCCGCGTTCTTGGAGGCGTTCCGCATCGCGGTCATGCGCGCGCCCTGCTCCGAGGCGGTGGACTCGAGCAGCGCCCGGTAGACCTGCGTCTCCAGGTAGACCGGGAGCAGGCGCTCCAGGATCAGCTCGGGCTCGGGCTCGAAGATGAAGTCGCCGCGGAGGACGTCCGCCGCCCGCTCCTCCTCGTCCGTCTCCAGGATGTCCCGCGAGATGGGGAGGACGTCCTGCTCGGTCACCCGCTGCGTCATGGCCGAGACGAAGGTGTTGTAGACGAGGACGACCCGGTCGACCTCGCCGCTCGTGAAGAGCTCGCCTGCGCGATGGGCGATCGCCTGCGCGTCCTCGTAGGCGGGCCGGTCGGTGAAGCCGACGTAGGCGCCGGCGAGCTCGCGGCGGCGGAAGGTCAGCGTCGAGCGGCCCTTCTTGCCGACGGCGATCCAGCGCACGCCCTTGCCGTCCGCTCGGAGCGCCCGCTCGAGCGCGAACGCGCGCCGCATGATCTGGGCGTTGAACGCGCCCGCGAGCCCGCGGTCGCCGGTGAGCGGGACGATGGCGACGTTCTCGACCGCCTCCCGCTGCTCGAGGAGCGGGAGGCGGACCGACGCCGAGGCCCGGCCGACGCCCGCGATCAGCTCGCTCATCGTCTGCGCGTACGGCCGCAGCGCGACGATCCGCTGCTCCGCCCGCCGCAGCTTGGCGGCGGCGACCAGCTCCATCGCCCGGGTGATCTTGCGCGTGTTGCGGACGGAGCGGATCCGCCGCTTGAGGTCCTGAACCGTCTCCATGCCCGCTCGCTCCTCGAGGCGCCGCCGGGGCTACCCGACGAGCGCCTTCTCCTCCTCGACCGCGAACCCGTGCACGAACCGCTCCAGCTCCGCCTTCAGCTTCGCCTCGGTCTCCTCCGAGATCTCCCCCGCCTCGCGAATGGAAGCCAGGATCGACCCCTCCGTCCGCAGGTGCTCGCGCAGCTCCTCGTGGAAGCGCGGGACCTGGCCGACCGGGATCGAGTCGAGGTACCCGTTCACCCCCGCGTAGATCGCCGTTACCTGCTCCTCGAACGGCCACGGCTGGTACTGCGGCTGGTTGAGCGTCGCCACCATCCGCTCGCCGCGGGCCAGCGCCTGCTGGGTGGCGGTGTCGAGCTCGGAGCCGAACTGCGCGAACGCCTCCAGCTCCCGGTACTGCGCAAGGTCGAGGCGCAGGCGCCCCGCCACCTGGCGCATCGCGCGGCGCTGGGCGTTGCCGCCGACCCGGGAGACCGAGGTCCCGACGTTGATCGCCGGACGCACCCCCGAGAAGAAGAGCCCCGACTCCAGGAAGATCTGCCCGTCGGTGATCGAGATGACGTTCGTGGGGATGTAGGCGGCGATGTCGCCGGCCTGCGTCTCGATGATCGGCAGCGCCGTCAGCGAGCCGCCACCGAGCTCGTCGGAGAGCTTGCAGGCCCGCTCGAGCAGGCGCGAGTGGAGGTAGAAGACGTCTCCCGGGAACGCCTCGCGGCCCGGCGGCCGGCGCAGGAGCAGGGAGAGCTGCCGATACGCGTCCGCGTGCTTGGTCAGGTCGTCGTAGATGCAGAGCGCGTGCTGGCCGCCGTAGAGGAAGTACTCGCCCATCGCGCAGCCCGCGAACGGCGCCATCCACTTGATCGGCGCCGCCTCCTGGGCGGGGGCGGAGACGACGATCGTGTACTCCATCGCCCCGGAGTCGCGGAGCCGGTCGACCACCTGCGCCACGGTCGAGCCCTTCTGGCCGACGGCGACGTAGATGCAGACGACGTCCCCGCCGCGCTGGTTGATGATGGTGTCGATCGCGATCGCGGTCTTGCCCGTGGAGCGGTCGCCGATGATCAGCTCGCGCTGGCCGCGACCGATCGGGATCATCGAGTCGATCGCCTTGAGGCCGGTCTGCAGGGGCTCCTTCACCGGCTGGCGGCTGATCACGCCGGGCGCCTTGAACTCGAGCGGCCGGCGCTCGCTCGTCTCGATCGGGCCCAGGCCGTCGAGCGGGTTGCCGAGCGGGTCGACGACGCGACCGAGCAGCGCCGGGCCGACGGGGACGCTCATCACCTCGCCCGTGCGCCGGACCGGCTCTCCCTCCTTGACGTGCTGCCACTCTCCGAAGAGCGCGGCGCCCACGTTGTCCTCCTCCAAGTTGAAGGCGATCCCGACCACGCCGTGCTCGAGCTCGAGCCGCTCCAGAGCGACGCAGTTCTCGAGCCCGTGCACGCGGGCGATGCCGTCTCCGACCTGGAGGACGGTCCCGACCTCGCTCAGGTCGGTCTCGATCTCGAGCTCGCGGATGCGGTCCTTGAGGATCGCGGTGATCTCTTCCGGGCGTAGCTTCAACGCTGTCTCCTTTGTGCGCGAACGCGGATTCCGCTCACGCGGAACCCGCGTTCGCAGATCCCTGAAGGCGGTCGCTTCGCGACCGCTGTGCTTCCTCTCTCCATCACCGGACGGTGGCCAGCTCGCGGCGGAGGCGCTCGAGGCGGCCGCGCACGCTCCCGTCGGCGCGGAACGACCCCACCTGGAGGACGATGCCGCCGATCAGCTCGGGATCGACCGAGCAGGTCGCCTCGACCGTGCGCCCGGTGGCGGCCTCGATCGCGCGCACGATCGCCTCCGCGTCCTCGTCCGACAGCTCGTGCGCGGTGGTCAGCTCGACCGCGAGCCGGTTCTGGGCCTGCGCGACGAGCGCCTCCAGCTCGCGGGCCATCTCGGGCAGCTCGGCGGCGCGCCCCTTCTCGGCGACGAGCCGGAGGAAGTTGCGCACGAGCTCGTCGGCGTCGGCGGCAACCTCCTCGAGGACGGTCGCCTTGCCCTGAGGATCGACCTGCGGGTTGGCCAGGAAGGCGGCGAGCGCCGGGACGTCCTCGAGCGCGGCCGCGAGCGCGCGCAGGTCGTCCGCCACGCGGTCGAGCCGGCCCGCCTCCTGTGCGGCCTCGAAGAGCGCCCTCGCGTACATGCGTTGCGCGATGGCCACCCCTCAGCGCACCCCCCGCTCGAGGACGGAGAAGTCGAGCTCGGCGAGCGCCTCCTCGATCAGCCGGCGTTCGTCCTCGGCATCCAGCACCTTGCCGGTGACGCGGGCGGTCGCCTCCACGGTCAGCTCGGCCACCTCGGCGCGGAGCTGGTCGAGCGAGCGCTTCGTCTCGGCCTCGATCTGGCGGCGCGTCTCCTCGAGACGCCGCTGGCGCTCGGCCTCCGCCTCCTCCTTGACCCGCTCGAGCTGCGCCTCCGCGACCCGACGGGCTTCGGCCAGGATCTCCGCCGCCTCCGCCTTCGCCTGGTCGATCAGCCGGCGGTGCTGCTCGAGCAGCTCGCGCGCTTCGGCGCGAGCGTGATCGGCCTCCTCGACGGCGCGCCGGATGCGCTCGCGGCGCTCGTCGATCGTGCGCTGGATGGGCCCGAAGGCGTAGCGCTTGAGGACGTAGAACGTGATCGCGAAGCAGATCAGCGTCCAGATCATCAGGCCGGGGACGACCTCGATCAGGCCGCTGCCCCCGTCTTGCGCGGCGAGATAGGCCATCGGCTAGATGAGGACGAAGGCGAGCAGGCCGCCGATCAGGCCGTAGAAGACGACCGCCTCGGTCAGGGCGAAGCCGAGCCACTGGATGCCCTGGAGCTCTCCGCGGAGCTCGGGCTGGCGCGCGACCGCCTGGATCATGGAGCCGAAGATGTTGCCGATGCCGACGCCGGCGCCGAGCGATCCGAGTCCGATGCCGAGCGCGAGCGCGATCGCCTTGCCGGCGTCCGCGCCATCCTCCGCGGCAGCGAGGAAGAAGAACGAAGCAGAGAGCATGTCGGTGGGCCTCCTTAGTGCTCCGGCTCGATCGCCGAGCCGATGTAGATGGCGGACAGGGCGGCGAAGATGTACGCCTGGATGGAAACGACGATCAGGACCTCGAAGAGGTAGAAGACGGTGCCGAACAGGACCGAGACCGGGAAGACGAGCCAGTGCGTGAGGAAGATGAGCCCGATGAAGGTCAGGATCAGCATGTGCCCCGCCAGCATGTTCGCGTACAGACGGACGGAGAGGCTGATCAGGCGCATGAACTGACCGAGGACCTCGAGCGGGACGATGAAGGGGAGCATGAGCTTGGGCACGTCCGGGATCCAGCTGCGGAAGTAGCCCCACGCGCCGTTGGCGCGGATCCCTTCCACGTGCGTGAAGACCCAGGTCATCAGCGCCAGCGCGAGCGTGACCGAGAGGGTCGAGGTGGCGGCGAAGATGGCCAGCGTCGGCAGCCGGATGCCCGCGACCTCGAACGTCTCGTCGGAGAGCGGCAGGGGGATGAAGCCGAGCATGTTGATCGTCCAGATGAAGAGGAGCAGCGACGCGCAGTACGGAAACCAGCGCCCGATCGCCTTGGTCGGCAGGCCCTGCTCCGCGATCTGCACCTGGGCGATCTCGTAGATCTGCTCCCCGATCGCCTGCCGGCGCGTCGGCTCCCCCCCGACGCGCACCCGCATGAGCAGGACGCCGATCAGGCACGAGACGACCGTCGCCAGGATCAGGTAGGCGACCGCCTTGTTGATCGAGAGGTCGAGCGGGCCGAGGTGGATCGGGACCCAGTCCTTCAGCTCCCACTCGTGCGCGGGATCGAACTCCTCGGCGCCGCTGTCTTCGGCTGCGAAGGCGAGCGGCGGAAGCAGGAGGTACCCGGCGCCCAAGAAGGCGAGGAGCCGTCTCACGCGCGCGGCTCCTGTCCGAAGTACGCGACCAGCGCGACGGCCAGCTCGACGGTGAAGGCGAGCGCGTAGACGCCGGCCGCGGCGATCCCGACGCGCTCGTCCGAGACCGTCGCCACGACGAGCGGAACGCCCACGAGGAGCGCGCGAGCCGTTGTCCCGATGCCCCGCATCCCTGCGGCGGCGAGGTTATCCGGGCCGGCCGGCAGGCGCGTCAGCAGGAGCGCGAATGCCTGTGCGCCGAGCCAGAGCACCGCGGCCAGCGCCCAGCCCGCGAGCGGCCAGCCGGCCACGGCGAAGACGGGCAGCGCGAGGGCGACGACCGCGCCGCCGGCGGCGGCCGGCGCCAGCCGCCCGGGAACGGGCCTCGGGGTCGAGAAGATCCCGGCGCTCACCGGTCCTCGGCTCGGGAGTAGACGAGGTAGACGACGGCGACGCCGAGCGGGATCCCGACCACCGCGCCGGCGAGGAGCCCGATCCCCCAGGCTCCGAGCGCCCAGCCGGCGAGCGCCCCCACTCCCATGGCAGCGCCGAGCGCGCCCAGGAGCAGGCCCGAGGCGGTGGCGAGCGAGTGGGGGGAGGCGGCC
>DATMAP010000166.1:0-4323 GCA_035559835.1 Gaiellaceae bacterium
CCGATCGCGGAGAATGCGCGCGTGGAGCGCTCCACCTTCACGATCGATCTGGGCGCGATCCGCCGCAACGCGGCGCGGCTCCTGCGCGCCGCCGAGGGCGCGGAGCTGTGGGCGGTGGTCAAGGCCGAGGGGTACGGGCACGGGGCCGTGGACGTCTCGCGCGCTGCCCTCGACGCGGGAGCGAGTGCGCTCTGCGTGGCCACGCTGCCGGAGGCGCTGCACCTGCGCGCGGCCTGCCGGGAGGCCCGCATCCTGGTGATGGGCCCGGTCAGCGACCGCGAGGTCGGCGAGGCGCGCGCGGCGAAGCTGGAGCTGGTCGCAGCCGACGGGCGCGTGCCGGAGGGGATCCGCGTCCACCTCAAGCTCGACACGGGGATGGGACGCTGGGGGCTGGCCGAGCTGCCGGCTCCGACCCGGGACGTCGTCGGCGTGATGAGCCACCTCGCCTCGGCCGAGTCCGACCCGGAGTTCACGCGCGCGCAGATCGAGCGCTTCCGCACGGCGACGGATGGTCTGGCCGGCCTGACGCGGCACCTCGCGAACAGCGCCGCCACGCTGCGCTTCCCGGAGGCCCGCTTCGACGCCGTCCGCTGCGGGATCGCGCTCTACGGGATCTCGCCCTTCGGCACCGAGCCGAGCGCGGACGGGCTCGAGCCGGCGCTCCGCTGGGAGTCGTACCTTGCGCTCGTCAAGCAGCTTCAGCCGGGTCAGAGCACGGGCTACGGACGGCGCTTCGTGGCGGAGCGACCGACCTGGATCGGGATCGTCCCGGTCGGCTACGCGGACGGGTTCCGCCGCGACCTGACCGGGACGGAGGTGCTCGTCGAGGGCGAACGGCGGCGCGTGGTGGGCACGGTCTCGATGGACGCGCTCGCGGTCGAGCTCGACCGCGAGCTGCCCGCGGGCACGCCCGTCACCCTCGTCGGCGACGGGGTCCTGATCGAGGAGCACGCGCGCGTCGCCGGCACGATCGCGTACGAGATCGCCGTCGGCCTCAACACCCGCTCGGGCCGCGCGCGGCGGGTGACGCGAGATGGATGAGCGTGTCCGCGCCCTCCTCGCGGGCGAGGGGGCGTGGTACGTCGGCGGCGCGGTCCGCGACGCCCTGCTCGGGCGGCCGCTCGTCGATGTCGACGTCGCCTGCCCCGACCCGCGCGGGGCGGCGCGCCGCTTCGCGCGGCGTTTCGGCGGCACGGCCTTCCCCCTCTCCGAGCAGCACGGAGCCTGGCGTGTGGCCTCAGCCGGCTCCACCGAGACGGTCGACTTCACCCCGCTCCCCGACGGGATCGAGCGCGACCTCGCGACACGGGACTTCACCATCAATGCGATCGCCGTCCCGGTCGACGGCGGCGAGCCGTGCGATCCCTACGGCGGGAGGGCCGACCTCGAGGCCGGCGTCGTGCGGGCGGTCTCCGAGTCGGTCTTCCGGGACGACCCGCTGCGCCTGCTGCGCGCGGTCCGCTTCGAGGACGAGTTGGGCTTCCGCCTGGACGAGCGTACGGAAGCGCTCGTGCGCGAGAACGCGGGACTGGTCGTGCGGGCCGCCGGGGAGCGGATCCTGGCCGAGCTGCGGAGGCTCTCGGCGGCCGGCTACCGCCGTCTGGCCGAGGTCGGCCTGCTCGCGCCCCTCGGCGGCTCGCTGCAGGGGCCGCTGGATGCCCTCGACGACCCCGACTTCCGGCTCGTGGCCGTCTTCGGCGAGCGGGTGCTCGCGCTCCCGCTCTCGAACCGGCAGCGCCGCTACGCGAGGACGCTGCTGCAGGCCCGCCCGCCCGAGGACGGATCGCCGCGGGCGATCCACCGCTTCCGGCGCGAGACGGAGCCCTGGGCGCTCGAGGCGCTCGCCTTCGTCGGCGTCCCGGAGCTGGCCGAGCAGGTCGAGGCTGCCCGACGCGCCGACCCGCCCGGGCCGCTCGTCCGCGGAGACGAGCTGGGACTTCCGCCCGGCCCGCAGATCGGGCGTATCCTCGCGGCCATCGAGGAGGAGCGGGCAGCGGGGACGATCTCCACGCGCGAGCAGGCGCTCGCGCTCGCCCGCGAGCTGGCCGCCCGGGAGCCCTCGCCGTGAGCGTCGCGCTGCGACTGGCCCTGCAGGAGGAGCGGGCGGACGAGCTGGCCGAGCGCGTGCACCGGCTTCTCGGCCCGTTCAGCGGCACGGAGGTCGCGCTCGACGCCGGCTGCGGCACGGGCGCGCTGGCCTTCGCGCTCGCTCCGCACGTGGCCGAGGTGGTCGGGGTGGACGCGCGGACCGACTACCTGGAGGCCGCCCGCGAGCGTGCCCCCGGGAACGTCCGCTTCGTCGAGGGAGACGCGACCGCGCTGCCCTTCGGGTACGGCGCGTTCGACCTCGCCGGCTGCCTCCGGCTCCTGCACCACGTCCGCTGGCCGGGCCTCGTCATCGCCGAGCTGGCGCGGGTGACGCGACCCGGAGGCCGCATCCTCGTCGCCGACCAGCTCGGGTCGGTCGACCCCCTGCGCAGCCTGGAGCTGGACCGCTTCGAGCGCAAGCTCGACCCGACGCACCAGCGGCTTCTGCCGGACGCCGACATCCGCAGCTTCCTGGACGCCAACGACCTCGTGCTCGTGACGTTCGAGGTCACGCGCGAGAGGGTGGACGTCGAGCGGCGCTTCGAGCTGGCCGCGGTCCCGGAGGAGGAGCGCCGGCGGATCCGCGGCTCCGCTCCCCTGGCGCCATACGAGGTCGAGGTCGGCTGGTACGTGGCCCGCAAGCCGGCCCCGTAGCGCCTACTCGTCCCGGTGCCGTCCTGCCTGCGCGGCGACGAGGCGCGAGAAGAGGCCGGGGAAGAGCGCCTGCCCGATCGACGCGATCCGGTACGGGAACCAGGGAACGGTCACCTCGATCCTGTCTTTCTCGACCGCCTCCACGATCGCGCGAGCGACGTCGTCGGCCTCGATGACGTAGCGCCGCAGGAAGCGGCTCCGCAGCTTGGCGCGCTGCGGGAAGCCTTCGGTCTCGACGAAGCCCGGGAGCACGGTGTGCACCCGGATCCCGCTCCCGCGCAGGAGCGCGGCGGTCGAGCGCGAGAACGCGAGCTGGGCGTGCTTCGAGGCCGAGTAGGCGCCCGCCGGCGCGAAGGCGACGGTGCCGGCGACCGAGACGAGGTTGACGACGTGGGACGGTGCGCCGCGCCGGAGGCCGGGAGCGAAGGCGCGCAGGCACCAGACGCTGCCGAGGTAGTTGACCGCGGTCACGCGCTCGATCCGCTCGGCGTCGATGTCGAGGAAGCTGCCGCGCGCGGGGATGCCTGCGTTGTTGACGAGCAGGCCGAGCGCCGGGTGACGCGCGAGGACGCGGGCGGCGACCTCGTCCACCTGCGTCCGGTCGGAGACGTCGCAGGCCTCCCACTCCCCGCCGATCTCCGCGGCGATCCGCTCCAGCCGCTCGGCTCGCCGGGCGAGCAGCACGCAGCGCCATCCGCGCCGGGCGAGCTCGCGCGCCGTCGCCTCGCCGATCCCCGCGGAGGCGCCTGTGACGACTGCGATCCGTTCGCCGGCCATGGCCGCTCGAGCCTAGCCGCTCGACCCGGTGTCTGACACCCGAGCGGGTTGAGCCGCATGGTTGCGTGGGGCGGTGTCAGACACCGTTAGGCTTGCCGACATGGCCGGAAGGTTCGAGGGCAAGCAGGCGCTCGTGCTGGGCGTCGCCAACCGGCGCTCGATCGCCTGGGCGATCGCCCGCCGGCTCGCCGAGGAGGGGGCGCAGGTGGCCTTCACCTACCAGGGCGAGCGGATCGAGAAGAACGTGCGCGAGCTCGCGGAAAGCGTCGGGAGCCCGCTCGTGACCGAGTGCGACGTCCGCTCCGACGAGGACGTCGCTCGCGTCTTCACCGAGGTGGCGGAGACCTTCGGCGGCGGCCTCGACGTCCTCGTCCACTCGGTGGCGTTCGCGGCTGCGGAGGACCTCGAGGGACGCTTCGTGGACACCCCGCGCGACCGCTTCTGGCTCGCGCTCGACATCAGCGCCTACTCGCTCGTCGCCTGCGCCCGCGCCGCGGAGCCGCTGATGGTGGCCCGCGGGGGAGGCTCGATCCTGACCATGACGTACCTCGGCGGTGAGCGGGCAGTGCCCCACTACAACGTGATGGGGGTCGCCAAGGCGGCGCTCGACGCCTCCGTCCGCTACCTCGCCTGGGACCTCGGCTTCGCGAACATCCGCGTCAACGCGATCTCGGCCGGGCCCGTGCGGACGCTCGCCGCCCGCTCCATCGCCGGCTTCACGACCATGGAGGAGCTCTTCGAGCAGCGCGCGCCGCTGCACCGCCAGATCGCGGCCGACGACTGCGGGGCCGCTGCCGCCTACCT
>DATMAP010000167.1:0-4465 GCA_035559835.1 Gaiellaceae bacterium
CCCCGCCGATGCCCCCGGTGGCGAGGAAGCGGATGCCGGCCGCGGCGGCGACGGCGAGCGTGCCGCCGACGGTGGTCGCGCCCACGGCACCCTGTACCGCGCAGGCGGCGAGGTCGCGGGGGCCTGCCTTGCGCGCCGAGGCCGTGAAGCGCGCCAGCTCCTCCGCGGCGAGCCCCACGCGGATGCGACCGTCGAGGACGCCCACCGTCGCCGGCACGGCGCCCGCCGCGCGGATCGCCTCCTCGCTCGCGCGCCCGACCGCGACCCCGTCCGGCGCCGGGAAGCCGTGCGCGACGAGCGTCGTCTCGAGCGCGACCACTGGTCCGCCCTCCGCGAGCGCGGCGGCCACCTCGGGCGAGACGGAGAGGAGCTCCTTCACGCCGGCGACCCTACGGCATCGCGCCCAGCCGCTGCACGCAGCGAGCGGCGGCCTCGAGGGCGAGCTCCGGGCCGCCGACCAGGTAGCCCGCGGCCAGGGCGTCTCCCGCGCCCGTCGTGTCCACGACCCGCTCGACCGGGAGCGCCGCGCGCTCCTCGCCCGCGAAGGAGCAGCCCCGGGCGCCGCGCTTCAGGATCCAGACCGCGCCGGGCAGCGGGCCCCCGACCACGCGCTCCTCGTCCTCGTTGGCGAACACGACATCCGGGGCGAGCGCGAGCACGCGCTCGCGGAAGCGCTCCGCGCCGCTCTGGCGGATCGCGCTCCAGGAGGAGAGGTCGACGCTTACCCCCGCTCCCGTGCGGCGCGCGAGCTGCACGGCGCGCATCGCCGCCTCGGCCGCCGGCTCGCGCATGAGCGCGTAGCCGGAGATGAACAGGTGCGCGCAGCCCTCGAGCCAGGCAGGGTCGATCTCGTCGGGCCGCAGCTCGGCGGCGGTGCCGCGGTCGGCGGCCATCGAGCGCTGCCCGTCGGGGGAGACGAGCGAGCAGACGATCCCGTTGCATCCCTCCACGGGGCCGACGACCTCGACCCCCCGCTCGGAGAGCCCGCGGCCGGCAAGGGCGCCGGCGTCGTCGGCGCCTCGCTTCGCGATGAGCCGCGCGCGGGCGCCGAGGGCGGCTGCCCAGGCGGCGACGTTCGCCGCCTGGCCGCCCGGCGCCAGCCCGATGCGGGCATCCGTGTCGCCGCCTGCGGCGAGGGGGCCGTCCAGGCGGACGACGACGTCGAGCGTCAGGTCGCCGAGCGTGCAGAGGAGCACGCCGGGGATCGTAAGATCCGGGCATGGACGGCGAGCGAGAGCGGGGACGGCTTCGCACCTTCGTGCTCGGGAGCCTGTTCGGCGCCTCGGCGGCGCTCGCTGCCCTCGACCGCCGCCAGCGGCACCAGCGCGTGCGCTTCCGCCCGCGCGGGCTGGCGGCGTTCGAGAGCGCGCCTTGCTACCTCGAGCTGCTGGAACGCGAGCGTGAGGAGGGCGCTGAGGTCCAGCCGCCCCGCTAGCCTTTCGCCCCAGTGCCGATCTACGAGTACCGCTGCCCGAGCGGGCACACCTTCGAGGTCTTCCAGCGGATGACCGATCCGCCCGCCGAGTCGTGCACCGTGTGCGGGGCGGGCCCCGTCCAGAAGGTGCTCTTCCCGGTCGCGGTCCACTTCAAGGGCTCGGGCTTCTACTCGACGGACTACGGTCGCAACGCCCGCAAGGCGGCGTCCCAGGAGGGCGCGGGCGCGGGCGAGAAGAGCGCGGACAAGCCGGCGGAGAAGGCTGCGGGCGAGAAGGCCTCGGCCGACTAGCTCTTCCGGCGCGTGCAGCCGGGCGCGTACAGGCTGCCCTTGGCAGGAGCGACCGGCGCCGTTCTGCGCAGGAACATGGCGACGACGCCGACGTTGTCCTCGGAGCCCACGAGCACCGACTCGCCGCCCACTGTGGCCGGGTCGCCTCCCAGCCGGCAGTGGAGGGAGCGGCCCGCCTCCGCGCGGAAGCGCACCCAGCCGAGCTGCACCAGCTCCCAGGCCGAGAGGTCGGTCGCGAGCGGCGCGGCGAAGGAGTCCCCGGCGAAGGGCGCGCGCAGGAAGGTCCCCACGCTCGCGAGCTTCTCCCCGACGGCCTCTGCCACCTGTTGCTGGCGGCTGCCCCGCGAGATGTCCGTGTCGGCGGGGTCGAGCCGGTTCGTCCTGACCCGGGCGTAGACGAGCGCCCGTCGCCCGTCCAGGTGCTGCCTCCCTGTGGGGAAGCGCCAGCCCTCCCATGTGCGGCAGCGGGCGGGGGGGTACGGGCAGTCGAACCGGTTCGAGAGGATCGGCTTTTCGACCTCCACGTCGATCCCGCCGATCGCGTCGATCAGCTCGCGGAAGCCGTCGAAGTCGAGCACCACGACGTGGTGGATCGGCAGGCCGGTCAGCCGCCGGACCGTCTCGATCGTCAGCGCCGGGCCGCCGAGCTGGTTGGCGGCGTTGACCTTCTCGGTCCCGAAGCCCGGGATCTCGACGCGCAGGTCTCGCGGGATGGAGAGGTAGGAGAGCCGGTGTCGCCCCGGGTCGGTCCGCAGGAGCAGGAGCGAGTCGGCGCGGCGGAAGCCGTTGCCGCGCGTCTTGCCGCCGTCGGTGCCGATGAGCAGGATGGTCGCCGGGTCGGAGAGGAGCGAGCCTGCCGGGGCGGAGAGCCTCGCCGCGGCGGCCGCGGGCAGCCGTTCGTTCGCCTTCTCGACGCCGCGGGCGAAGGACAGGTACCCGAGGATGCCCCAGAGGGCCGAGAGCAGGAGCGAGGCCACGAGCGCGGCCAGGCCCAGCCACAGCAGCCGGCGCTTCCAGCGCCGCCGTCCGCCGGGCTCCCGCGGCGCCCGAGACGGCGCCTGCTCACGCCTCGCGAGGGGAACCTTGCCCTTGACGCGGCCGCCGCGGTACAGCCGGTAGGGCTTGTCTCCCTCGGCCATCCGGGGCGCTATGGTAGCCGCGGCCGTGGCCGCTCCCCTCGTCATCGGCGTCGACGTCGGCGGGACGAAGATCCGCGCCGCCGTGGCCGACCGCGATGGCCGCATCCGCCGTCGCCATGAGCTGGAGAGCCCGGCCGGGCCTCAGGAGGAGGTGCTGGCGGCGATCGACTCGGCGGTCGCGGCGCTCCTCGAGGAGACGGTCGGGGCGGTCGGGCTCGGCATCCCCGGAAACCTCGACGCGAGGACCGGCCGGCTGCTCCGGACGACGAACCTGCCGCTCCAGGACGTCGACCTCCAGGCCTGGGCTCGGGCGCGGTTCGGGCTCCCGGCCGCGATCGAGAACGACGCGAACGTGGCCGCGCTCGCCGAGTGGAAGCTCGGCGCCGGGCGCGACGTGCAGACGCTCGTCATGATCACGCTGGGGACCGGCGTCGGGGGAGGGCTCGTGCTCGGCGGCGAGCTCTACCGAGGCTGGGCCGAGATCGGGCACGTCGTCGTCGACGTCGGCGGGCCGCCTTGCCAGGGGAACTGTCACGGACACGGACACCTGGAGGCGATCGCGTCCGGGTCGGCGGCCGACCGGGCCGCCCGCGAGCTCTGGGGGCCGGAGGCGGACGCCCGGCTGCTGGTCGAGCGCGCGCGCGCCGGGGACGACCGGGCGCAGGCGCGGATGGCCGAGATCGCCGCCGCCCTCGGTGCGGCGATCGGCTCCTTCGCGAACCTCTTCAACCCGGAGCTGGTCGTGATCGGGGGAGGGTTCGGGGAGGCGGCGGGCGACCTGCTGCTCGGCCCTGCGCAGGAGGCTGCCAGGTGCGAGGCGCTGTACCCGGCCGACGGGTCGATCCGGCTCGCGCTCGCCGAGCTGGGCGAGGACGCCGGGCTCGTGGGGGCGTCGCTGATCGCCTTCCAAGCGCTCGACGGCGCCTGGTAGCCCGTGCCCCTCGCCGTCTGCGCCACCCCGATCGGCAACCTCGACGACGTCACCCTCCGGGTGCTCGCCGAGCTGCGCGAGGCCGATCTCGTCCTCTGCGAGGACACTCGCCGGACGCGCATCCTCCTCCGCCGGCACGGGGTGGACGCCAGGCTGGAGAGCTACCACCGGCACAACGAGGCGGCGCGGACGCGGGAGGCGCTCGTCCGGCTGGGGCGGGGGGAGCGGATCGCGCTCGTCTCGGACGCGGGGCTGCCCGGGGTGAACGACCCGGGCGCGCGGCTGATCGCGGCGGCGCTCGCGGCCGGGCTGCCGGTGACCGTCCTTCCGGGGCCCTCGGCGGTCGAGACGGCGCTCGTCGCGAGCGGGCTCGTGGGGGCGCGGTACCAGTTCGCGGGCTACCTCCCGCGCAGGGCCGGCGAGCTGCGCGAGCTGGCACGGGAGCTCCGGCGCTGGCCGCATCCGGTCGTCGCCTTCGAGTCGCCCCGGCGCCTCCCGGCCTCGCTCGCGATCCTGGCGGAGGAGCTGCCCGGGCGGCCCGCGGCCGTCTGCCGGGAGCTGACCAAGCGCTTCGAGGAGGTCGTCCGGGGAACGCTGGCCGAGCTCGCGGGCCGGTTCGCCGAGCCGCCGCGGGGCGAGATCACGCTCGTCCTCGGGCCGGCGGCCGCG
>DATMAP010000168.1:0-3806 GCA_035559835.1 Gaiellaceae bacterium
CGCTGCTCGTCCGCGCGGTACGAGGAGCGCACGAGCGGGCCCGAGAACACGGACCCGAAGCCGAGCGCCTCGCCCTGCTCGCGGAGGAAGCGGAACTCGTCGGGGTGCACCCAGCGGTCGATGGGCGCGTGCTTGGGCGAGGGCTGCAGGTACTGGCCGATGGTGACGACGTCGACGCCGTGCGCGCGCAGGTCGCGCATCGTCTCCACGACCTCCTCGTTCGTCTCCCCCAAGCCGACGATGATCCCGGACTTCGTCAGGACGGGGTAACCGGCGAGCTCCTTCACGCGCCGGAGCAGCCAGAGCGCCTTGTCGTAGCTCGCCTTGGCGCCGCGCATGCGCGCGTGCAGGCGGCGCACCGTCTCGATGTTGTGGCCGAAGACGTCCGGGCGCGCGGCGAGCACGGTGCGGAGCGCCTCCTCCTCGACGCCGAGGAAGTCGGGGGTGAGGATCTCGATCGTGGCCGCCGGGAGCTTGCGGCGGAGGGCGCGGATCGTGGCCGCGTAGTGCCCGGCGCCGCGGTCTGCGAGGTCGTCGCGGTCGACCGAGGTGACGACCACGTGCGAGAGCCCCATCCGGAAGGCAGCCTGCGCGAGCCGGAGCGGCTCCAGCGGGTCGGGCGGCGCGTCCGGCCTGCCGGAGTGGACGTAGCAGTAGCGGCAGGCGCGCGTGCAGGTGTCGCCGAGGATCTGGAAGGTGGCCGTGCCGCGGCCCCAGCACTCGCCGATGTTCGGGCAGCGAGCCTCCTCGCAGATCGTGTGCAGCCTGCCCTCGCGGACGAGGCTCTTGACCTCGAAGTAGCGCGAGTCCGCGCTCGGCGCGCGCACCTTCATCCATTCGGGCCGGCGCGGGCGCTCGGCGACGGGCAGCGACCTCTGCACGGGGCCAGTCTACGGAACGAGCGTGAAGGCCTCGCAGTGCAGCGGCTTGACCACCGAGAAGTCTCTCCGGTCGAGTGTTGCGATCGTGGTCTCCCCGAGTCGCTCCGCGATCGCGACGACGGTTGCGTCGACGAAGCCGAGCGGAAGGTCGGCGTACGTCTCGACGAGATCTCGTACGCGCGCGTAGCTTTCGAGGTCGGGCTCGGCGATCACGAATCCGCCGTCGAGGAGCTCCCCGAGCAGCGCAGCCAGGGCGCGAGGAATACCTCTGGTGTGCGCGAGCTGATCGACCTCCACGAGCGTTGGGGACGGGAGCACGAGCCGCTCCTCGGCCGCGAGGAGGTCGGCACAGACCCGATGGTTGCGGTCACGGCGATCCAGGGACGCGTAGACGACCGTCGTGTCGCAGACGAGCGTCACCGCTTCCAGCCGTAGAGGATCTCCTCGTGACGGGCCGCAGTGTCGTGCTCTTCGTCGCCGCTCGCGAACGCTCCGATGAAGCGCAGCGCCCGGCGGCGGCCCCGAGCCTGCCTGCGCAGCTCGAGCCCCTCGCGGATCACCTCGCCGAGCGAGACGCCCTCCTCCTTCGCGATCGCGCGCAGGTCGGCGAGGAGGTCGTCCGGCGCCATGATCGTCGTGCGGCTCATCTTCCGGGACATTATGGCGCTCATTATGTCACGTGACCGCTGCGTCTCGCGGACGTTTCAGCGCCGGGCGAGCGAGGCGTGGATCGGCTGCGGCCAGAGGCCGGCGCCGGCGTCCGCGGGCAGCTCCTCGAGCGCGAGCCCGAAGACCTCGGCGATCGCTGCCGCGGCGGCCGGACGCACCTCGTCCACGGAGAGCGGCCGGCCCAGCTCGCGGGCCATGGTCGTGAAGGCGGCGTCCTCGAGCCCGCAGGCCGTGATCCACTCGGTGAACGGAGCCGGGTCGAGGTCGACGTTGAGCGCGTAGCCGTGCCTCGTCACCCAGCGGGACACGTGGACGCCGATGGAGGCGATCTTGCGTGGGCCCTGGCCTCCCCCCGGCGGCATCCAGACGCCGGTCAGCCCCTCGTAGCGCGTGCCCTCGAGCCGGAAGGCGGCGAGCGTCCGGAGCAGCGCCTCCTCGAGGTCGCGGACGTAGCGCTTGACGTCCTTGCCGTGGTTCCGGAGGTCGAGGATCGGGTAGCAGACGAGCTGGCCGGGCCCGTGGAAGGTGGACTTGCCGCCGCGGTCGGTCTCGGCGATCTCGACCTCGGCGCCCTCGGGGAGGTGCAGCTCGCGTTCGGCCTCCGTGCGCCGTCCGAGCGTGATCACGGGCGGGTGCTCGAGGACGATCACCGTCTCCGGAATCGCTCCCTGCGAGACGGCGCCCGCGAGCGAGCGCTGGAGCTCGAAGGCCTCGCCGTAGGGTACGAGGCCGAGCTGGAGGAGGTACGCGCCCCGACTCACCGGACCTGCGTCGCGCCGGCGTTCCTCACGGGGAGGGGATCCGGGTCTCGTACCGCTCGGCCCCGTCGTCGGGGAGCACCTCCCAGGGAGCCACCGAGCGGACGAAGATGTGCGCTTGGAGCGGCCCCGCGATCGGCTCGTCGAGGGCTGGAAGCCGGACGGCGGTGAACGGCGAGGTGGGCCAGCCGGCTCCGAACAGGTTCGACCCGCACGCCCGGCAGAACGTCTTCGCCGTGCCCTCGGCCGGCTGGTAGGTCGCGAGCAGCTCTTCGCCCGCGAGCACGCGGATCGCCTCGGTGCGCACGCGCCCGCTGACCGTGCCCGTCCCGCCCGAGAGCTTCTTGCAGCTCGTGCAGTGGCAGGCGCTCAGCATCTCGAACGGCTCCGTGACCTCGAAGCGGACGGCGCCGCAGAGGCAGCTCCCCCGTCGCGTCATGTCAGTACGCGGCCTCGTCCCAGCTCTCGAGCCGCTCGCGCAGGTCGCGCAGGAACATGCCCGCGTATGCCCCGTCCACCAAGCGGTGGTCGTAGGTCAGCGTCAGGTTCATGAGCGGCCGGATCGCGATCACGTCCTGCCCGAGCTCGTCCTGCACCACCCACGGCCGCTTGATCAGCGCGTAGGTACCGAGGATCGCGGACTGGGGCTGGTTGATGATCGGCGTCCCGTGGAACGTGCCGAAGCTCCCCGGGTTCGTGATCGTGAACGTCCCGCCTTGGACGTCGTCGGGGAGAAGCTTCTTCGTCCGCGCACGCTCGGCGAGGTCCTGGATCGCCCGCGCGATGCCGGTCAGGTTCAGGTCCTGGGCGTTGCGGATGACGGGGACGATCAGGCCCTTGCCCTCCTCGAGCGCGACCGCGATCCCGAGGTTGACGAACTGCCGCGTGACGATGCTCTGACCGCGGATCTCGCCGTTGATCCACGGGTAGTCGCGGAGCGTGTCCACCGCGGCCCGCGCGACGAAGGCCAGGTACGTGAGGCTGACCCCCTGCGCGGCCAGCTCAGGCTTGAGCTTCTGTCGCAGCGCGACCACGCGAGACATGTCCACCTCGATCGCGCTCGTCACGTGTGCGGCGGTATCGAGGGAGCGGCGCATGTGCTCCATCACCCCGCGTCGCATCGCGGTCATCGGCTCGATCGTCTCGCCGGGGAGAAGCTCGACCTCGCCTGCCTCGGGTGCGACGGGGGGCGGAGGCGCGGCGGCCGGCGGAGGCGGAGGCGGAGCAGCAGGAGCGCGGACCGGCGGCGGCGGAGCCGCAGCCGCAGGGGCGGGCTCCGGCTCCGGAGCGGCTGCGGGAGCCGGCTCCGCCTTCGCTTCGGGCACGGCGGCGCCCGAAGCGATGTACTCGAGGATGTCCTTCTTCGTCACGCGTCCGCCGGCGCCCGTGCCCGGGACGAGCGAGGGATCGATGCCGTGCTCGGCGGCGATGCGCGCAACGACCGGGGAGACGAAGGTGCGGCCGTTACCTCCCTCCGCCGCTTGGGGCGGCAGGCCCG
>DATMAP010000169.1:0-2368 GCA_035559835.1 Gaiellaceae bacterium
CGCGCGAGGTCGGAGACGAGGATCTCGTCCGCGCCGGCCGCGGCCATGATGCGCTGGGTCGCGTGCACGGTGACGCCGACCACGTCCGCGCCGACGACCTCGACCTCGCCCACGTGGACGCCCGCCCTGAGGTGCAGGCCGTCACGGTTCGCCACCGCGCGGATCGCGGCCGCACAGCGAAGCGCTTGGCCCGGGCTGTCGAAGGTCGCGAGCAGGCCATCGCCGGTCGCCTTCACCTCGCGCCCGCCGTAGCGCTCCAGCTCGGCCCGCGCGCGGACGAGGTGGGTCGAGAGCAGCTCGCGCCAGCGCGTGTCTCCGAGCCGCACGGCGAGCGCGGTCGAATCGACGAGATCGGTGAAGAGGATCGTCGCCAGCACGCGGCTGCGCGCCCCGATCAGCCCGGCGAAGAAGGGCCGGTTCCCCGCCCAGCTGAGCTGGACGCACGGCTCGTCGCCGACCGTGTAGCCGTCGTGCCCCGGCGGGATGTCGTACACGTCCTCCGGCCCGAACTCGGCCGTCGAGCCGTCCGGGAAGCGCACGCCTAGCGTCCCGGAGAGGATCATCCCGACGTGACGCACCTGGCACCAGTCCCCGCCGACCCGCGGACGCACGTGCTCCGACCAGCTCCAGCCGGGCTCGACCGTCTCGATCGAGAGCGTGAGCTCGCCCAGCTCCACGATCCTCGCGGTCAGCTTGGGGAGCTCGACGACCTCGTCGGGGGCACGGAAGCTCTTGCGGACGACGTCGGCCATCGCCCGGACATCATCGTGCCGCCGCGCGGCGACCGTCAACCACGCCGCGAGCGGCGGAGAGGCGTCGACTAGCGCGCCGCGACCGTCTCGCCCACGTCGGCGAGCGCGCGCAAGGCGTGTGCGAGCGCGAGCGGCAGCGCGGCCACCACCACCGTGGCGGCGGCACCCAGGAGCAGGACGCGGATCGTGGCCTCGGAGCCCTCCACCTCGATCGCCCAGACGATCGTCCCCGCCGCGGCGAGCAGGCCCGCGAGTCCGCCCGCGAGCGCGAGCGCCGCGGCCCACCTGCGAAGCATCCCGTACTGCGTCATCTCCGGCCTCCCTCGTCGATTTCCGCGAGTGTACGACGGACGTCGAACCGACAGGGAACCGGTGCGAGCTCGCGGGTCAGGCCGAGTCGGCGTGGATCGCGCGCACCGTCTCGATCGTGTCCGCCTCCTCCGGGCGCTTGTCGGGCCGGTAGCCCTTGACGCGCGCGAAGCGCAGGGCGACGCCGCCCGGGTAGCGCGGGCTCGCCTGGACGCCGTCGAAGGCGACCTCGACGACGAGCTCGGGGCGGACGTACACGGTGTGCGCGTCGCGGTGCGTCTCGCGGGCGAGGAGCTGCTCCGTCTGCCAGGCGAGCATGGCGTCGGTCAGGCCCTTGAAGGTCTTGCCGAGCATGACGAAGCCGCCGCTCGCGGGGTCGCGCGCTCCCAGGTGGAGGTTGGAGAGCTTCCCGCGGCGGCGCCCGTGCCCCCACTCGGCGGCGAGCACGACGAGGTCGAGGGTGTGCGCGACCTTCACCTTGAGCCAGCTCGCCCCGCGGCGGCCGGCCTCGTAGGGCGCGTCGAGGGCCTTCACCAGCACCCCTTCGTGGCCCCGCTCGAGCGCACCCGCGAGGAAGCCGCGCGCCTCCTCGAGGTCGTCCGTCTCGACGCGCGGCACGCGCAGCGCCGCGGGAACTCGCTCCGCGAGCGCGCGGGCGCGCTCGCGCGCGGGCCGGTCGAGGAGGTCCTCCCCGTCCACGTGGAGCAGGTCGAAGAAGAAGACCGAGAGCGGCAGCGCCGCCCGCGCCTGCTCCACGTTCACCCGGCTGCCGAAGCGGCTCATCGTCTCCTGGAACGGCCGTGGCCGGCCGGCGCCGTCGAGCGCGATCGCCTCGCCGTCGAGGATCGCGGCCGCG
Source organism: Gaiellaceae bacterium (assembly GCA_035559835.1). Classification (GTDB taxonomy): domain Bacteria; phylum Actinomycetota; class Thermoleophilia; order Gaiellales; family Gaiellaceae; genus GMQP-bins7. The sequence goes on from DATMAP010000169.1 coordinate 1,918, forward strand.
AACGGGAGGGCGCGCGCAGCCTCCACGAGCTCGGGCACGCGCTCGGTGATGTCGGCGAGGTTGCGGGTGAACGCCCGCACCTCCCGCCCCAGCCGGTGCACCTGGACCCGCGCCCCGTCGAGCTTCCACTCGAGCGCGGCCGGCGAGATGCGCGCGAGGGCCTCCTCGAGGCTGCCGGCGCTCTGCGCCAGCATGGGCTCGAGCGGGCGGAGCACGGTGAGGCGGAAGCGGGCGAGACCGGCCTCCCCCTCCGCGAGCGCGGCCTCCGCCACCGGCCCGAGGTCGCCCGCGAGCATGAGCGCGCGCCGCACGGACGCGGCCGGGACGCGCGCCGCCTCCGCCACCGCTTCCACCATCACTCCCTCGAGCGCGCCCTGGCGGAGCTCGCCTGCAAGGAGCGCGACCAGGAAGCGCTGCTCGGGCTCGGTGGCGCGGGCGAGCAGGCTCCCGA
>DATMAP010000170.1:0-9155 GCA_035559835.1 Gaiellaceae bacterium
CGGGCCGTGTCCGCCGCCGGGCCCGCCGCACCGGTACGTCTTCCAGCTCCATGCCCTGCGGGCGCCGCTCGGCCTCCCGAGGGGGGCCGGTCGGCCGGCGCTCGAGCAGGCGCTCCGGGGCAAGGCGCTGCGGCGGGCGACCCTCGTCGGCCGCTACGGACGGTAGGGCTAGCCGCCGCCGTAGATCGAGATCGGCAGCTCGAGGGTAACCTCGTCGCCGGAGGGGATCTCCGCCTCCAGGCGCTCGACGAGCTCGGCTGCGCCTGGAGCTGCCGCAAGCAGCCGCCGCTCGATCTCCGCGATCGAGTCGAGCCGGAGCAGCTCCTGCTTGAACGGCTTCGGGAAGCGTCCGCGGCCCAGGTACCAGCCGTAGAACTTCTTCAGGAACCCGGAGGCCCGGCGCTCGCCCAGCTCGCGCACCGCCTCCCGGACGAAGAGGACGAGCTCGGCGACGACCTCCTCGCGCGTCGGAGGGGACGCGTCGCCGTCGACGATCTCGCGCAGGGCCCACGGGTTGCCCTGCGCTCCTCGCCCGACCATGACCGCCGCGGCGCCCGTCGCCGCGAGCACCGCCTGCGCGCGGGCGCGCGAGGTGATGTCCCCCGAGGCCACGACCGGGACGTCCACGGCCGCGACGAGCTCGGCCGTGAGCGAGTGGTCGGCGACCCCCGTGTACATCTGCTCGGCCGAGCGGGGATGGAGCGTGAGCGAGGCCGCGCCGGCCTCGACGAGCCGCGGTCCCAGCTCGAGGCAGGCGCGCGAGCCGTCGCGGAGCCCGCGGCGGAGCTTGACCGTCACCGGGATCTCGACCGCCTCGGCCACCGCGGCGACGATGCGGCAGGCGCGGTCCGGGTCCTCGAGCAGGTGCGCGCCCGCGCCGGTCCGGGTCACCTTGCGCACCGGACAGCCGAAGTTGAGGTCGACGAGATCGGCGCCGACCGCTTCGACCAGGCGCGCCGCGCGCGCGAGCGAGTCCGGCTCGGAGCCGAAGAGCTGGATCGCGAGCGGGTGCTCGTCGGCGGCGACGCGCAGGTAGCCGAGCGTCCGCTCGTTGCCGTGCTCGATCCCGGCGCAGCTGACCATCTCCGAGCAGACGAGGCCCGCCCCGTAGCGGCGGCCCTGCCGGCGGAAGGCCTGCACGCTGACCCCCGCCATGGGGGCGAGCACGAGGCGGGTGGGCACCTCGACTGGGCCGATCCACCACGGTGTGCGCAGGTCGAGCACGGTCTGCGCATCGTAGTCAGGCCGTGTTGACGGGCGCGAGGAGGCGTCGCTACCATTCCGAGCCGTCTGACGGGGCCGGGACGGCCCCGCCAAGTCGTCTCGGAGGGCTTTTCGTGAAGGACGTGATCCTCACTCCCGAGGGCTACGAGCAGCTCAAGGCTGAGCTCGACCGGCTCCGGACCGTGAAGCGCCGCGAGATCGCGGAGCGGATCGCCGCTGCGCGGGAGTTCGGCGAGATCGCCGAGAACGCGGAGTACGACGACGCGAAGAACGAGCAGATGATGCTCGAGCACCGCATCGCGCAGCTCGAGGAGCGCCTCGCCAACGCCCAGGTGATCGACACCAAGGACGTCGACACGAGCGTCGTCTCGATCGGGTCGGTCGTCCGGCTGCGCGACGTGGACGCGAAGGAGACGGTGGAGTACTTCATCGTCGGCTCGGCGGAGGCCAACCCGGCCGAGCGGAAGCTCTCCAACGAATCCCCAGTGGGCAAGGCGATCCTGGGCCGCAAGAAGGGCGAGGTCGTCGAGGTCGTGACCCCGCGCGGCTCCAAGGTCCGGTTCAAGATCATGGAGATCAAGGCGGCCTAGGCCGCCACGCCCTAGACTCGCGGGCCGTGGCCCCTCCCAAGCGTTTCCCCGACCGGGACGAGATCGCCGCGGTCCGCGAGGAGGCGGCCGCGCTCGAGCCGGGCACGGAGGCGTCCGTCCGGCGTCGTCTCGCAGGTCGCGTCATGGCCCGGCGCGAGCACGGGAAGCTGACCTTCCTCGACCTCGTCGACCGCTCCGGTCGCATCCAGCTCCTCTGCGCGGAGGATCGCACCGGCCCGGTCGAGGTCAGCCTGGGCGATGTGGTCGGCGCCGTCGGCGCCCCGGCCCGCTCGCGGCGCGGCGAGCCCTCGCTCGCCGTCGAGGAGCTGCTCGTGCTCGCGCGCAGCCACCGGCCGCTCCCGGACACGTATCACGGGCTGACCGACCCCGAGACGCGCTACCGCAAGCGCCACCTCGACCTGCTCGTCAACGAGGAGACGCGTGCGGCCTTCCTGCTCCGGACGCGGATCGTCTCGGCGATCCGCGCCTACCTGGACGCGGAGGGGTTCCTCGAGGTGGAGACGCCGATCCTGCAGCCGCGCTACGGCGGCGCCTTCGCGCACCCCTTCGTCACCCACTCGAACGAGCTGGGCACCGACCTCTACCTCCGGATCGCCACCGAGCTGTACCTCAAGCGCCTGATCGTCGGCGGCCTCGAGCGGGTCTATGAGCTGGGGAAGGACTTCCGCAACGAGGGCGTCTCCTACAAGCACCAGCCTGAGTTCACCATGCTCGAGTGGTACGAGGCGTACGCCGACTACCGCGACACGATGGCCCGGATCGAGGAGCTGGTCGAGCGGGTCGCGCGCGAGACGCTGGGGACGACGCGCGTCTCCTTCCGCGGGCACGAGGTCGACCTGCGGGCCCCCTGGCGGCGCGTGGGCTTCGTGGACACGCTCACAGCGCTCGGTCTGTGGACGCGGGACGAGGGGGAGCTGCGGGCGCGGCTCGACGCGCGGGGGGTGGACACGAGCGCCGACCGGGACTGGGCCCAGCTCGTCGACCACGCCTTCTCGCACTTCGTCGAGCCCGCGCTGGTCGAGCCCACGATCGTCCACGACTACCCGGTCGAGCTTTCGCCCTTCGCCCGCACGACGGACGGCGACCCCGCGCTGACCGAGCGCTTCGAGTACTTCGCCGCCGGGATGGAGCTGGGGAACGCCTACACGGAGATCAACGACCCCGACGAGCAACAGCGACGCTTCGACGAGCAGTCAGAGCACGCGGAGGGCGTCCGCGGCGACCCGGACTTCGTCGAGGCCCTCGCGCACGGGATGCCGCCGACGGGCGGCCTCGGCCTCGGCATCGACCGCCTGGTCATGCTCCTGACCGGCCGGGAGACGATCCGGGACGTGATCCTCTTCCCAGCGCTTCGCCCCGGCGAGAGCTGACCTCAACGTGCAACGTGGGGTCAGGTCCCCAACGTTGCACCTCGTCGCTCGCCTAGGGTCTGCAACGTGGGGTCAGGTCCCGAACGTTGCACCTCGTCGCCCACCTACGCCGGGCTCACCCGAAGGGGGTACCTGACCCGAGGGGTTCGCGCCTGCGAGGGCGTGGACGATCGTAGATCAGATGCTGTTCAGGAGGCGGAGACGAAGCCCGAGTCGCACGGCCGTGCTGCGCTCGGGGCCGGCGCAGGCGCGCGCCATCCTGGACGCCGCGCTGGACGCGGTGATCACGATCGACCACCTCGGCCGCGTGCTCGAGTTCAACCGCGCCGCCGAGGAGACGTTCGGCTACCGGCGCGAGCACGTGCTCGGGCGCGAGCTGGCTGCGCTCGTCGTCCCGCTCGAGACGCGCGAGGCGCACCGCCGCGCTCTTGCCCGCTGGAGCGAGGCGGGGCCGGGCCTCGGCGCCGGGGGGCTCCTCGGCCGCCGGATCGAGGTGCTGGCCATGCGCGCCGACGGCTCGCGCTTCCCCGCGGAGCTCGCGATCAGCCGGGTGGACGTGCCCGGACCGCCGCTCTTCACCGCCTGCCTGCGAGACGTGGGCGCACGGCGCGAGGCTGAGGAGCTCCTGCGCGCCGCCGAGTTCCGCTACCGCACGCTCGTCGAGCAGCTCCCGCTCGTCTCCTACATCGACGCGACCGAGAGCCCGGTCGCGGGTGCGCTCTACCTCAGCCCCCAGCTCGAGACCCTGCTCGGCTACACGCCCGAGACGTGGCTGACCACGCCCGGGCTGTACGAGCGCTCGATCCATCCCGACGACCGCGAGCGCGTGCTCGCCGCCTGCGCCCACGCCTACGAGCGCGGGGAGGAGCTGCGCCTCGAGTACCGGATGCTCGCGGCCGACGGCCGGACGGTGTGGGTCGAGGATCGCTCCGTGCTCGTCGAGCCCCCCGACGGCGGACCGCCCTTCCGGCAGGGCTTCGTCCTCGACATCACCGAGCGCAAGCAGGCGGAGGAGGCGCTGCGGCAGGCCGAGGCCCGCTACCGCACGCTGGTCGAGCAGCTCCCGCTCGCGGTCTACGTCGACCGGCTCGACCGGGTGGGCGTCAGCATCTACGCCAGCCCGCAGATCGAGCCGATGCTGGGCTACTCGGCGGCGGAGTGGCTGGCAAACGAGTCCCTCTTCGCCGAGATCCTGCACCCGGACGACCGCGAGCGCGTGCTGGCAGCGCACGTGCGGACGCAGGCGACCGGAGAGCCGCTCAGCCTCGAGTACCGCCTGCGCGCCCGCGACGGGCGGACCGTGTGGGTGAAGGACGAGGCTCGCGTGATCGAGGACGGCGGCGAGCGGCTGCTCCAGGGGTACCTGCTCGACGTCACCGCCGCCAAGGAGACCGAGGAGCAGCTCCGCCACCAGGCCTTCCACGACCCCCTGACCGGGCTCGCGAACCGGGCGCTCTTCACCGACCGCGTCGAGCACGCGCTCGTCCTCCACCGCCAGGCCGGCCACGGCGTGGCCGTGCTCTTCCTCGACCTGGACGACTTCAAGGCGATCAACGACAGCCTCGGCCACCTCGCCGGGGACGAGGTGCTGCGCGCGGTGGGCGCCCGCCTGCGCCAAGCGCTCTCGCCGGCGTACACGATCGCGCGGCTGGGCGGCGACGAGTTCGCCGTCCTCGTCGAGGACCGGCACGGCGCCACGGCTGCGGTCGAGGCGGCCGAGCGAATCGTCGCGGCGCTGGAGGCGCCGTTCCGGCTCGGCGAGAGGGAGATCGTGCTCACGGCGAGCGTCGGCATCGCCGTCGGGGGCGACGCGGAGGATCTCCTGCGCTCGGCGGACGTGGCCATGTACCGGGCCAAGGCCGGGGGCAAGGCTCAGTACGCCGTGTACACGCCCCGGATGGACGAGGATCTGATCGGCCGGCTGGAGCTCGCCTCCGACCTGCGCCGTGCTCGGCTCGACGAGGAGCTGGTGCTCCACTACCAGCCCGTGATCGACCTTTCGACCGGGGGCGTGGTCTCGCTGGAGGCGCTCGTCCGCTGGCTCCACCCCACCCGCGGCCTGCTCTCGCCGGCCGACTTCGTCCCCCTCGCCGAGGAGACCGGGCAGATCGTGGAGATCGGCCGCTGGGTGCTCGCTGAGGCCTGCGGCCAGGTCGCGCGCTGGCGCGCGGAGCTCCCCGGCGCCGGCGAGCTGACGGTGAGCGTCAACGTCTCCACCCGGCAGGTGCGCCGCTCCGTGCTCGCCGAGGACGTCCGCGCCGCGCTCGCCGAGAGCGGGCTGCCAGCGGAGGCGCTCACGCTCGAGCTGACGGAGAGCGCGCTCGCGCGCCGCCGCGAGGAGCTGACCTCGGTGCTCGAGGACCTCGCGGCGCTCGGCGTCCGGATCGCCTTGGACGACTTCGGAACCGGCTACTCGTCGCTCTCGCTCCTGCAGGACCTCCCCGTGCACACGCTCAAGATCGACCGCTCGTTCGTGCGTGCCCTCGACACCGGCCCGGCCCGGCCGGGCGTCATCGGCGCCATCGTCGACCTCGCCGGAACGCTCGGCCTGACCGTGCTCGCGGAAGGGATCGAGACGCCCACCCAGGCGGCCGCCCTGCGCACGCTCGGCTGTCGGCTCGGTCAGGGCTTCCACTTCGCGCGCCCCCTGGAGCGCGCGGCCTGCGAGCACCTGCTCGCGGCCCGGCTCGAGGCCGCGTAGCGCTCAGGACCGCGGATCGGCGGGCGCGGCGGCCGGCGCACCCGCGCGCGCACGCTCGAAGGCGACCACGTCGTCCAGGATCTCGTCCAGCGAGCGTTGCGGCCGCCAGCCGATCGCGCGCTCGATCTTCGCGAGCGAGGGGATGCGGTGGAGCATGTCCTCGATCCCGATCCCGTACACGTCCTCGTAGGGCACGTGCACGACCCCCGAGGACGACCCGGTCAGCTCGAGGACGCGGTGCGCGAGGTCCCGGATCGAGATCCGCTCCTCGGAGCCGACGTTGTAGATCTCGCCCGGGGCGCCGCCCTCCATCAGCCCGAGGAGGGCGCGGATGGTGTCGGCGACGTGGCAGAAGCAGCGAGTCTGCTCCCCTGAGCCGTGGATCTCGAGCGGCTCGCCGGCGAGGGCGCGCTGGACGAAGGTCGGGATGACCATCCCGTAGCGGCCGCTCTGGCGCGGCCCGACCGTGTTGAAGAGGCGCGCGATGACGCAGTCGAGCCCGTGCTCGACGTGGTGGGCGAGCGCGAGGAACTCGTCCATCGCCTTCGAGTCCGCGTACGCCCAGCGCTTCTGCGTCGTGGGGCCGTAGATACGGCGGTCCGACTCGGCGAGCGGGCGCTCCTCGCGGTGGTCGCCGTAGACCTCGGAGGTGGAGGCCACGAGCACCCGCTTGGAGAAGCGGTGGCAGTGCTCGAGCACGATCTCGGTGCCGCGGAGGTTGGTGACGAGGGTCTGCACCGGCTGCTCGACGATCAGCCTCACCCCGACCGCCGCGGCCAGGTGGTAGACGACGTCGCACTTGTAGACGAGCTCGTTGACCGCCGACCAGTGCAGCACCGAGTCGACGACGAGGTGGAAGCCGGGCCGGTCGCGGAGGTGCTCGACGTTCGCGAGCGAGCCGGTCGAGAGGTCGTCGAGCGCCCAGACCTCCCAGCCCTCGTCGAGCAAGAGCTCCGAGAGGTGCGAGCCGATGAACCCCGCGCCACCGGTGATGAGGGCCTTGCCCGCCACGACCGGCGAAGGGTACCGGGCTCGGCGGGCGAACCTGGCCGGTGATACCCAGCCCGAGAGCGGTCGGCTACGATCAGGGAGCACCTTCGACCCGGAGCGCGGCAACCCCGCCGTCCTCCGGAGAACAGCAGGAAAGGAGGGTCGAAGGCAGGTGTTCGAGCGATTCACCGAACGGGCCCGGCAGGTGGTCGTCCTCGCGCAGGACGAGGCGAGGGCGCTCAAGCACAACTACATCGGAACCGAGCACATCCTGCTCGGCCTGCTCCGCGAGGAGGAGGGCCTCGCCGCCCGCGTCCTCGAGTCGCTCGACATCACGGTGGAGGAGGTGCGCGCCCAGGTCGCGCGCATCGTCGGCCAGGGGGACGAGGTCACCACCGGCCAGATCCCCTTCACCCCGCGCGCGAAGAAGGTCCTCGAGCTGGCGCTGCGCGAGGCCCTCTCGCTCGGGCACAACTACATCGGCACCGAGCACATCCTGCTCGGCCTCGTGCGCGAGAACGAGGGCGTCGCCGCGCGCATCCTGCTCGACTTCGACGCCGACGCGGACAAGATCCGCAACGAGATCATCCGCATGCTCTCCGGCCCCGGCCGCCGCCAGGCCGGCGCGGCTGCGGCGGCGGGCGAGAAGGCGAAGAGCTCGAAGCTGCTCGACCAGTTCGGCCGCAACCTGACTCGGGCTGCCGTCGAGGGCAAGCTCGATCCCGTCGTCGGCCGCCAGACCGAGATCGAGCGCGTCATGCAGATCCTCTCCCGCCGGCAGAAGAACAACCCGGTGCTGATCGGGGAGCCGGGCGTGGGCAAGACCGCCGTCGTCGAAGGGCTGGCGGCGCGGATCTCGGCCGGCCAGGTGCCGGAGATCCTCAAGGGCAAGCAGATCTACACGCTCGACCTGGCCGCCCTCGTGGCGGGCTCGAAGTACCGCGGGGAGTTCGAGGAGCGCCTGAAGAAGGTGATGAAGGAGATCACCCAGCGCGGCGACATCATCCTCTTCATCGACGAGCTGCACAACCTCGTCGGCGCGGGCGCGGCCGAGGGCGCGATCGACGCCGCCTCGATCCTCAAGCCCGCGCTCGCCCGCGGCGAGATCCAGACGATCGGCGCGACGACGCTCGACGAGTACCGCAAGTACCTCGAGCGCGACGCCGCCCTCGAGCGGCGCTTCCAGCAGGTGCGGGTCGAGGAGCCGACGATCGACGAGACGGTGCAGATCCTCAAGGGCCTGCGCGACCGCTACGAGGCCCACCACCGCTGCAAGATCTCCGACGAGGCGCTGCAGGCGGCGGCCGTCCTCGCCGACCGCTACATCCAGGACCGCCACCTGCCGGACAAGGCGATCGACCTGATCGACGAGGCCGGCTCCCGCGTCCGCATCGCGACCATGTCCGCACCCCCGCGCTACCGCGAGCTCGAGGAGGAGATCGAGAAGGTGCGCGCGGACAAGGAGGCCGCGATCGAGGCGCAGGAGTTCGAGAAGGCGGCCCAGCTCCGGGACAAGGAGCGCAAGCTGACCCAGAAGAAGAAGGAGCTGGAGGAGGCCTGGCGCAACCAGGCCGACGAGGAGCAGCCGGAGATCGGCGAGGACGAGATCGCCGACATCGTCTCCATGTGGACGGGCATCCCGGTCTTCAAGCTGACCGAGGCCGAGTCGCAGAAGCTGATCCGGATGGAGGACGAGCTGCACAAGCGCGTCATCGGCCAGCACCAGGCGATCGTGGCCGTCTCCAAGGCGATCCGGCGCGCGCGCGCGGGGATCAAGGATCCCAAGCGCCCGACCGGCTCCTTCATCTTCCTCGGCCCCTCCGGCGTGGGGAAGACGGAGCTCGCGCGCACGCTGGCCGAGTTCCTGTTCGGGGACGAGGACGCGATGATCCAGGTGGACATGTCGGAGTACATGGAGAAGCACTCCGTGTCCCGGCTCGTCGGCTCCCCGCCCGGCTACGTCGGCTACGACGAGGGCGGCCAGCTCACCGAGGCCGTGCGCCGCAAGCCCTACTCGGTGGTCCTCCTGGACGAGATCGAGAAGGCGCACCCGGACGTCTTCAACATCCTCCTGCAGATCCTCGAGGACGGGAAGCTGACGGACGCCCAGGGGCGGAAGGTCGACTTCCGCAACACGATCGTGATCATGACCTCGAACCTGGGCGCGGCCCAGATCTCCAAGAACCAGACGCTCGGCTTCTCGGTCGGGGACGAGGGCGGCCTCTCCTACGACGAGATGAAGGAGCGGGTCATGTCGGA
>DATMAP010000171.1:0-16353 GCA_035559835.1 Gaiellaceae bacterium
GCCCCGCTCGGACTCGACCGCTCCCACCGCGCCGACTGCTCCGATCGCGACCGCCGCGGTCGCCATCTTCGCGCCCGCGGGCGTGGCGACGAGCTTCGCGAGCAGCCCGCCCGCAGCCGCAGCCGCCCCCGCCCCGGAGCCGGCCGCGGCGGTGAACCCCGGAATGACGTCGGCGAGGCTGTCGCGAACGGCGAGCGGGAGCGCGAGCGTGGAACCTGCTGCCGGCCGGAGCCGCAGCCTGAGCGCGCGGCGCGCGCGGAAGAGCAGGGCCTCGGTCGCGGGCCGCGAGAGCCCGAGGGCGGTCGCCACCTCGCCGTAGCGCAGCCCGTACAGGTAGCGCAGCACCACGGCCTGACGCTGCCGCTCGGGGAGTTCGGCGAGCGCGCGCTGCAGCGCCTCCGCGAGCGCCCGCCGGGCGGCCTCGTCGACCGGCGCGGCGAGGGCCGCGAGATCCTCGTCGGCGACGGGGAGAGGCGAGCGCATCCCGGCTGCGATCCGGGCCCGGCACTCGTTCCGCGCGATCGCCGCCAGCCAGGCCCCGGCCTCACGCACGTTCGCGCCGGCCAAGAGCGCGCGGTAGGCGGCGAGGAACGCCTGCTGCGTGGCGTCCTCGGCCTCGTGCACGTCCCGAAGCAGGGCTCGGCAGAGTCCGTAGACCATGCGCCCGTGCCGCTCGAACAGCTCGGCGACGCAGGCGGCGGCGCCCCCGCCGGGAGCGCCGCTCGGATCGGGGATCGGCGCGGAGCCCACCGCGCTCAGCTTAGCCCTCGGCGCCCTCGCGGTCGTCCCCCCTTCCGGGGCCGCTCCGGTCGTCGTCGTCGTCATCGCCGCTTCCGGGGCCGCTCCGGTCGTCGTCGTCGTCATCGCCGCGTCCGGGGCCGCTCCGGTCGTCGTCGTCGTCGTCATCGCCGCGTCCGGGGCCGCTCCGGTCGTCGTCGCCCCGCACCGCGTCCGCGTCGTCTTCGAGCTCGAGCTCGCGCAGCACCCAGGTCCCGGCGCGCAGGTCGCACGTGATCTCGACGAAGTCGCCGACCGCGAAGCCCGCCAAGGAGAAGCCGGGGGGAACGGAGCAGGTCGCGGACCGCACGCCGTCGCTCACGGTCAGCGGCGACAGGGAGGTGAGCGTGCCCTTCAGCTCGATCTCGTCGTCGTCGAGATCCTGGCCTGCCTGCACGCGCGGCTCGGAGCGGACGAGGACGACGTCGCGCGCGAGGATCCTCGTCGGCCCGCGACCGCGGGTGCGCAGCAGCGACCCGCGCAGCTCGACGCGGAGGCCCACGCGGATGCGGTCGAGCGCCGAGGACGGCACGCGCAGGATCGCGTCACGGCGCACCGAGGAGACGGTCACGACGCTACGGGCCACGTCCTTCGCGCTCACGACGCCGCGCAGGCGAGTCGCGGAGCTGCCCTCGGCGCTGACCGGGAGGAGGAGCAGGACGGCCGCGCAGGCGGCCAGGAGGAAGCGCAGCATGGGGAGTCCTTTCGTCGGGGGTTCACCCGTCCAGAGCCTCCCCGGGGCGAAAAACGTGCGCACGGCCGCGCCGGCGCGGGGCCGGCTCAGCCCTGCCGGCCGGGGACGGGCTCGCGTACGAGGGAACCGGCCTCGATCCCCTCCCGGGCGAGGGTGAGCTGTACCTCTTCCCGCGCCTTGTAGATCCGCCACTTGACCGTGGCCAGGGTGATCTCGAGCGTCTCCGCGATCTCCGTGTAGGAGAGGCCGACCACGTCCCGCAGCAGGAGCGCCATCTTCAGGTCCGGGTTGAGCGACTCGACCGCGCGCCAGACCGCGTCCATCGTCTCGGCGCGCTCGACGGGAGCGTCCACGACCTCGAGCGGAGGGACGTCCTCGAGGGCGGCCACCGCGCGTGGCCGCCGCTCCCGGGCGCGCAGCTCGTCCAGCACGCGGTTCTTCGTCACCTGGAAGAGCCAGGTCGTGAAGCGCGAGCGCAAGGAGAAGCTCGGCAGCCCCTGGTAGACGCGGAGGAAGACCTCCTGGGTCAGGTCCTCCGCGAGCACGCGGTCGCCCGTCAGGCGCAGGACGTAGTTGTAGACAGGCTGCTCGTACGCGCGCACGAGGATGGAGAAGGCGCGCTCGTCGCCGCGCTGAGCCTTGCGCAGGACGCCAGGATCGGGCTGCGGCAGGGACACGACGCGGCGAGTATAGGGCACCCGTGTATGGAGACCGTGAGGGGCGTCAGACGGGCGTCGCGAGCGGCCGGCCCGTCATCGCCGCGGGCACCGGCAGGCCCAGGAGGGAGAGCACCGTCGGCGCCAGATCGGCGAGCTCACCCCCGTCGCGGAGCGCAAGCCCCCCGTCCGTGGCGATCAGCGGGACCGGATTGGCGGTGTGCGCCGTGTGCGGGCTGACCCCGTCTGCCTCCAGGAGCACCTCCGCGTTGCCGTGGTCGGCGGTGACGAGGGAGATCCCGCCCGCGTCCCGCACGCACTCGACGACCTGGCCGAGGCACCGGTCGACCGTCTCGACGGCGGCCACGACGGCCGGGATCGAGCCCGTGTGCCCGACCATGTCCGGGTTGGCGAAGTTGACGACGGCGAAGCGGTAGCCGTCGCCGATCTCGGCGCAGAAGCGCACCGCGACCTCCTCGGCCGCCATCTCCGGCTTCAGGTCGTAGCTCGGCACGTCGCGCGGCGAAGGGACGAGGATGCGCGTCTCCCCCTCCCACTCGCGCTCCTCGCCGCCGTTGAAGAAGTAGGTCACGTGCGCGTACTTCTCCGTCTCGGCGACGTGGAGCTGGCGCGCGCCGGCGCGGGAGAGGACCTCGGCGAGCGTGTCGCGCACCTCCTGCTCCTCCAGCACGACCGGGCAGGGGAAGTCGTCGCGGTAGCGGGTCATCGTGGTCAGGTCGACGCCCGCCTCGAGCAGCCGTTGCGAGAGCTGCCGCGCGCGGTCGGGGCGGAAGTTGAAGAAGATCGCGGCATCGCGGTCCGGGTCGAGCCGGGGCCGTCCCCGGATGACGGTGGGCTCGACGAACTCGTCCGTGATCCCGCGCCCGTAGCTCTCCACGACGGCCTCGACGGGGTCGGCGGCCTCGCGCCCCTCGCCGCGGCAGATGGCGGCGAAGGCGCGGTCGGTCCGCTCCCAGCGCCCGTCGCGGTCCATCGCGTAGTAGCGGCCGCAGACGGTGGCGATGCGGTCGGCGGGGAGCTCGGCCAGGTCGGCGCGGGCTGCGTGCGGCGAGACGTCGCGCCCATCGGTGAAGGCGTGGATCCAGGTCCGGTCGCCCATCCCTTCGCGCTCGGCGAGCTGGAGCAGGGCGAGCAGGTGGTCGAGGTGCGAGTGCACGCCGCCCTTGGAGACGAGGCCGAGCAGGTGCACGCCGCCCCCGCGCTCGCGCGCGCGCGCGAAGGCCGAGCGGAGCGCAGCGCTCGCGAAGAAGGAGCCGTCGCGGATGGCCGCGTTCACGCGCATCAGGTCTTGGTAGAGCACGCGACCCGAGCCGATCGTGAGGTGGCCGACCTCCGAGTTCCCCATCTGCCCGGGCGGGAGCCCGACCGCCTCCCCGGAGGCGGCCAGCGTCGTGTGCGGGCAGCGCTCCCAGAGCCGGTCGAAGACCGGAGTCGCGGCCAGGGCGATCGCGTTCCCGGGGCCGGGAGGCGCCAGCCCCCAGCCGTCGAGGACGACGAGCGCTACGAGCGGGAAAGGCGGGCGGCCGTCTCGCAAATCTCGATGAAGGAGGTAATGTCGAGGGAGGCGCCGCCGACGAGCGCGCCGTCGACGTCCGGCTGGGCGAGGAGAGCAGCAGCGTTTCCGGGAGTGACCGAGCCGCCGTACAGCACGCGCGCGATCCCGGTCTCCGCCTTGAGGAAGGCGTGCGCCGCCTGCGCCGTCTCCGGCGTCGCCGTCCGTCCGGTCCCGATCGCCCACACGGGCTCGTACGCGAGCACGAGCCGCTCGTGCCTGGGAAGGACCGACGCCTGGCGGGCGAGCACCTCCTCGGTCCGGCCCTCCTCGCGCTCTGCCTCCGTCTCGCCGACGCAGGCGATCACGGCCAGCCCGGCGGCGAGCGCCGCCTCGGCGCGCCGGCGGGTGGTCTCGTCGGTCTCGCCGAAGTACCGCCGGCGCTCCGAGTGGCCGACGATCGAGCCCGCCACCCCCAGCTCGAGCAGCATCGGCGCCGACACCTCGCCCGTGAAGGCGCCCTCCAGCTCCCAGTGGACGTTCTGGGCGTAGACGCGGACGGCGCTGCCGGCGCCGAGCCCCTCGAGCGCCGCCTGCAGCGAGACGTAGGGCGGGCAGACGACGACCTCCACCCCCTGCAGGCGTTCGGGGAGGTGGCGGAGCCGGGCCGCGAAGGCGCGGGCCTGGTGCGGCCCCATGAACATCTTCCAGTTGCCGGCGACGAGCATCGCTCAGGCCTCCGGGATCGCGATCACCCCGGGGAGCTCCTTCCCCTCGAGCAGCTCGAGCGCGGCGCCCCCGCCGGTCGAGAGCCAGGAGACCCGCTCGGCCAGCCCCAGCTCCTGCAGCGCACGGGCCGAGTCCCCGCCACCCACGACGCTGAAGCCCTCGACCTCGGCCACGGCCTCCGCGACCGCCCTCGTCCCCTCCGCGAAGCGGGGCCACTCGAACACCCCCAGGGGCCCGTTCCAGAAGACCGTCCGAGCGCTGCGGATCGCCTCCGCGAAGCGAGCCCGCGTCGCGGGACCGATGTCGAGCGCGAACCAGCCCTCGGGGACGGCGCCGGCTGGAACGACCCGAGTCTCGGCGTCGGGAGCGAAGGCCGACGCCGCGACCACGTCCTCCGGGAGCACGAGCCGCACCCCGGAGAGCGGCGGGCGCTCGGCCAGCTCCGCGGCCATCTTCCCCCCGACGAGGACGAGGTCCGCTCGGCGCCCGAGGGTGGCGAGGACGCCCAGCTTGTCCTCGACCTTGGCCCCGCCGGCCACGAGCACGAACGGGTGCTCCACCTCGCCGAGCAGCCGCCCGAGCATCTCCAGCTCGCGCTCGAGCAGGAGGCCGGCGTAGGCCGGAAGCAGCCGGGCCACGCCAACGGTGGAGGCGTGCGCGCGGTGGCAGGAGCCGAAGGCGTCGTTCACGAACAGGTCCATCCCCTCGGCGAGCCGCCGCGCCGTCGCGGGGTCGTTCGTCGTCTCCCCGGGGTCGAAGCGGGTGTTCTCGAGCACGCGCAGGCGGGGATCGGGGAGGAGCTCCCGCAGGCGCGCGGCCACCGGCGCCATCGCGTAGGCCGGGTCGGGCCCCCGCGGCCGCCCGAGGTGGGAGCAGACGGCGACCTCCGCCGCGCCTTTGTCGAGCAGGTAGCGCAGGGTCGGCAGCGAAGCCACGATCCGCGTGTCGTCGGCGACCCGGCCCTCCTCGAGGGGGACGTTGAGGTCGGCGCGGACGAGGACGCGCTTCCCCGCGACCTCCGCTTGGCGTACGGAGCGGGGCCGGTGCACGGCCTAGGGAAGCAGCTTCCCGATCAGGTCGACCAGGCGGCACGAGTAGCCCCACTCGTTGTCGTACCACCCGAAGACCTTGACCGTGCGCCCGTGCACCATCGTCAGCTTGCTGTCGAAGACGCACGAGTAGGGGCTACCGTTGACGTCGGTCGAGACGAGCGGATCCTCCGAGTACTGGAGGATGCCCTGCAGCGGCCCCTCGGCGGCCGCGCGGTAGGCGGCGTTGACCTCCTCCACGCTCGTCTCCCGCCCGAGCTCGACGACGAGGTCGGTCAGGGAGCCGGTCGCGACCGGGGCGCGCACGGCGATCCCGTCCACCTTGCCCTGGAGCTCCGGCAGGACGAGCCCGATCGCCCGCGCGGCGCCGGTCGAGGTCGGGATCAGGTTGATCGCGGCCGCACGCGCCCGACGCAGGTCCTTGTGCGGGAAGTCGAGGATGACCTGGTCGTTCGTGTACGCGTGGATCGTGGTCATGAACCCGCTCCGGATCTCCCCCAGCTCGTGCAGCACCTTCGCCAGCGGGGCGACGCAGTTCGTCGTGCAGGAGGCGTTGGAGATGATGTGGTGCCGCTCGGGGTCGTACGCCCCGTCGTTGACGCCGAGGACGACCGTCAGGTCGGGGTCGGTCGCCGGCGCGGAGACGACGACCTTGCGCGCGCCGGCATCGAGGTGCTTCTGCGCGCCCGCTCGGTCGGTGAAGTACCCCGTCGACTCGAGCACGACGTCCACCCCCAGCTCGCGCCAGGGGAGCGCTGCCGGGTCGCGCTCGGACAGCATGCGCACCTCCTCGCCGGCGGCCCGCAGGACGCCGTCCGCCAGCTCGACCTCGCCCGGGAACGGGCCCAGGTTGGAGTCGTAGCGGAGCAGGTGCGCCATGGTGGCCGCATCGCCGAGGTCGTTCAGCGCCACGACGTCGATGTCGGCGCCGAGCGCGTGCTGGGCGCGGAAGAAGTTCCGCCCGATGCGGCCGAACCCGTTGATCCCGACCCGAATGCCCATTCTCGCCTCCGTCGCTCGCTCGTCCGTCCGGGGCGAGTCTAGTCGGCGCCCGGCGCCTCGCGAGCTCCTCTCGCCGCCGAGCGGGCAGGCGCCTGCGCTCTCGCGGAGCCGCCGCGACGCTCGCGGCCCAGCGGGCCGTGACCCCTACGCGCGGGCTCGTCCCCGGTCAGAGCAGGACGCCCTCGAGCGCGAGCAGGCGGCGCTTGACGGCGACTCCGCTCGCGCCGTAGCTTCCGATCCCGTCCGCGGCGACGACGCGGTGGCAGGGGAGCAGGAAGGCGAAGCGGTTGCGGGCGCAGAAGGTGCCTACCGCGCGGGCCGCCCCCGGGTAGCCGGCGAGCGCCGCCAGCTCCCCGTAGCTGACCACCTCTCCCCACGCCACGTCCCGCAGCGCGAGCGCCACGGCGTGCTGGAACGGG
The DNA here is from genome assembly GCA_035559835.1 of Gaiellaceae bacterium. Classification (GTDB taxonomy): domain Bacteria; phylum Actinomycetota; class Thermoleophilia; order Gaiellales; family Gaiellaceae; genus GMQP-bins7. The sequence goes on from DATMAP010000171.1 coordinate 6,840, forward strand.
CTGCACCAGGCGAGGTCGAGCGCGACGTCACCGAACGCGACCCTCTCCCCGGCCAAGAGCGCGCCGAAGCGACCCACGAGTGCTGCCTCCGGCGCCTCCGCCACCCCCGGTGTCGCTACCCCCGGTGTCAGACACCGGGGGCTGTCAAGCCTTGAGTGTGCCAATAGTGCGCCAATCTCTCCACAGGCCGGATCGGCTCCAGGTACGGAGATCCCAGCCCCCGACGAGCCCGTGCTGGACGGGGCCCGCTTGACCAGGGGGGCCCGGCGCTTCGACCCGGTGTCTGACACCGGGTCGAACACCGGGTCGAACTCGAAGTCGTGGGCGAGGACGACGTCGCCCGCGGTCCAGAGCACACCCCGACCCCAGCCGGCGATCGCGTAGCACGTCCTTCGTGCCCTCACCGCGCCCGACTCTACAATCGCCCCATGAGCGCCCCCGGGATCTTCACGCCGCCGCCCGCCGTCAACGAGCCCGTCAGGTCGTACGCCCCCGGCTCACCCGAGCGGGAGGAGCTGAAGCGCCGCCTGCGCGAGCTCGAGTCCGAGCGTATCCGCATCCCGCTCGTCATCGGCGGCCGGGACGTCCACACGGAGGAGACGTTCGAGGCGGTGATGCCGCACCGGCGCCGTCACGTCCTCGCCGACGTCAGCAAGGGGGGCCCCGAGCACGTCGAGCAGGCGATCGCCGCGGCCCGCGCCGCGCACGCGGAGTGGTCGCGCACGCCGTGGCACGAGCGCGTGGCCGTCTTCCTCCGCGCCGCCGAGCTTCTGGCCGGACCTTGGCGCTCGACGCTGAACGCCGCGACGATGCTGAACCAGTCGAAGACCGTCCACCAGGCCGAGATCGACGCCGTCTGCGAGATGGTCGACTTCTGGCGCTACAACGCAGAGTTCCTCGTCCGCATCTACTCCGAGCAGCCCTACTCGCCGACCGGGACCTGGAACCGGATGGAGTACCGGCCGCTCGAAGGCTTCGTCTTCGCCGTCAGCCCCTTCAACTTCACCTGCATCGGGGGGAACCTCTCCACCTCCCCCGCCCTGATGGGGAACACGGTCGTCTGGAAGCCTGCCTCCACGGCCGCCGTCTCGGCCTACTACCTGATGCGCCTCCTGCAGGAGGCCGGCCTGCCGGACGGAGTCGTCAACCTCGTCTACGGCTCCGGAGCGACGATCGGCGACGCCGCGCTCGCCAGCCCGGAGCTGGCGGGGATCCACTTCACCGGCTCGACCGCGGTCTTCAACGGCATGTGGCAGACGGTGGGCGCCAACATCGGTCGCTACCGGAACTACCCGCGCATCGTCGGCGAGACCGGTGGCAAGGACTTCATCCTCGCCCACCCCTCGGCCGACACGGACGCGCTGGCGACCGCCATCGTTCGCGGCTCGTTCGAGTACCAGGGCCAGAAGTGCTCGGCCGCCTCCCGGCTCTACATCCCCTCCAACCTCTGGCCCGAGCTGCGCGAGCGGCTGGCGGCCGACGTCTCCAGCCTCAAGATGGGCGATGTGGCCGACTTCGAGAACTTCCTGGGTGCCGTCATCGACGCCTCCGCCCTCGCCACGCACCGCCAGGCGATCGAGGAGGCGCGCGCGGCGGGCGCGGAGATCGTCGCCGGCGGCGAGGTAGACGACTCCGAGGGCTACTTCGTCTCCCCGACCGTGATCACGACCGACGACCCGGGCTTCCGCCTCCTTCGGGACGAGCTCTTCGGGCCGATCGTCACCGCCTACGTGTACGACGAGCGCCGCTGGCAGGACACCCTGCGGCTCGTGGACGAGACCGCCCCCTACGGGCTGACCGGGGCGATCTTCGCCACCGATCGCGAGGCGATCGAGGAGGCCGAGGAGGCGCTCCTCTACGCCGCCGGCAACCTGTACGTCAACGACAAGCCGACCGGCGCCGTCGTCGGGCAGCAGCCGTTCGGCGGCTCGCGGGCGAGCGGCACGAACGACAAGGCGGGCTCGATGTGGAACCTGATCCGCTGGGTGTCGCCGCGGACGATCAAGGAGACTTTCGTCCCGCCCACGGACTACCGCTACCCCTTCCTCGCGCCCGACGGCGACCCGCCGAGCTAGCGGGCGCGAGGCGGCGTGGTCCGCGTCCTCGACGGGCTCGACGCCTTCCTCGACCGCTTGGGCTCGGTCGACGCCCGCCCGCTGGCGCTCGCCATCGCCTGCCACCTCCTGAAGATGGCGTGCACGAGCATGGCCTGGCGGAACGTGCTCGCCGCCGCCTACCCGGAGGAGCGCGTCCGCTGGCGCTCGATCTACGGCGCCTACCTCGCCGGGGTGGGGGTCAACGCGATCGTGCCCGCGCGCGCCGGAGACGCCGTCCGCATCGTCCTCGCCCACCGTGCCGTCCCCGGCAGCACCTATACGACGGTCATCTCGAGCACGGTCGTGCTCACCCTCTTCGACTTCACCGCCGCGAGCGCCCTCTTCGTCTGGGCGCTGAGCGCAGGCGCGCTGCCCGGGATCGACGTGCTGGCGACGCTGGAGAGCTTCGACTTCGCCTGGCTCTTCGCGCGGCCGCTCGCCTTCGAGCTGACCCTGGCGGCGGCGCTGCTCGCGCTCGTGCTGCTCGGCGTCTGGATCCACGGGCACGTGGCCAACTTCGGAGCGCGGGTCGCGCAGGCCTTCAGCGTCTTCCGCCCCCCGGGGCGCTACCTGGGCCGGGTCGCCGTCTGGCAGGCCTGCGACTGGGGGCTGCGGCTCGTCACCATCTGGCTCCTGCTCGATGCCTTCGACATTCCGCAGTCGCTGCGCACGGCCACCCTCGTCCAGGTCTCCCAGAGCGCCGCCACGCTCCTTCCGGTCACGCCTGCGGGGATCGGGACGGAGCAGGCCTTCCTCGTCTACGCCTTGACCGGCGCCGCCCCGGCCTCCGTCCTGCTCGCCTTCAGCGTCGGGGCCAAGCTCACCCTGACCCTGACCAACGTGGTCGCCGGCTTCGCCTCCCTCGCTCTGACCCTGCGCACGCTCCGCTACTCGCACGCGGTCCGCATGGCGGAAGACGCCCGCGGCTAGGAGGGCCCGGCCTTGTGCAGCCGCGCGTAGAGGGTACGGGCCGTCTTCTGCGGCAGCCCCGGAACGCCCTCCAGCTCCTCCTGCGTCGCCTCCAGGAAGCGCTCGACCGAGCCGAAGTGGCGCAGGATCGCCCGGCGGCGGGCGGGCCCGATACCCGGGAGCCCGGCGAAGATCGACTCCATCGCCCCCGCGTCGCGGCGGCGCCGGTGGTAGCCGAGCGCGACCCGGTGCGCCTCGTCGCGGATCCGCTGCAGGAGCTGCAGGCCAGGGCCGTGCGGGTCGAGGACGACCGGGCGCTCGGCACCCGGGACGAACACCTCCTCCTCCCGCTTGGCCAGGGCGATGACGGCGATCCGGGGCAGGCCGGCCTGCTCGATCGCCGCGCGCGCAGCCGCGAGCTGGCCCTTGCCTCCATCCACGACGACGAGGTTGGGCACGCGGGAGAAGCTCTCGTCCGGCTCGCCCTCCCGGAGCCGGGCGAAGCGGCGAGAGAGGACCTCGCGGAGCGCGCCGACGTCGTCCTGCCCGCTGAGGCCGCGGACGGCGAACGTGCGGTAGTGGGCGTTCTTCGGCCGCCCGTCCTCGAAGACGGTCATCGACGCGACGATCGCCTGATCCTGGAGGTTGGAGACGTCGAAGCACTCGATCCGGACCGGCAGGCTCTCGAGGTTGAGCGACTCGCGCAGCTCCTCGAGCGCCGCCACCCGCCGCAGGCGCCGCTCCTCCTGCCCGGCCCGCTCCGAAGCGAGGGCGAGGCGTGCGTTCTCGACCGCCAGCTCGACCAGCCGCCGCTTCTCCCCGCGGGCAGGCGCGCGCACGACGACCCGCGAGCCGCGCCGCTGGGAGAGCAGCTCCCCGAGCGGCTCCAGGTCGCCCGCGCCCGCCGGAACGAGCACCTCCGGCGGGACGCTCGGCGCAGCCGCGTAGTACTCCCCGAGGAAGGCCTCCAGGATCGACCGCAGGTCCTCGCCGCCGACGTTCTCGAGCTGGAAGCCGTAGCGGTCGATCATCTTCCCGTCCCGCAGCGGGAAGACCTGGACGGCGGCACGGTCGCCCTCCACGGCGAGGCCGATCACGTCCACGCTGCCGACCGCGCGCCGGTCGGCGGCTTGGCGCTCGGCCAGGTGCCTGATCGCGAACAGCCGGTTCCGGTAGCGCGCGGCCTCCTCGAACCGCTCGGCGGCGGCCGCCTCGCGCATCCTCGCCTCCAGCTCCCGCTGGATCGTCTCCGTGTCGCCGGAGAGGAAGGCGATCACGCCCTCGATCACGCGGCCGTACTCCTCCCGCGAGACCGCCCCGATGCACGGCGCCAGGCACCGGTCGAGGTGGTAGTCGAGGCAGGGGATGCCCGAGTGGCGACCAGGCTTCGGCCCTTCGCAGGGCCGGAAGCGGAAGACGCGGTTGAGCACGTCGAGCGTCCCCCGCACCTTCTTCGCGCTCGCGTACGGCCCGAAGTACACCGTGCCCCGGCGATGGCGCTCGCGGGTGAACATCACGCGCGGGTACTCGTCCTCGAGCGTGACCGCGATGTAGGGGAACGACTTGTCGTCCCGCAGGCGGATGTTGAAGGGGGGCCGGTGGCGCTTGACCAGGTTCTGCTCGAGCACGAGCGCCTCGGCCTCGGTGCGCGTGACGATCACCTCCAGGTCGGCGATGCGCTCGGCGAGCTGGAGGGCCCCGGGCCGGCCGTCGCCGCGCTGGAAGTAGCTGCGCACGCGCGCGCGTAGCGACTTCGCCTTCCCCACGTAGAGCACGTCGCCGAAGGCGTCGCGGAAGAGGTAGACCCCGGGGCTCCGCGGGAGCCCGGCCAGGCGGTCTTCAAGGTTCGCTCGCATTCTGGGGCTAGCGTATCCCTGTGCCCCGTTCCCGCCCGGCCGCCGCCGGAGCAGCGCTCGCGCTCGCCGTGCTCACGGCGCTCGTGGCCGCGCCCCGCGCGCCCGCCGCCCCGGGGCTCGCCGTGGGGGCGGTCGAGGACGACCTCCGCGCCTCCACCCTGGTCGAGGCGGAAGCACGGATGCGGCTCTTCCGGCTCGCCGGCTTCCGCGCCCTGCGGGTGACGAGCCTCTGGCTCCCGGGGCAGACGCGGCCGTCGGCGGGCGAGCTGGCCGTCCTCGAGAACGTCGCCGCGGCGGGCGCCCGCAACGGCGTCCGCGTCTTCGTCACCGTCATGCACCCGGGCTCGCGCACGACGCCCCTGAGCGAGGAAGCGCAGGCGGAGTTCGCCGCCAACGCAGCCGCCCTCGCCGGCGCCGTGCCGGGCCTGCGCGACCTGATCGTCGGCAACGAGCCCAACCTGAACCGGTTCTGGCTGCCCCAGTTCAACCTCGACGGGACGAGCGCCGCGCCCGCCGCCTACCTCGCCCTCCTCGCCCGGACCTACGATGCCGTCAAGGCCGTCTCCCCGGCGGTCCGGATCTGGGGCGGCGCCCTCTCCCCCCGGGGGGCGGATCGCCCTGCCGGCGCGCGCCCCACGCACTCGCCGACGCGCTTCCTCCAGGAGCTGGGGGTGGCCTACCGGGCCTCCGGCCGGAGCGCGCCGGTGATGGACGGCTTCGTCCTCCACCCCTACCCCGACAACTCGAGCCAGCCGCCGACGACCGCCCACCCGAACACGACCACGATCGGGATCGCCGACTACGACAAGCTCGTCGCCCTCCTCGGCCAGGCCTTCGACGGCACCTCCCAGCCCGGCTCCAGCCTGCCGGTCCTGTACGGGGAGTTCGGCGTCGAGACGCAGATCCCGGCCGCGAAGGCGGCGCTCTACACCGGCTCGGAGCCCGCCGCGACGAAGCCGGTCAGCGAGGAGGTCCAGGCGCAGTACTACGAGCAGGCGCTCGCGCTCGCCTTCTGCCAGCCGACCGTCGCCGGGCTCCTGCTCTTCCTCACCCGCGACGAGCGCTCGCTGGCGGGCTGGCAGTCGGGCGTCTACTACGCGGACGGGTCGCCGAAGGCGAGCCTCCCGCGCGTGACCGAGGCGCTCGACCGGGCGGCCGGCGGCTCGATCGTCCGCTGCCCCGGCCTCGAGCTGGTCGTGCAGCCGACGCTCGTCCGTTTCGGGACGGCCGCCGCGGCCCGGCGCGGGGAGCTCGCGGTCGAGCTGCGCTGCAACCTCGACTGCCTGTACCGCGTCCGTCTGGAGCGGCTTCCGACCCACTCGACCAAGCTCGCCGCCCGCGGCCGGGCCAAGGCGGGCGAGCTGGTGCGAGTCGACCTCGGCTCGCGCCGCCTTCCGCCGGGGACGTATCGCTACACGCTCCGCCTCGTGCACCCCGTCAACCCGGCCCCGCCGACCCTGCGCCAGAGCCGGCCCTTCCGGCTCCCGTAGCGCCGCCTGCTCAGAGGCGGTGCTCGGAGCGCCATACCCGCACGAGCGCGTAGGCGCAGGCGGCGAGCACGAGGACGAGCGCGAACGCGTCCCGGCTCGCCGGGAGCCCGTACCCGATCGCGAGCCCGACCGCGGCCACCGCGAGGAGGATCGCGGCGTAGAAGATCCGCCGGCTCCGTTCCGCCCAGGCCTCGAGATCGCCTCGCCGCTCGCGCCAGAGCAGGAAGCAGAAGAACGCGATGGCGAGGAAGAAGGCGATCTGCAGGAGTCCGCCGATCGCCGCCAGGACCGGCTCGAGGGAGAGCACGACCACCACGACCGCGATCAGCGCGACGATCCCGAGCCCGCGGGCGAGCGGCGGGATCCGCTCCCAGAGCTCCCTCACGACCCGGTCAGGTAGGCCCGCCCGGCGAGCGCGCCCGCGAGGAGGGTGGTGAGGGCGAACCAGAGCAGGCGCCGAGGCCCCGCCTCGGGCGCGTAGAACCAGGGCGAGAGCACGACGCCGAGAGCGAGCGCGCCGTACGCGTAGTGGAGGCGGTCGGGCGCCCGCTTGCCCTCGGAGAGGAGGAGCAGGCCCAGCAGCGCCTGCCCGATGAGCACGGTCTGGGCGAGCGCGAGGACGTGCGCGACCGCCCGTCCGGCGCCTCCGCGCCGGTAGGCGGCGAGGCCGAGCAGGGCGGACGCGAGGCAGACCGCGATCGCCGCTGCCCCGAGCACAGCGTGCACCGAGACCATCGCGCGCACCCTAGCGCGCGCCGCAGCACCGGCCGGCACCGACCCGTGGACGGGGCGAAGCGAGACGAGACCCCGCGTGCCTGCCCCCGCCCGGAGCGGCTACGCTCGGGCCACCCCGACCCACCTGCGGCGTCGAGCCCGGCGACGCCAGCTCGAATACTTGTAGGACGCTCAGGAGTGAGCGCTGCGAATGGCCGCGACGAAGCGGGGGACGCCGGCAACCGCGAGCGCGGCGAGGAGCTGCTCGAGTGGCCACGGCGGATTGAGGTCGGCGGCCTGTTGCTCGAGCGCGGCCTGGACGGCGGCCGGGTTCAGGTCGTGGAGGTCGAGCAGGAAGGCGTCGGGGTGGATCGCTTCGACGCCGAGCGGCTCGCACGCCTCGGCGGGAAAGTCGTCGAGGTTGAAGGTGACGATCAGCTCGGAGCCGGCCGCGACGGCTGCCGCGAGGACGTGGCGGTCGTTCGGATGGTTCGTCATCGCGGGCTCCAGCCGCTCGATCTCGGCGGCCTCGACTTCGGCCTCCTCGAACGCGGCGCCCATGGCCGCGATCAGCCCGTCGGCCTGTTCGTTCGTGATCTGGCGCTCGACGAGGTTGCGCCGCATCTCCGCGAGGATGCGCTCGCTTCAAAGCGGCGCATACAGCTCCAACTCAGCGAGCCGCAGCAGGATGTCGCGAAGCGAGAACGGGTAGAGGACGTTGGCGTCGAGGACGGCGCTGAAGATCACGGCGGAGGCAGGCTATCGCCGCCGTAGGTCGGCTATCGGTATCCGCCCTCGAGCTGCTCGGAGAGCTCTGTGAGCTCACGCAGCTTCTCACGCCGCCGCTTCGCACGTAGCTCGCGGTAGGCGAGCACGTCCTCGACTCTCAGGCGCCGATGGGTGCCGACGCGGTGGTAGGGAAGGTCGCCGCGATCGAGCAGCTTGACCAGGAAGGGGCGGGAGACGTTGAGGATGTCGGCTGCCTCCTTCGTCGTCACCTCCCTGTCGTGCGGGATCAGCGTGATCGTGCGTCCCTGCGCCAGCTGGCGCACGATTGCCTGCAGCGCCGCGAAGGCCGACGCTGGAATCTCGACTTCGACCCCGTCCGGACTCACGAGCCTGCCCACCGGCCGCCTCTGTCGTCCAGCGATCCGGGCGAGCTGCTCGCGCAACTCGACCAGCTCGTCCTGCTCGGACGGGTCGGGGCTGACGATGTGATCGGGTAGGGCGGTAGTGGACATCGCTCTCCTTACGCCCGCTCACAGTAGCTCATAAACGAAATAAGTGCAACCTCCAAGTAGGCGACGACCACGACCTCCGCCTCGCCGCCCTCTACCATCGCCAGCGCCCGGCGTAGACCCGGCCGCGGCGAGAGGGGCGCGCCACGCGAGACGTCGTCCTCGTCCAGCGTCTCTTGCGGCTCCAGCCCCTCTCGCGCGCACACGTCCTCGATACGCTGACGCTCGTCTCGCTTCGAGACGAAGGTCACGCCCTCTCGTCCACCGAGACGGCTGACCCGAACCACCCCGACCGCTCGACACGGAAGGAGGCACGCGTGGCAGTCGAGACGGGAGCACCCGCGCCCGATTTCACCCTCCCCTCCGACGCGGGCGAGCCCGTCACCCTGTCGCAGCTCCGCGGCCGCCCGGTCGTCCTCTACTTCTACCCCCGCGACGACACGCCGGGCTGCACGCGTCAGGCCTGCGGGATCCGGGATGCCTGGGCCGAGCTCGAGCGGAGGGGCGCGGTCGTCCTCGGTGTCAGCCCGGACAGCGCGCAGCGGCACGCGAGGTTCAAGGAGAAGCACGGCCTCCCCTTCACCCTGCTCGCAGACGAGGAGCACGCGGTGGCCGAGGCCTACGGCGTGTGGGTCGAGAAGAGCATGCTCGGCAAGCGCTACGAGGGCGTCGAGCGCTCGACCTTCCTGATCGACGCCGCCGGCAACGTGGCCCGGATCATGCGCCGGGTGAAGCCGGACACGCACGCAGCGCAGGTGCTGGCCGCGCTGGACGAGCTCGGGTCGGCGAGCGGGGCGTCCGCGATCGAGCAGGGCCAGCGACGCTAGAATGGCCGCGTCCGCGCGGATGTGGCGGAATTGGTAGACGCGCACGGTTCAGGTCCGTGTGCCCGTAAGGGCGTGGAGGTTCAAGTCCTCTCATCCGCACTGCAGGCGCCCGCCGCCGTTCGCGGCGCCCGCGCCGCCGTCGGCTCCGTCCTGCTCGGTACGGCGGCGCTCCTGCTGGCGGTCCTCGCGGGCGGGGCCGCAGGGGCATCTGCCCCGGCCGCGACGGCGGAGAGTTCCCGCGTCCAGGTCGTGGTCACCCTCGCCTCCCCGCCTCTGGCGCTGGCGCCGGGCACGGCCGCGCGCATCACCGCCGAGCAGCGGGCCTTCCGGCGCGCGCTCGCGCGCGCCGTGCCGGACGCGCGCGTCCGCTGGCGATACCGGCTC
>DATMAP010000172.1:0-7203 GCA_035559835.1 Gaiellaceae bacterium
CCGGGCCCCCGGCGCGCTCGAGCGCGCCGAGCGCCCGTACCACCGCCTCCGCGGCGGCCTCGCGCTCGAGCCGGCGCCCGCTCCGCGCCGGCACGACCTCGACCCGGAGGCCACGCCGAACGAGCGCTGCGCTCTCCGGCTCCCGGTCGACCTCGGCGGCGATGCGGTCGAGCGCGTACTCGAGCGCCGCGCTCGAGACGGCCAGCCGCGGCAGGACCTCGGCGCCGAAGACGCGGGCGTGCAGTCGGCGGAAGCCGCGGATGGGGCCGAAGCCGTCGCCGGCCTCGGCGGCCGCGGCGACCGCAGCGCGGAAGTCGGGGGCGACGGCGAGCTGGCTCGCGGTCAGCTCGAACCGCTCCCCGGCGGCGACGAACGTGACGGGCTCCTCGGCGAGGGCGGCGAAGCGGCGCTCGAGCTCGGCGACCGCCTGGGCACGCGTCAGGCCTCCGACGTGGACGCCGGCGACACGGGTGCCCTCCGCGAGCTGGGCGCGCGAGCCGGCGAAGACGAGGCCGAGGAGCACGGCCCCCGCGAGCAGGACGCCGGCGGCGAGGGCGAACGCGGACAGCGCCGGGCGCCAACGGCTGCGCCGGCGCGCGCGGGTGGTGACGAGGGGCGAGACGACGCGCACCGAGATCGGAACTGTAGCGAGGCGGCGCGAGCGCTCCGGCTGCGCTCAGCGGGCGGTCGTCTCTCGCTCCAGCCCCCGGGGGACACCGCCGAAGCGACCGGCGCGACCGGCCCTCAGAACACGAACAGCTCGATCCCGCCGGACACGTACAGGCCGACGCCGGTGATGTAGGAGGCCAGGTCGGAGCACAGGAACGCGATCGCGTTCGCCACGTCCTGCGGCTCGCCCGGCCGCCTGAAGACCGTGCGCGCGACGATGCGCTCGTTCATGACCGGGTTCGCGAAGTGGAAGGCCTCCGTCCCGATCACCCCCGGGATGATGGCGTTGCAGGTGATCCCGTGCCGCCCCCCTTCCATGGCGAGCGTCTTGGTGAGACCCAGGATCCCCGCCTTCGTCGTCGAGTAGCTCGCCTGCCCGAAGCCCCCGAGCGTGCCCGCGACAGAGGCCATGTTCACGATCCGCCCCCAGCCACGCTCCTTCATGTGCGGCCAGACCGCCTGCGCGCAGTTGAAGGAGCCGGTCAGGTTGACCCGCAGGTCGCGCTCCCACAGCTCCGGGCGCTGGTCGAGGAGCTGCCCCACGTGGTCGAGGGTGGCCGCGTTGTTGACGAGGATGTCCACCGAGCCGAGCTCCTCCACCGTCCGCGAGACGGCAGCCGCCACCTGCTCCCGGTCGGTGACGTCGCAGCGCACGGCCAGCGCGCGCCGGCCGAGCGCACGGATCTCCTCGGCGGTCTCCTCGGTGTGGACGAGCCCCTGCGTCCGCGCCGCGGTGGCGAGGGCGCCGTAGCGGTCGGTCTCCTCGGACAGCTCCGACTCGACGAGGATGTCGGCGATCGCGACGTCCGCGCCGGCGCGGGCGAGCGTGAGCGCGTCCGCGCGTCCGAGCCCGCGAGAGCCGCCCGTGACCAGGGCGACCCGCCCCGAGAGATCGATCTCGATGGCCACGCCGCGACTCTAGCCCCAGGCGACGCTAGTCGCCTCGGGGCAGGAAGATCTCCTTCGCGATCACGAGCCGCTGGATCTGCGAGGTCCCCTCGTAGATCTGGAACAGCTTCGCGTCGCGCATCAGCTTCTCGACCGGGTACTCCTTGATGTACCCGTAGCCGCCGAAGACCTGCACCGCGTCCGTGGTCACCTTCATCGCCGTGTCGGCCGCGAAGCGCTTCGCGAACGAGGAGTAGAGGGTCGCCTTCCGCCCGTAGCCGGAGTCGAGCATCCACGCCGCCTGCCAGGTGAGCAGGCGCGCGGCCTCGATCTCGGTCGCCATGTCCGCGATCAGGAAGTTGATCCCCTGGTGCATCGCGATGGGGACGTCGAAGGTGACCCGTTCCTTCGCGTACTCGACCGCGAGCTCGTAAGCGGCCTGCGCCACCCCCACCGCGCCCGCCGCCGTTCCGGGGCGGGTGAAGTCGAGGGTCTGCATCGCGATCTTGAAGCCGTCGCCCTCCTCGCCGAGCCGGTTTGCCGCCGGCACGACGACGTCGGTGAGCGCGAACGCCGAGGTGTCCGTTGCCCGCTGGCCCATCTTGTCGAGGTGCTTCTCGATCTGGACCCCGGGCGTGTCCATGGGGACGATGAAGGCCGAGATCCCCCGGTGCCCCTGGGCGGGGTCGGTCTTGGCGAAGACGACCGTCCAAGCGGCGTGGCCGGCGTTGGTGATGAACGTCTTCGAACCGTTCAGGACGTACTCGTCGCCACGGCGCACGGCGGTCGTCTTCATGCGTGCGACGTCCGACCCGGCGTCGGGCTCGGAGAGCCCGAAGGAGCAGAGAATCGGTTCCTCGAGCAGCGGCGGCAGCCAGCGGGCGCGCTGCTCGTCCGTCCCGGCGATCAGCACGGGCGCCGCGCCGAGCCCGTTGGCGAGGATGGAGGTGGCGATCCCCGAGCAGCCCCAGTTGAGCTCCTCCCCGACCAGCATGCCCTCGAAGGCCGAGAGCCCGGGGCCCCCGAGCGACTCGGGCAGGTGGAGGTTCATCAGGCCCAGCTCGTGCGCCTTGGCGATCACGTCCGCCGGGTGGGTCGAGTGCTCGTCGTACTCGGCCGCCTTGGGCCGGATCTCCTTCTCCGCGAACTCGCGGGCGAGCGCCCGCAGCTCGCGCTGCTCCGGGGTGAGCGCGAACGAGACGCCCGTTCCGGCTCCTGTCTCCAGCGCAGTCATGACCTCCGCTCCTCGCGTCGCCGACACATACTTCGATTGAACAGTCAGTCAATAATCCTACGCCGCCTGCCCCGCCGCGGTCAAGGTCGTCACCGTAGGATGTGGTCGTGGCCACGACGCGCCCGACGCTGCCTACGCTCGACCCGCTCGACTTCCTCGGGCTGGACGCCCTCCTCGACGAGGAGGAGCGGGCCATCCGCGACACGGTGCGCCAGTTCGTCCGCGAGCACGTGCTGCCCGAGGTCGGCGAGTGGTTCGAGCGTGGCGTGCTGCCCCGCGAGCTTCTCGCCGAGCTGGCCAAGCTCGGCCTGTACGGGATGCACCTGGAGGGCTACGGGCTCCCCGGCGCGAGCGCGGTCGCCTACGGGCTCACCTGCCTCGAGCTCGAGGCCGGCGACGCGGGCGTGCGCAGCGCGGTCTCGGTGCAGGGCTCGCTCGCGATGTACGCGATCTGGCGCTGGGGCTCGGAGGAGCAGAAGGAGCGCTGGCTGCCCCCGATGCACGCGGGCGAGGTGATCGGCTGCTTCGGGCTGACCGAGCCAGATGCGGGCTCCGACCCCGGCTCGATGCGCACGCAGGCCCGCCGGGACGGCTCCGACTGGATCCTGAACGGGACCAAGATGTGGATCACGAACGGGACGATCGCCGACCTCGCGGTCGTCTGGGCCCGCACCGACGAGGGCGCGATCCGCGGCTTCCTTGTCGAGAAGAGCATGCCCGGCTTCTCCGCCCCCGAGATCCACAAGAAGCTCTCGCTCCGGGCCTCGGTCACCTCCGAGCTCGTCCTCCAGGACGTGCGCGTCCCCGAGGAGAACGTGCTTCCGGGAGCGACCACCCTGCGCGGGCCCCTCTCGTGCTTGAACGAGGCCCGCTTCGGCATCGTCTGGGGCTCGGTCGGCGCGGGCCGCGCCTGCTTCGAGTGCGCGCTCGACTACGCCAAGGAGCGGATCGTCTTCGGCAAGCCGATCGCCGCGTACCAGCTCACGCAGGAGAAGCTCGCGGAGATGGCCCTCGAGCTGAACCGTGCCGCCCTCGTCGCCCTCCACCTCGGGCGGATGAAAGATGCGGGAACGCTGCGGCCCGAGCACGTGAGCCTCGGGAAGATGGGCAACGTGCGCGGCGCGCTCGAGGTCGCGCGCACGGCGCGCACGATCCTGGGCGCGAACGGCGTCACCCTGGAGTACCCGGTCATCCGGCACGTGAACAACCTCGAGTCGGTGCTCACCTACGAGGGCACCCACGAGGTGCACACGCTCGTCGTCGGACAAGCGTTGACCGGCGAGAACGCGTTCCGCTAACCCGCGCCCCGGAGGCCGCCGAGCGCGAGCTCGATCGCCGTCCGCTCGGCCTGCGCGACATCCACCTCGCCGTCGGGGAGTTGCCCGAGCACCCAGCCCGTGAGCAGCTCCTCCAAGCCCCCGTAGAGGATCCAGCTCACGAGGCGGGCGTCGAGATCGCGGCGAAACTCTCCCTCCCTCTGCCCCTGCTCGACGATGCGCTGGACGATCGCGAACGCCTCCCGCACCTCGTCCACCTGGTTCTGCAGCTTCGAGCTGCGAGCGACCTCCCGCACCATGACCGTAACGAGCGCAGGGTCGCGCCGCCAGGTGCGAAGCAGGATCTTGGCGATCCCGGCGAGCTTGGCGGCGGCCGGCTCGTCCGAGAGCTCGACCTCGCGGAAGCGGGTGATGAGCTCGCCCCAGTTCTCGACGAAGAGCGTGCGCAGGACGTCGTCCTTCGAGGCGAAGTAGTGGTAGAGGAGGCCGTGGGCGACACCCGCATCGTGGGCGATGTCGCCCACCCGAGCACCGTGGAAGCCGTGCTCCGCGAAGACGCGCACGGCGGCATCGAGGATGCGCTTGCGCTTCTCCCTGTGCACGATTGAACGGTCAGTCAACGCCCTCAGGATACGCGCTACGCTCAGCGCCCGTGCACCCGCTCGCCGGTCTGCTCGTCGTCGACTTCACGCGCCTCCTCCCCGGCGCCTACGCGAGCCGCGAGCTGCGTCGGCTGGGCGCGCGCGTCGTCCGCGTGGAGGCGCCCGGAGGCGACCCCCTGCGCCAGACCGCCCCGGCCTGGGATGCAGCCCTGCGCACGGGGACGGAGTCGGTCGTGTGCGACCTGAAGGCGGACGCCACCTTCGCGCGCGCGCTCTGCGCCCGCGCCGACGTCGTCCTGGAGGGCTTCCGCCCCGGGGTCGCCGAGCGGCTCGGGATCGGCCCCGACGACGTCCCCGGCACGGTCGTCTACTGCTCCCTGACCGGCTTCGGAGCGGAGGGGCCGCACGCGCAGCGGGCCGGCCACGACCTCAACTACCTGGGCTGGGCGGGGGCGCTCGCGGACACCGCCCCCGCGCTCCCCCCGGTCCAGATCGCCGACCTCGCCGCCGGCGCCCTCGGGGCGGTGATCCAGATCCTGGCGGCCCTCCTCGAGCGGGCGCGCACGGGGAAGGGCGCGCGCCTGGTCGTCTCCATGACCCACGGCGCGCACGACCTCGTCGCGCACCGGCCGGGCGGCGACCCGCGGCCGCGCCTGCTCACGGGCGGGCTCGCCTGCTACCGGATCTACGCGACGGCGGACGGCCGCTGGCTGACGGTGGCCGCCCTCGAGTCGCGCTTCTTCGCCCGGCTGTGCGCGCTGCTCGGGCGCCCCGACCTCGTCGAGCGCCACTACGCCGGAGACCAGGAGGCCCTCGCGGACGAGCTGGCCCGGATCTTCGCGCAGCGGCCGCTCGCCGACTGGCTCGCGCTCTGCGACGGAGAGGACGTGTGCGTAGGGCCGGTCTGGACGCTCGAGGAGGCGGCAGCCGCGTTCGGGGAACCCGCGGTCGACCGCGAGGAGGTGCCGCTCGGCGCCCACACGGCGGCCTGGCGCCGGGAGCTGGGCCTAGCCGCCGGCCCGTAGCCCCAGCGCCGCGGGCAGGGCGAGCAGGGAGTCGATCCGCTCCTCCGCGTCCGGATAGCGGCCCTCCCGGTCGAGGAGGATCGCGCGCATCCCGAGCGCCCGCGCTCCCTCGATGTCGTCCTCGTAGGAGTCGCCGACCATCGCCGTCTCCGCGGGCACCGTGCCGAGCGCCGCGAGCGCCGCCTCGAAGATCGCCGGATGCGGCTTGATCCGCCCGTGCGTGCGCGAGCCGACCATGGCGTCCACCTCGAGCCCGTGGTGGGCCGCGAACTCCTCCAGGTCGCGCTGGCCGTTCGAGACGAGGCCGATCCTCAGCCCGTGCCGCCGGAGCTCCTCGAGCACGGGCGGCACGTCCTCGTACAGGAAGAAGTTCTCGTGCCTTTCCCACTCCCGCACCATGTCCACCGCGCAGGCCCGCGCGCCCGCGGGGTCGCCCCCGAGCCCGAGCACGATGCGCTCGGTGAAGGCGATCCACACCTCCTCGTCGTGCACGAGCTCGCGCCGGCCCTGGAGCTCCGCGAGGGCCCGCTCGCGCGCCTCCGGGTAGCGCTCGGGGTCGAGGACGAGGCCGTGCCGCTCGCCCAGGCGCCGGTACCCCTCGGGCCCGAGCTCGGGGCCGGGGCGGAAGAGGGTGAAGTCGACGTCGAAGAGGACGGCGCGCAGCACAACCCGAAGGTACCTACGCCGCCGCCGCCTCGCGCTCGAGCGGAACGGCACCGAGCGAGCGGAAGAGGGCGCGCGCCTCGTCGGCCGGAGCGGAGTCGCCTGTCGTCCTCGCCACCCCGAGGAGCGCGAGCGCCCGCTCGAGCACGAACGGATACGCCAGCCAGCGCCGCGCGGCCTCCCGGTACAGCTCCGCAGCGCCGTCGCGGTCGCCGCTCGCCTCGGCGAGGATCGCCCGGACCGTGACGCCCACGTGCAGCGCCCGCGGTGCGGCCCGCGCATCCATGCACACCAGGATCCCGGCATGCGCCTTGACGATCTCGCTCAGCGCACAGAAGGCGCCCCCGTCCCCGTACGGAAGGCGGCGGCCCTACGCCTGCTGGAGCACGGCGAGCTCGTCGTCGCGCCCGACGAGAGGCGCCGCCCGACCCGGGTCGAGATCGACCCCGAAGCGGCTCCGTACGCGAGCCGCCTGCACGCGGGCAGCCGTGTTGACACCGGCGGCCGCGAAGCGGCCGCGCTCCAGGGGGTCTGCGCAGAGCAGGAGTCCGCTCCCGCGGATTCCTGCCCTGCGAAAAGTCGGGGTGCCCAGATTCGAACTGGGGACCTCTCCGACCCGAACGGAGCGCGCTACCAGGCTGCGCCACACCCCGAGCGCGAGAAGGGTAGCGGCTGCGCCGCAGCTCGTGGTCAGGCAGCGGCGCAACGCTGGGGTCAGGTCCCCCGTGTTGCGCCAGCGCAACACGGGGGACCTGACCCCAGCGTTGCGGACCCCAGCGTTGCGCGACCGCCTGGGCCGGGAGTATGCTCAGACCGTGACGGAAGCTCTCGAGAGGCGGGGCGCT
>DATMAP010000173.1:0-11915 GCA_035559835.1 Gaiellaceae bacterium
GGCGTGCTCGTCCCGGTCACGACCGACGCGCACTCCACAGCCGCTCTCGCGAATGCCGAGCTGGGGGTGGCGCAGGCCCGGCGGGCCTGGCTGACCGCGGCGCAGGTCCTGAACACGCGCTCCTGGCGGGAGATCGAGCGGCTGCGCCGGCGATGAGCACCTTCCGCGACGACGGCGCCGCCGCGCTCGAGTGGGTCGCCTCCTACCTCGAGCGCCTCCGCGAGCTCCCCGTGCTGGCGCGGGTGGAGCCGGGCGAGCTCCGCGCCGCGCTCCCTGCGGCGCCTCCGGAGGAGCCCGAGCCCTTCGCGTCCGTCCTCGAGGACCTCGACCGCGTCCTCCTGCCCGGGCTCACCCACTGGCAGAGCCCGCGCTTCTTCGCGTACTTCGCGACGACCGCCTCCGAGCCGGGGATCCTCGCCGAGCTGCTGATCGCCGGGCTGAACCAGGTCGGGATCCTGTGGCGCACCTCGCCCGCCCTGCAGGAGCTCGAGGAGCTGACCCTGGACTGGCTGGCCCAGCTCCTCGGCCTGCCCGAGGGCCTGCACGGCCACATCGAGGACACCGCTTCCACGGGCACCCTCGTCGCCTTGGCGGCCGCCCGCGCGCGCCGTCCGCAGAGCCGCACGGTGGTCGTCGGCGAGCAGGCCAACTCGTCCGTCTTCAAGGCGGTGCGCCTGCTCGGGCTCGAGCCGCGCGTCGTCCCCGCGGACGAGACGTTTCGCCTGCGCGCCGACCTGCTCGACCTCGAGGGAGCGTGCGCGGTCGTCGCTACCGCCGGGACGACCGGCGCCGCGGCGGTCGACCCGCTGCCGGCGATCGCCGAGCGCTGCGAGCGCGCCGGCGCCTGGCTGCACGTGGACGCGGCCTACGCGGGAGCGGCCGCGATCTGCCCGGAGCTTCGCCACCACTTCGCAGGCTGGGAGCGCGCCGACTCGGTCGTCGTCAACCCGCACAAGTGGCTGGGCGTCCCGATGGACTGCTCGACGCTCTGGACGAGGCGCCCCGAGGCGCTCCGGGACGCGTTCAGCCTCGTCCCGGA
Source organism: Gaiellaceae bacterium (assembly GCA_035559835.1). Classification (GTDB taxonomy): domain Bacteria; phylum Actinomycetota; class Thermoleophilia; order Gaiellales; family Gaiellaceae; genus GMQP-bins7. The sequence continues at coordinate 1,040 of DATMAP010000173.1, forward strand.
GTACCTGCGCTCCGCCGAGGAGGTGGCCAGCTTGAGCGAGTACTCGCATCCCCTCGGCCGTCGCTTCCGCGCGCTCAAGCTCTGGGCGGTCCTGCGCTGCTTCGGCCGGACGGGGCTGCAGGAGCGGATCCGCGAGCACGTGCGGCTCGCCGAGCTCTTCGAGCGCTGGGTGCGGGAGGAGCCGGGCTGGGACGTCGTCGCGCCTCGCCACTTCTCCCTCGTCTGCTTTCGCCGGGCAGGCTCGGACGAGCTGAACGAGCGCCTGCTCGAGCGCGTCAACGCCTCCGGCGAGATCTTCCTCTCGCATGCCCGTCTCGGCGACCGCTACGCGCTCCGGCTCGCGATCGGCAACTTCCGGACGCAGGAGGAGGACGTCCGTCTCGCCTGGGACGTGCTCAGGCGCGAAGCAGCGGCGCTCTGAGGTAGAGGCGCAGGGCGCGGAAGAGGGTTCCGCCCGTAGCCGCTCTGGCGAATCGGCCGCGGGCGTAGAGACCGTTCGCAGAGCGGAGCGCCCGCCGTGCCCGTGCGATCTCGGCGGGCGCCGCCCCGGACGCCTCCAGGTCCAGACTCGAGACAGGGGTGCGCGTGGAGCCGTTGACCTGCGTCGCGCGGTAGGCGAAGCAGGTCGTCTGCCCGCAGGGGAGGCCGGTGGCGGTGAGCCGGTAGTAGCCGCCGTCGGCGGGCCCCGCTCCGGCGGGCGCGTAGACGGCGACGGCGAGGAGCTCGCCCAGGTCGTCCCGTCCCGCGTCGAGCGCGCCACGCACGAGCGCGCCGTCGGGGATGTCCACCGAGCGCACGCTCCCCTGCGCAGCGACCGCCCGTGCCGCGTAGCAGCGCGCGTGCCGGAGGCCGTCGGCGCAGCGCGTCCGGGCGCCGTTCGCGATCGCGACCCAGTAGCCGCCGCACAGGGGGCTGGGACAGAGGCGCTGGTCGTGCCGGACGACGTACATCGCCGTCCCGGAGGACGGCTGCTGTGCGCTCGGGCTGGCACTCGCCGCCCCGCAGAGGAGAAGGAGGATCAGCACCGGGGAAGCCCGGCTGACCATGCTCGTACGATACCCCGGTGCGCCTCGTCGCCATCGGGCTCGCGGCCGGAGTCTTCTCGGCGCTCTTCGGCGTCGGCGGCGGGATCCTGGCCGTCCCGCTGCTCGTGGTGCTTGCGCACCTGCCCCCGCGCCGGGCGACCGCCACCTCGCTGGGGGCGATCGGGATCACCGCGCTCGCAGGGACGATCGTCTTCGCGCTGCGTGGGGAGGTGGAGGTCGGGTACGCGGCGCTCGTCGGGCTCCCCGCTGCAGCCGGCGCGATCGCGGGCACGACGCTCCAGCAGCGCATCACGACCGCGACGCTCGGCTACGCCTTCGCCGGGTTGCTCACCGCAGTCGGCCTCTGGCTGCTCTGGCCGTGAGCGCGACGACGATCGTGCTCGCCCTCGCGCTCGGCTTCGCCGCCGGCGTCTTGGCCGGGCTGTTCGGCGTCGGCGGCGGGATCCTGTTCGTGCCCACGCTGGTCGCGCTCGGGCTCGGCCAGCTCGAAGCCCAGGCCACCTCGCTGCTCGCGATCCTCCCCACCGTCGCGGCGGGCGTGCTCAACCAGCGCCGGTACGGCCACTTCGACGGGCGGGCGGCGCTCGTCGTCGGGGTCGCCTCCATCGCCGGCGTCGAGGTGGGGGCGAGGGTCGCCACCTCGCTCCCCGAGGACGTGCTGCGGCGCCTCTTCGCGCTGCTCCTGTTCGCGGTCGCGGCGCAGCTCGTCTGGCGGACGCGCCGCGCCCGCGGCGGCTACTCTCGACTGCCGTGATCCGTGCCGCTGCCTGCGTGTGCGCGGCGCTCGTCGCCCTGGCGACGCCCGCCTCGGGCGCGCCGCCCGCCTCGGGCGCGCTCACGGCGGCCTCGGCCGTGCTCGTCCGTATCACCGTCCCGGGTCGCGCCCCCGTCGCGCTCGGCGAGCTCTCCTGGCCCGGGAGCACGGCCGCCGACGTCCAGTCCTTCGCCTACCCCGACGACGGCTCCATCCTCAGCTTGGGGCGCGCGCGGGCGCGCGTCTGGGCGGAGCCGGGCGAGGCGGCGGCCGCGCAGGCCTCGGCCGAGGGGATCGTGCTCTCCCTCTTCGGGGGCGAGGTGGTCGCGGCGAGGGTGGCCGCGGTCGTGAGCGCCGGCGCGAGCCGCCGCTCCGCGGGCGCCACGCTGTCGCTCTCCAGGGTGGAGGGCCTGCGCGTGCTCGGCCAGGACGTCGCCTCCGAGCCGGGCGCGACCGTTGCCCTCGCCGACTGGGGTGCCCTCACCGTCCTGACCCAGGATCGCGGCGAGCGCGGCGGCCGCCGCGCCGCGGCCCAGGGCAGGGTGGTCGCCCTCCAGGTCAGCGTGTACCGGGCCCACGGCGGCCTGCCGGCGGGGAGCGAGATCGCGATCGGAAGCGCGGAGGCGGTCGCCGTGGCCGAGCCGCGCCCTGCGCCGCTCCCGGAGGAGCCGCCCCGTCCCACCCGTCCCGAGCGCCCGTCGCCACCGCGGGCGCCCGAGCCGCCCTCGACGGGAGAGAGCGTGCCGGGCGGGCCCGTCCGGGTCGCCCCGGAGGTGACCGCCCCCCTGACCGCGGGCGGTTTCGTCTTCCCGGTCTACGGGACGGCGTCGTACGGGGACAGCTTCGGCGCGCCGCGCCCCGACGCTCCGGGCGGCTGGCACCACGGCGAGGACCTCTTCGCGCCGCTCGGGACACCCGTGCTCGCGGTCGCCGACGGCGTCCTGCACACGGTCGGCTACAACCGCCTCGGGGGCTATCGCCTCTGGCTGCGCGACCGGGAGGGGAACCAGTTCTACTACGCCCACCTCTCCGCCTACTCCCCGCTCGCGGTCGAGGGCCGCAGCGTGCGGGCGGGGGACGTGATCGGCTTCGTCGGGGACACGGGCGACGCCGACGGCGGCGCGCCGCACCTCCACTTCGAGATCCACCCCGCCTCCATGCTCGGGCTCGGCTACGACGGGGTGGTCGCGCCCTACCCGATCCTGCTCGCCTGGCAGCGGGCGAGCGACATCTCCTTCGCCGCCGGCCGGATCTACGTCCCCGCGGCCGGCGGCCTGCCGGTGCTGCCGATCCCGGGAGCCGTGCTCCTCGAGGTCGACGACATCGCCGCGACGAGCGGCCTCGTCCCCGGCGCCCTCGAACGCGCTCTCGCCCCCCGGCCGCGCTCCTAGGCCGCGCTCTCGCTTCCGCCGTCCGTCGCCGCGCCGGCTTCCACCGGCGTCTCAGCCGCCGCCTCGGCCTCCGCCTCGGCCTCGAGCTCCTGGGCCAGCTCCTCGAGCCCCTCGCCGTCCTCTCCGGCGATCCGGTCCATGATCCACTCCCGCGTGGCCTCGCCGGTCCAGGGGTTGTAGAGGACACCGAGCGTCACTCCGGTGAGGAGGAGCACCCGGTTGCGGAGCTTCCGGCTGCGCCGCCGCTTCCCCTTCCCCTGCAGGCGCTCGGTCGCGTCGGTCAACTCCTCGACGAGCTCCTGCAGCCGACGCTGGAAGTCCTTGTCCGAGACCGTCTCCGCCTTGCCCTTGACCCCGCGTCCCTTCGCGAGCTGCCCGTAGAGGCTGCGGGCGGCCGCGAACGCCGCCAGCAGGTCGTCGCGCAGGTCGGGGTCTTCGAGCGCACGCTGCACGTACGGCCGCAGGGCGTCGGTCGAGAGCTGCCGCTCCTTGGTCTTGCTCATTCGGGCACCACCTTTCCTCGAGTCGCCTGAAGTATGTCGGCTACCCTGCCGCCGGTGCGTGGGCTCTCCCTCCTGCTCCACCCCGGGCGGCTCTTCGCCGCGCTGGGAGCGCTGGTGGCGGCACTCCTCTACGTCTGGGTCGCCGCCGTGCGCGCCGTGCCCCGCGTCCGCCGTCGCAAGGCTGCGCTCCGCCGGGCCCGCTGGCGAGGGGAGGGACGCTAGCGCGTGGAGCGCCTCACGCGCTGGGTGCTCCGCCACCGCTTCGTCTGCCTCGCCGCCTGGGCGATCCTCCTCGTCGTGTCCGGGCTGGCCTCGACCCGGCTCAGCGACCTCCTGACGAATCGCTTCATCCTGCCCGGGACGGACACCCGGCGCGCGGAGCTGATCCTCGAGGAGCGCTTCGGCCAGTCCACGGACGGGACCTTCACCGTGGTCGTGTCCGCGCCCGGCCGGGCCGAGCAGCTCGTCCCCGCGGTTCGGGCGGCCGCGGCGCGCGGCGCGCGGGCAGTGCGGACCGGGAAGCTCGTGGGCGTCGTCCCCCTCGGGCCCGACGTCGTCGCTGCGACCATCGTCTCGAAGCTCGACCCGGCCGAGGCGAAGGGCTACACGGACGACCTCCGCCGGGCGGTGGGAACGATCTCCGGGACCCGCGTCTACGTGACCGGCCAGCCGGCGATCGAGCACGACCTCGACCCCGTCTTCGCTCGCGACCTCCGCGTCGGCGAGCTCTTCCTCGCCGTCCCCATCGCCCTCCTCCTCCTCGTCGCCACCTTCGGGACGCTCTCCTTCCTCGTCCCCTTCCTCTTCGCGCTCGTCACCATCCCGGTCACGCTGGGCTTCGTCTGGGTGTTCGCGAACCTGCTGGAGCTGAACACCTACGTCACGAACATGGTCTCCCTGATCGGGCTCGGGATCGCGATCGACTACTCGCTCCTCCTCGTCTACCGCTTCCGCGAGGAGCTGCGCCGTGGCCGCGGCACCGAGGAGGCGATCGTCGAGACGATGGCGACCGCGGGCCGCGCGGTCGTCTTCAGCGGGACCGCGGTCGCGATCGGGCTCGCCCTCCTGCTCTTGATGCCGCTCCCCTTCATGCGCGGGTTCGGCGTGGCGGGGCTCCTGCTTCCGACCGTGTCGGTGCTGGCCGCGCTGACCCTGCTGCCGGCGCTCCTCTCCCTGACCGGCCGGCGGCTCGAGCGCGTCCGCCTGCTGCCGGCGCGCTGGCTCGAGCGGCGGGCCGACCACGAGCGCGGCTTCTGGCCCGCGCTCGCCCGGACGATCATGCGCCGGCCGAAGACGGTGGCGGTCGGAACGGGCGTGCTGCTCCTCGCGCTCGCCGCCCCCGTGCTCACGCTCGAGGTGGGGCCCGGGTCGAACACGGGCATCCCGGAGGACCTGGAGTCCGTGCAGGGCCTGCGCGCGATCTCGGCGGCGGTGGGGGAGGGTGCGCTCGCCCCCACCGAGGTGGTCGTCGACACCGGGCGGCCGGGAGGAGCGCGTGACCCGGGTGTCCGGCCTGCGCTCGAGCGGCTCCTGTACGGCCTGCGCGCGGACCCGGAGGTCGCGGACGTCGCCTTCGACCCCGCGTCGCCGCGGCACGTCGACCCGAGCGGCCGCTACCTGGTGGTCGAGGTCACGGGCGAGGACGAGTACGGCACGCCCGAGAGCCTCGCCTTCGTCGGTCGCCTGCGCGGGGAGATCGTGCCCGCGGCGCGCTTCCCCGAGGGGGTGCGCGTGCTCGCGGGAGGCGGGCCGCCCGCGGGCAAGGACTTCCTCGACCTCACGTACGGCTGGTTCCCCTGGCTCGTGCTCGCCGTGCTGGCCGCGACCTACGTGCTGCTCGTCCGCGCCTTCCGGTCGCTGCTGCTGCCGCTCAAGGCGATCATCCTCAACCTGCTCTCGATCGGCGCCGCGTACGGCCTCCTCGTCCTCGTCTTCAAGCACGGCGCCGCGGAGTGGATCGGGCTCATCTCCTACGACCAGATCGAGGGCTGGATCCCGGTGATGATCTTCGCCATGCTCTTCGGGCTCTCCATGGACTACGAGGTCTTCCTCGTCACCCGGATGCGCGAGGCATGGGACCGGGGAGCCTCGAACGAGGCGGCCGTCGTCCTCGGCCTGACCAGGACCGGGCGCCTGGTGACGGCGGCCGGGCTGATCATGTTCGCGGCCTTCATGGGCTTCGTGGCAGGCTCCGTCGTCGGTCTGCAGCAGTTCGGCTTCGGCCTGGCGGCGGCGATCATCATCGACGTCACGATCGTGCGGGCGCTGCTCGTCCCCAGCGTGATGAAGCTGTTCGACCGCTGGAACTGGTGGCTGCCCGGCGCCGTGGCCAGGCTCGTGCGCGTGCCACCCTCTCCGCTCCGGCCCGCCGCGTCCTCTCTGGGGGCGAGTGGGCACTAGCATCCCTCTCCGATCGATGCAGCCCAAGGGCCTCATCTGCGCCGGGGGCGAGGCGACGCGCCTCGGCGAGCTGACCCGGGTCGCCAACAAGCACCTGCTGCCCGTGGGACGCTGGCCGATGATCTACTACCCGCTCCAGCTCCTCCAGCTCGCGGGGATCCGGGACGTGCTCCTCGTCACCGGCCAGGGGCATGCGGGGCAGATGATCGACCTGCTCGGCGACGGCCACCTCGTCCCGCGCGGCGGCGGGGCGCCGATCCTCGAGCTCGATCTGACCTACAAGGTCCAGACCGAGCCGGGCGGCATCGCCCAGGTGGTCGGGATGGCGCGGGACTTCGCCGCCGGGCGGCCGCTCGTCGTCGTGCTCGGGGACAACGTCTTCGAGTACGCGCAGTCGGACGCGCTGCGCGAGTGGGCGGAGGAGCCGAGCCGCGCGCGGATCTTCGTCAAGGAGGTCGAGGACCCCGAGAACTTCGGAGTCGTCGTCTTCGGCGAGGACGGCCGCGTCACCGACGTCGTGGAGAAGGCGGGGACGGTCGACCTGCGCTACTCCCAGCCGCCCTCGCCGTATGCGGTGGTCGGGCTCTACTGCTACCCGCCCGACGTCTTCGACGTCATCGCCCGGCTTGAGCCGTCGAGCCGGGGCGAGCTGGAGATCACCGACGTCAACCGCTACTACGCGCTCCAGGGGCGCTTGGACGCGGTCGAGGTGGACGGCTGGTGGGAGGACGCCGGCAAGCACTGGCAGCACCTGGCGGACATCGGCCGGCGGATCGAGGAGACGGGCGCGAACAAGCCGGGGCGGCCGTGATCGAGGGCCTGCGCCGCTTCCCGCTCGCGGTCTACGAGGACGAGCGCGGCTGGTTCTGCGAGCTGCGCCGCGACAGCGCGCTCCCCGCCCGCATGGTGCAGACCAACCTCTCCTTCTCGCGCGCGGGGGTGATCCGCGGGCTCCACTACCACGAACGGGGCCAGGACGACCTCTTCGCCTGCCTGCGCGGGACGGCCCGTGTGGTCGTCCTCGACCGGACGACGGGGGAGACCTACAGCGAGGACATCGGGGAGCGAAACCGGGTCGCCCTCTACATCCCGGGCCACCACGCGCACGGGTTCGAGGCGCTCACGGACGTCCTCTTCTGCTACCACGTGACCGCCGAGTACGACCCGGCCGACCCGGACGAGCACACGATCCCCTGGAACGACCCGCGCGTGGCGCATCTGTGGAGCACGACCACCCCCATCCTCTCCGCGCGGGACGCGGCCGCCTCGTCCTGATCACCGGCGCCCGGGGCCAGCTCGGGCGGGCGCTGCAGGAGGCCTTCGCCGGGGACGAGCTCGTGGCGCTCGGCCACGAGGAGTGGGACGTCACCTACCCCCCAAGTGACACTTTGTCACAAGGGGCCTTCGACCTCGTCCTGCACGCCGCCGCCTGGACGGATGTGGACGGGGCCGAGAGCGATCCGCAGCGGGCAAGCGCGGTGAACGTGGGCGGGACCGCGAACGCCGCCGCTCTCGGCGCGCCGCTCGTCGCCTTCTCCACCGACTACGTCTTCGACGGCCGCAAGCGCGAGCCGTACGTCGAGTCGGACTCCCCCAACCCGCTCTCCGCGTACGGACGCTCGAAGCTGCTCGCGGAGGCGGCCGCGGGGGAGGATGCCTGGGTCGTCCGCACCTCCTGGCTCTTCGGCCCGACGGGGCGCAACTTCCTGCGCACGATGCTCGAGCTAGGCGCCTCCCGGGACGAGGTCGCGGTCGTCGACGACCAGCGCGGCTGCCCGACCTACGTCGGCCACCTCGCCGCCGCCGTCCGCGAGCTCGTGGACGCCGCGAGGCCCCGCGGCGTCTGGCACCTCGCCGCCGGCGGCGACTGCACCTGGGCCGACTTCGCCGAGGCGATCTTCGCGGAGGCGGGGCTTGCCTGCCGCGTCCGCCGGATCTCGACCCGGGAGCTGGCCCGCCCGGCTCCGCGACCCGCCTACTCGGTGCTCCGCAGCGAGCGGGCGGGAGCGCCCGTGCTCCCGCACTGGCGCGAGGGGCTGCGGGCCTGCCTCTCGGAGCTGGGTCGCTAGCCTTCCCCGGAGATGCGACTGCTCGTCACCGGCGGCGCCGGGTTCATCGGCTCGAACTTCGTCCACTACTGGCTCGAGCGCTACCCCGGCGACCACGTGGTCGTCCTCGACCTCCTCACCTACGCGGGCGATCGCCGCAACCTGGCCGGGGTCGAGGACCGGATCGTCTTCGTGCATGGGGACATCGCCGACCTCGAGCTGACCACCTCGCTCCTCCGCGACGAGCGGATCGACGCGATCGTCAACTTCGCCGCCGAGTCGCACAACAGCCTCGCCGTCCTCGATCCTGGGCTCTTCGCGCGCACGAACGTGCTGGGGACGCAGCTCCTGCTCGAGGCGGCGCGCCGGGTCGGCATCGGCCGCTTCCACCACATCTCGACCTGCGAGGTCTACGGCGACCTCCCGCTCGACTCGCAGGAGCGCTTCAGCGAGGACTCGCCCTACCGCCCGCGCACGCCCTACAACGCCTCCAAGGCCGCCGCCGACCACTACGTGCGCGCCTACTTCGAGACCTTCGCGGTCCCGGTCACGATCACGAACTGCGCGAACAACTACGGCCCGTACCAGTTCCCGGAGAAGGTCATCCCGCTCTTCACGACGAACGCGCTCGACGACCTCCCGCTCCCCCTGTACGCCTCGACGCAGCACCGGCGCGAGTGGCTGCACGTCCGCGACCACTGCGCCGCGATCGACCTCGTCCTCCGCCGGGGCCGCGAGGGGGCGACCTACAACGTGGGCTCGGGGCTCGAGGCCACGATCGAGGAGGTCGCCGACCTCGTGCTGGAGCTGACCGGGAAGCCCGCGTCGCTGAAGACGATCGTCCCCGACCGGCCCGGCCACGATCGCCGCTACCTGCTCGACTCCACGCGCATCCGCGAGGAGCTCGGCTGGGAGCCGGCCCACCCGTGGCGGGAGGGCCTCGCCGAGACGGTGCGCTGGTACGCCGAGCACCGCGAATGGTGGGAGCCGCTCAAGAAGCGCGCGCCGGTCGAGGAGACCGCCTGGCGCTGACGGTCGCGTCCCCGGCGGAAGGGCGCTGCGAGGGCGCTGCGCTCAAGGGCTCGGCGCTCGTGCCGAGAACACAAAGGGTTAACCCCTCGTCGCTAGCCTGGACTGCCTCGTGCGCACCGCGCTCGTCACCCTCGTCTCCCTCCTCGCTCTCGCCGCGCCCGCAGGCGCCGCGCCGGCGCAGCCGGCCCCGGTGGCGGGGGAAGCGCTGTTCGTGGTCAGCGGGCGCGGGTACGGCCACGGGGTGGGGATGAGCCAGTACGGGGCGCTCGGGATGGCGCGCGCGGGCTTCCCGCACGAGGAGATCCTCGCCTACTACTACCCCGGGACCGAGCTTCGGCGCGTGCCCGGCCGGTCCGTGCGGGTGCTCGTCGCGGAGGGGAGGCCGGCTCTCAGCATCTCCTCGCCGGCGCCCTTCAGCGCCGTGGACGGGGCGGGGGCGGTCTACCGCTTCCCGGCCGGGCCGCTCGTGCTCCGGCCCGATCTCGTCCTGCCCACCGAGGCCGGCCCGGTCGCCGCGCTCGCGCCGCTCCTCTTCCGTCCGGGCCGGGCGCCGCTCGCCCTGGACGGCCGTTCCTACCGGGGCCGGCTCGAGGTCGCCCAGCAGGGAGTGTTCCTGCGCGCGGTGAACGTCGTCTCGCTGGAGGCCTACCTGCAGGGCGTCGTCCCCGCGGAGATGCCCTTCACCTGGCCGGCCGAGGCGCTCGAGGCCCAAGCCGTCGCCGCTCGCTCCTACGCGCTCGCCAACCTCCTCCAGGGCAAGCCGTTCGACCTCTACGCGGACGTGCGCAGCCAGGCCTACCTGGGTCTTGCCGGCGAGCGGGCCGAGACGACCGCCGCCGTGCGCGCGACGGCCGGACAGGTCGTCGTCTACGGCGACGCGGTCGCCTCCACCCTCTACCACGCGAGCTCCGGCGGCCGGACGGCGAGCGCGGCCGACGTCTTCGGCGTCTCCGTGCCCTACCTCGTCTCCCGCCCCGACCCCTGGGACAAGGGCTCGCCCTACTTCCGCTGGGGCCCGCTCCTGGTCGGCGCGCGCACGCTGGAGGCGAAGCTCGAGCTGGGCGCGCGCGTCCTCGACGCGGTCGGCGTACCGACACGCTCCGGCCGCTTGCGCGCCCTCCAGCTCGAGACCTCGGCCGGCGCGACCACCGTCCCCTCGGGCCTGCTCCGGACGGCGCTCGGGCTGCGCTCGACCTGGGTGACCATCGCCGTCCTCCGCCTCGACCGCCCGCGCGGCCCGGTGCTCTTCGGGTCGCGCCTGGAGCTGACCGGGATCGCGCGCGGAGTCTCCTCGCCCGTGCTCTCGAGCTCGCCGGACGGTGTCGAGTGGACCGCGGTCGGGCCGCTCGTGCCCGACGCCGACGGCCGGGTCGCGCTCCGGCTCACGGCGAGCGCGAGCGCCCGCTACCGGATCGAGTCGGCGGCTGCCGTCTCGCCGGCGCTGCTCGTCCGCGTGGCTCCTCGCGTCCGGCTGCTCCCTCCCAGCGACCCGGCCGCGCTGGCCGGGACGGTTCGCCCGCGGCTCGCCGGCGCCCCGGTCGTGCTCGAGCGCCGGGATGGGACCGGCTGGGCGGTCGTCGCCGACGCGCTCGTGGGCGACGACGGCGCCTTCCGGGCCGCGTTCCCCGTGGCTCCCGGGAGCTACCGGGCCCGCGTCGCGCCCTGGGACGGGTTCGCCGAGGGCGTCACGCCCGTGCTGACG
>DATMAP010000174.1:0-11640 GCA_035559835.1 Gaiellaceae bacterium
GCGGGGCGAGCGCGGGGCGGGGTACGGGGCGCGGGGCGGGCGGGGGGCGCGGGCCCAAGCCACGCGCGGCTTCACGTGACCAAGCGCGACCCAAGTGACCACGTGACCACGCAGGGCCCAAGTGGCCAGGTGACCAGCTGAACCACGCAGGGCCTCACGCGACCACGTGACTACGGGGGGCCCACGTGACCAAGTGACAAAGTGTCACTTGGGGCCTGCTTTTCCCGGGCCGCCCCTGCGTGGGTTACTCCCCAAGTGACAAGTTGTCACAAGCGGCAGGTTCGCGAGCTGTGCCGCGCCGTCGGGGAAACGACACCGCGGCAACGCGGAGACGGTCTTCCCCGTCTGGTTCGCGAGCGGTGCCGCGCCGTCGGGGAAACGAGGGTACGAGGCGCCAAGTGACAACTTGTCACAAGCGGGGCCCCGCCGAGCCCGGCCCTGCCCTCAGGTGTCGGCTCTGCCCTCAGGTGAGCGAGGCGAGGAGGCTCCAGCCGCCGTCTACGACGAGCGTCTGGCCGCGGATCATGTCCGCCTCCGGCGAGCACAGGAACGTGACCGCTGCGGCCACGTCCTCGGGCGTGACCAGCCGTCCGGCCGGGTTCCGCGCGCCCAGCTCCAGCATTGCCTCCTTCTGCGGGAAGTGCTCGAGCGCGCCCGTCTCGACGACGCCCGCCGAGACGGCGTTCACGCGGATACCGCGCGGCGCAAGCTCCACCGCGAGGTAGCGGACGAGCGCCTCCAGCGCGGCCTTCGAGGTTCCTACGAGCGCGTAGTCGGCGAGCACACGGGTGGAGCCGAGGCTCGAGATCCCGACGACGGAGGCGCCTGTCGGCATCGAGGGAGCGGCCGCTCGCGTGAGCGAGAGGAGCGCCCGGGCGTTGGCAGCGAGCGTCCAGTCCCAGTGGCGGTCCTCCGTCTCCAGCGCGGGCCGGATGACGCCGGTGGCCGCTGCGTGGACGAGGGCGTGCAGCGGTCCCAGCGCAGCCACCTCCTCGGCCACGCGGCTCGAGGCGACGTTTCCGCGCACGAGGACGGGCTCGGCGCCGAGGGCCGAGAGCTCGGTTGCGGTCGCCTCCGCAGCCCGGTCACCGCGCAGGTAGCCGATCGCCACCCGCGTCGCGCCGAGCGCGGCGAAGCGGAGCGCGATCGCCTTGCCGATGCCGCGCGACCCTCCGGTCACGAGGACCGAGGCGCCGTCGAATCTCATTCGCCGCGCTTGGGAAGCGGATCGGAGGCCGGTGCCGAGGAGGGAATCGTCTCCCAGCCGATGCGCGTGCGCGGCTCGCGCGGGCCGTCCGCGGCCCGGGAGGAGGCGTGTCCCAGCCGGTCGAGCAGCTCCATCTGCTCCTCGCCGTAGCGGCGCACGGGGTGGTCGGGCGGGAGCTCCTCGATCAGCTCGCGAACGCGGGCGCGCAGCTGGTAGGCGAAGTGAGGGGTCGCAGGCCCGACGAGAGCGTCGATGTCGTCGCGCGTCGGCTCAGCCATGCCCTGCGAAGCCTACCGCGGCCACGGCAGTCCCAGAGCGGTGTGTCCAGAGCGGCGTGTCCAGAGCGGTGTCAGACACCGTGCGCTGTCAAGAGGAGATCGTTCCGATTGGTTGACAATCAGTCCACAGGGCAACGCGAGACGCGGAGCGGTCTGAGGGGGCGCAGGCTGGCCCGAAAGAGCCAGGAGCATCGTCGCGCCCGCGCTGCGAGTGTCTGACACCGCCTCTGCCGGGCTCCCGAGGAGGGGCACGGTGGGTAGCGTCAGCCCAATGCGGCGGCCCGCGACCGTGGAGCTGATGCTCCTGACCACGATCGTGCTCTGGGCGCTCAACCTGAGCGTCACCAAGGTCATCCTCACCCACGGGCTCGAGCCGCTCTCGTACGCGACCGTGCGCTACGGGCTCGCCGGGCTCGTCTTCGTCTGCCTCACCCTCGCCGCCGAGCGGACGCTCCGGATCGAGCGGCGCCACCTCCCTGCCCTCGCGCTCGCAGCGACGACGCTCTGGCTCAACCAGCTCTCCTTCGTCTTCGCGCTCGACGTGACCACTGCGTCCACCATCGGCCTGCTGCTCGGCGCGGTCCCCATCTTCGCGGCGCTCCTCGGGCTCGCGCTCGGCACCGAGCGTCCCTCGCGCCGCTTCTGGCTCGCCGCCGCGATCTCCTTCGCGGGCGTCGCCTTCGTCGCCGCCGGCTCGGGCGGGAGCATCACCGGCGGCTTGGACGGCGTCCTGCTCGGCCTCGCGACGAGCGCGACCTGGGCGGCGTACTCGGTCGTCATCACCCCGCTGATGCGCACGTACTCGCCCTCCCGGATCAGCGCGGTCGTCCTGCCTGCCGCGTGGGTGGCGATCGCGCTCACCGGGATCTCGTCCACCCGCGGCCAGGACTGGTCACTCGGCTGGGAGATCTGGGGACTGCTCGCCTTCGCCACGCTGGGACCGCTCGTGCTCACGAACGTCCTCTGGTTCCGCTCCCTCCACCGCATCGGGCCCAACCGAGCGACGCTCGCCGCCAACCTGCAGCCCTTCGTCGCCGCCGTCCTCGCCGTGTTCCTCCTCTCGGAGTCGCTGACCTGGCTCCAGGCCGCGGGCGGGGTGCTGATCGCCCTCGGGATCCTGGCCGTGCGCCGGCGCGCGCCGGTCGCGCAGGCCGCCTAGAATCGGGCGCGTGAGCGCGCACGACTTCATGCCCATCGATGGCTGGGACCACGTCGAGCTCTGGGTCGGGAACGCGAAGCAGGCCGCCTACTTCTACGAGCACGCCTTCGGCTTCACGCGCATCGCCTACGCCGGCCCGGAGACCGGCGTCCGCGACCGGGCCTCGTACGTCCTCGCGCAGGGCGACATCCGCTTCGTGCTCACGAGCGGCCTTCGCGGCGAGAGCGAGATCTGTCAGTGGGCGGCCGCCCACGGCGACAGCGTGAAGGACGTCGCCCTCACCGTTCCCGACGCGACCCACGCCTACCGGCAAGCGGTGCAGCGGGGCGCGCGCGGCGTCGTCGAGCCGCACTGGGTCGAGGACGAGCACGGCCGGGTCGAGCTCGCCGCGATCGCGACCTACGGCGGGAACGTCCACACGTTCGTCAACCGCGCGCAGTACGAGGGGCCCTACCTGCCCGGCTACGTCTCCGTCTCGCCCAACGGCAGCCCCTCGCCGGGCGTGGGGCTGACCACGATCGACCACGTGGTCGGCAACGTCGAGCTCGGCCGCATGGACGAGTGGGTCTCCTTCTACGAGCGCGTGCTCGGCTTCCAGCAGCTTGTGCACTTCTCCGACGAGGACATCTCGACCGAGTACTCGGCGCTCATGTCGAAGGTCATGACCGACGGCAAGGGGAAGATCAAGTTTCCGATCAACGAGCCCGCCGAGGGGAAGCGGCGCAGCCAGATCGAGGAGTACCTCGAGTACCACGGCGGCCCCGGCGTCCAGCACGTGGCCATGCAGACGGACGACATCGTGCGGACCGTCGCGGCCCTGCGCGAGCACGGCGTCCTCTTCATCTCCACTCCCGACTCCTACTACGACATCGTCCGCGAGCGGGTGGGCGAGATCGAGGAGGACTGGGACGACCTGCGCCGGTTCGGGATCCTCGCCGACCGCGATGAGGACGGCTACCTGCTCCAGCTCTTCACGAAGATCGTCCAGGACCGCCCGACCCTCTTCTTCGAGGTGATCGAGCGGCACGGCTCGCGCGGCTTCGGCCTCGGGAACTTCAAGGCGTTGTTCGAGGCGATCGAGCGCGAGCAGGCGTTACGCGGAAACCTCTGACGACTGGCCGAGGAGCCCCTCGCTCTGGCGGACGTAGCGGGTCGCGCCAACGCTGCGCCAGAACGCGAGAGCGCGGTGGAGCTGCTCGTCCGCCTCGGCGCGGCGGCCCTCGGCAACGAGCTGCTCGGCGGCGCGCAGGCGCGCCAGGGACTCGAGCTCGCGGTCTCCGATCTCGTCGAGCAGCGTCGCGGCCGCCTCGTAGTCGCGTCGAAGGAGCGCGGAGGCCGTCTCGTTCCACTTCGTCGCCGGGCTCTCCTCGAGCGCCGCGGCGAGCTCGTCGGAGCACGAGAGCTCCTCTGCGAAGAGCGCGAGGTCGACGAGAGGCCAGCGCCTCACGCCCCCCCCGGCGAACACCTCGTGAGCGAGGCCCCGGGCCTCCTCGACCTGCCCCAGCTCGAGCAGCAGCCGAGCGCTCCCCGCGAGCCACGGGATGCGCTGCTGCGAATCCCTCGCTCCGCGGGCGAGCGGAACCACCTTCGAGAGGTCCTCGAGCGCGCCGTCGACATCGTCGCGCGCGAGCCGGGCCGCTGCCCGCCGAAGGCGCAGGCCGCCCTCGTGGTAGTGAGGCGCTCCGGCCTCGCACTCGGCGAGGAACTCCTCGGTGGGAGGAAGGGCCGTGTCCCACTCGCCGAGTTGGAAGAGCAGCCAGGTACGGACGTTGCGAGAGAACGTGAGCTGCCGCGCGAGCCTGAGCCGCTCGGACTGCAGCACGGCGTCGTCCATCAACGTCAGGGCCTGCCGGAGGTCGCCGAGCGACCAGACGGCAACCGCGAGGTTGTTGGTTGCCCGCGCGACCTCGGAGGACCCTGCCGCGACTGCGATCGCGATTGCCTGCCTCAGGTCCTCGAGCCCGGAGACGTCCCCGCTGCTGGTCTTCGCGTAGCCGATGGTCACGAGCACGTGGACCTGCACATCCGGCAGAGCGAGCGCCTCGGCCATGGCCAGAGCTTCCGCGCCTACCCGGATCGCGTCCTCGTCCGCGCCCGCCAGCGATCGGCGGCGAGCGACCTGAGCCAGGACGTGCGCCTTGGCACGGGTGGGCGGGCGCCGCTCGACTGCTGAGAGGGCGCGTTCCAGGTGCTCCCACGACCGCTCGCCGTCGCCGCGGTGCCAGAAGAGGTCCGCGAGGAGCGTGTCCGCCTCCGCTGCGAGCTCGGGGACTCCCGCGCCGAGCGCGGCCTCGCGCGCGGCGTCCAGAGCGGTCTCGGTCCGCACGTCCCCGCTGACGTGGTAGGCCCGTGCCGCTCTGAGGAGCAGCTCGGGTCGCTCGGGATCCTCGCGCGGCCAGGCCCCGACGGCCAGGGCGTAGTAGCGCGCAGCAGCGGCGAACGCGTTGAGGGCGAACGCTCGATCGCCCGCCTCGCGGAGCGAGAGTCGGCCTCGCGCTGCGATCTCGCGTTCGTCGCGACCCGCGCCGCGCGCATACTCGAGCGCCGACGCATAGTGATGGGCGAGCATCTCCGCGTGATCCTCGACGCGACCCAGCGTCTCGAGCCAGGCGGCGACCCGGAGGTGCTTGTCGACGCGTTGTACGCGCGGGATCTGCTCGTACGCCACCTCGCGCACGAGCGCATGACGGAACGCGTACTCCTCCTCTCCGGCCACGGTGCTTCGGCGGTTCCGGGCCACGAACTCCTTGCGGGCGAGCGAGTGCAGGCGCTCCTGGAGCGTCCAGCGCTCGCTTCCGAGCGCTCCCAGCCAGAAGACCCTGCCGACCACGGCCGCGTCCTGCAGCAGCTCCTTCTCCTCGGCCGGGAGGGTGTCGAGGCGGGCGGCGACGATACCCTGCACCGTCTCGGGGAGCACGACCTCGCCCGGCCGCTCGCTCAGCATGCGCGTGAACTCCTCGGCGTAGAGCGGGTTGCCGCCGGCGTGCTCGAGGAGGCGGGCCTGCAGATCGGCGTCGAGCGCAGGGCGGCCGAGGAGGGCGTGCAGGAGCCGCGCGGTCTCCTCCTCCGAGAGGGGCGAGAGCTGGAGCGTAGAGGAGTTGGGCTTCCCACCTCCCCAGCCTGGTCTGCGTGTGAGCAGCTCCGGCCGAGCCGTCCCGAGCACGAGCAGCGGGACTCCCGATGCCCAGTCGACGAGGTAGTCGACGAAGTCGAGCAGGGCGTCGTCGGCCCAGTGCAGGTCCTCGAACACGAGCACGAGCGGGCGCTCGTCCGCGATCGTCTCCAGGTACCGACGCCAGGCTGCGAACGCCTCGTCGCGGCGGTCCTCGGCCGACGACTCGGCTGCCTCCAGCCCGACGAGCGGGCGCAGGTGCCGCTCGATCCAGGTGGCGTCGGCGGGGTCGTCGACGACGCCCACGACGGCCTCGTGCAGCTTGCCGGCCGCCTGCTCGTGGCCGTCCGACTCGAGGATGCCTGCCTGGGCCTTGACCATCTCGCCGAGCGCCCAGAAGGTGACGCCTTCCCCGTACGGGAGCGAGCGGCCGTGGCGCCAGAAGACGAGCCCGTGCTCTCCGGTCTGGATCGTCTGGAAGAGCTCGAAGACGAGGCGGCTCTTGCCGATTCCGGGGACGCCGACGAGCGTGACGAGCTGCGGCTCGCGCTCGCGGATCACGCGCGCGAGCGTCTCGCGGAGCAGCGTCAGCTCCTGCTCCCGGCCGACGAGCGCGGCTCCTCCGACCCGCTCCACCCCGACGCGCGCGCGGGCCCGGAGCGCCTCCCGGACCGGCACAGGCTCCGCCTTCCCCTTCGCCTCGATCGCACGGGCCTCGCCGTACTCGATCGCCCGCTCGGTCGCGTGGTAGGTGGTCTCGTCGACGAGGATCCCGTTCGTCGGCGCCGCGGCCTGCAGGCGCGCGGCGGTGTTGACGACGTCGCCGGAGGCCATGCCCTCACCTGCCTCCGGCCGGGCGCCGAGCGCGACCAAGGCCTCCCCGGTCGTGATCCCGATCCGGACCTCGAGCTCGCCCTCGTCGGCGAGCGCCTCGCGGATCGCGAGCGCCGCCCGCACGGCGCGCTCGGGGTCGTCCTCGTGCGCGAGGGGGGCGCCGAAGAGCGCCATCACCGCGTCCCCGATGAACTTCTCGACGGTGCCGCCGAAGCGCTCGAGCTCCGAGCGCACGCGCTCGTGGTAGGGCTGCAGCAGGCGGCGCACGTCCTCGGGGTCCA
The DNA here is from genome assembly GCA_035559835.1 of Gaiellaceae bacterium. Lineage (GTDB taxonomy): Bacteria > Actinomycetota > Thermoleophilia > Gaiellales > Gaiellaceae > GMQP-bins7. The sequence goes on from DATMAP010000174.1 coordinate 6,872, forward strand.
TCGTCTCCGCCCGCGCGGTGAACCCGACGAGGTCGCAGAAGAGGCAGGTGACGACCTTGCGCTCCTCGCGCGGCGCGGCCGCGGCCTCGAGCGGCGTCGCGCAGTACGAGCAGAAGCGCGCATCGTCGGCGTTCTCGCGCCCGCAGCTCGGACACACGAGCATGCGCAGAGCGTACGACACCCTTCGCCGAGCGGGGAGGCACGGATCGGGAGGGTGTCCCGCGGCGCCGGGCGCGCTCCGCCTGGATCGGCGGAGCCCGTAGCCTTCCGGCGTGTCGCCGCAGCGCCGAATCGCGCTCGTCTCGGTCGGGGCCGCCTGCCTCCTGATCGCGATCAAGCTCGTCGCCGGGCTCGCCAGCTCGAGCCTGGGCCTCCTCGCCGAGGCTGCCCACTCGGGCACCGACCTGGCCGCGGCGCTGCTCACGTTCTTCGCCGTCTCGGTCGCCGTCCGCCCCGCGGACCGCGGCCATCCCTACGGTCACGAGAAGGCCCAGAACCTCGCCGCTCTCGCCGAGGCAGGCTTCCTGATCGCGGTCAGCGGCGTCATCGCCGCCCTCGCCGTCGCGCGCCTCGCCGGCTGGGTCGAGCTGGAGGTGGAGGCGACGTGGTGGGCGTTCGCGGCCGTCGCGCTCGTGATCGCGATCGACACCTCGCGGGCGCTCGTCTCGTTGCGGGCCGCCCGCCGCTACCGGAGCGACGCCCTGCTCGCGAACGCGCTCCATTTCGGGGGCGACCTGGCCGGCACGCTGGCCGTGCTCGCCGGCCTCTCGGCGGCCGCGCTCGGCTTCCCCGAGGGCGACTCCGTCGCCGCGCTCTTCGTCTCGGCGCTCGTGGTCGGGGCCGCCGTGCGGCTGGGACGGAAGAACGTGGACGTGCTCATGGACCGCTCCCCGGAGGAGGCGACCCGCGTCGCCCGGCGGGCGCTGGCCGGGCTCGAGCCACCCGTCGAGCTGCGGCGGCTGCGCGTGCGCAGGGCCGGGGGCGCGCACTTCGCGGACGTCGTCATCGGCGTCCCTCCGGGAGCCGCCGTCGGCCAGGGCCACGCGGCGGCCGACCGGGTCGAGGCCGCCCTCGAGGCGGCTCTGCCCGGGATCGACGTCGTCGTCCACGTGGAGCCGCGACCGGCGGAGGGCGCGATCCGGGAGCGCGCGCTCGCGGCCGCGCTCGGCGTTCCGCAGGTGCGCGAGATCCACAACCTGACCGTGCTCGAGGTGGACGGACGCTCCGAGCTCTCGCTGCACTTGAAGCTGCCCGGCGACCTCGCCCTCGGGCGCGCCCACGAGATCGCGGAAGAGGTGGAGCGGGCGATCCTCGCGGCCGTGCCGGAGGTCGCGGCGGTGCAGACCCACCTCGAGCCGCTCGCCGAGACGGCGGAGGCGTTCGAGGTCGCGGTCGACGCGGAGGCGGTCGAGCGCGTCGTGCAGGAGGAGACGGGAGCGCCGCCCCGCGAGCTGCGCTTCGTCCGCACGGACGAGGGGATCGTCGCCTTCGTCACCCTCGCCCTCGGCGGCGAAGGCTCGCTCGCCGCCGCGCACGACCGCGCGAGCGCGGTCGAGGAACGCCTGCGCACCGCCGTTCCCGGGATCGCCGACGTCGTCGTGCATACCGAGCCGTGAAGCTGTGCATGTTCCATCCGCTGGATCACCCGCTCGAGCGCGGATGGGTCGGCCGCATCGACGGCGACTGGGTCGTGCACCTCGCCGCGCAGACCCTGCAGTCGTTCTTCACCGGCGGCGGGGCGGCACGGGAGCACGCGGTCTACGCGCTCGCCGGCGTCCGGCTGCTGGCGCCGGTCCTCCAGCCTCCGGCCGTGCGCATCTTCGAGAGCCAGGAGGTGTTCGCGTTCGCGAACCCGGCGGCGGTCGCCGGCCCCGGCACCGCTGTGTCCGCGCCCGCGCCTCTGGCCCCAAGTGACAAAGTGTCACAAGCTGGGAGGGCCGGAGGGTCACAAGCCCCAAGTGACAAAGTGTCACAAGCTGGGAGGGCCGGAGGGTCACAAGGTCCAAGTGACAAAGTGTCACAAGCTGCGAGGGCCGGAGGGCCACTAGCCCCAAGTGACAAAGTGTCACAAGGAGGTTTGACGCTGCTCCCGCGGCTCGCGGCGGTGATCGGAGCGGACGGCGTGATCGGCGGCTTCACGGCCATGCTCGACTGGCGCGCGCCGGCTCGGCCGGCGCCCAAGGACCGCGACTTCGCGCTCGGCCTCGGCCCCCTCGTCGTCACGCCCGACGAGCTCGATCCCGAGGGGCTTGCGGCGTCAGTCCGCGTGGATGGCGGGGAGCGTCTGCGGGGCCGGTTCACGGGCTTCGACTGGGAGGCCGCGCGCGCTCTCGCGGCCGCGGGCACGAGCCTGCGCCCTGGCGACCTGCTCGCCGGGCCGTGCCTGGCCGAGGTGGCCGAGATCGGCCCCGGCGCGATGGTCGAGCTCGAGGTCGAGGGCATCGGCGTGCTCGCACAGGCTGTGGAGGGCTGAGCGCCGTGCGGATCGTCGTCGACTGGGACGGGACTGCGACCGAGGTGGACGGTCTCCACCTCGTCCTACGCGAGTTCGGCGACGTGAGCGTCTACCACGCCGCGGAGGAGCGTCTGGGCCGCGGGCTGACGCTGCACGAGGTGATCGCGCTCGAGCTCGAGACCGTGCGCGCGCCCTTGGCGGCGGTGACGGGGTGGCTGCGCGAGAACGTCCGCCTCCGCGCCGGCTTCGCCGAGCTCGCCCGCAGCTGCCGCCCGCTCGTCGTCTCGAGCGGGTTCCACGAGCTGATCGAGCCCGTGCTCGAGCGGGAGGGGCTCGAGCTCGAGGTGCGCGCGAACCGGCTCGACCCGCGCCCCGACGGCTGGCGCGCGCTGTTCCGCGCCGGAAGGCCGTGCCCGGTCTGCGGCGAGCCTTGCAAGCGCGCAGACGTGGCGGAGCTCGGCGGCTTCGTCTACGTCGGCGACGGGGTCTCCGACCGCTGCGTCTCGCTCGCCGCCGAGCGTGTCTTCGCTCGTGCGGGCCTCGCGGACTACCTCACGCAGCGCGGCGTCCCCTTCGAGCCCTTCGCGGACTTCCACGACGTCGCGCGGGCGCTCTGAGGACGTGCTGCTACCGATCCCTGCCCCCTACGACTTCGAGCTCTCGACCTCGCGCTTTCGCGACCTCGGCTCGGACGGCGTCACCGTCTGGCACGAGGGCGGGCTGCACCGCGTCGTCGCGGGCAGCGAGGTGCGGATCGAGCCGGCCCCGGGAGGCGTTCGCGTCGAGCCGGCGACGGACGAGGCGCTCCGCGAGGTGGCGCTGCTCGTCGGGCTTCCCTTCGACCTCGCGGGCTTCCACGCCTGGGCGGCGGGGCAGCCCGTGCTGGGGGAGCTCGCCGCGCGTCTGCGCAGTTTCCGCCCTCCGCTGAACCCGCAGCCGTTCGAGGCGCTCGTGATCGCGATCACCTCCCAGCAGATCTCCCTGCGCGCGGCTGCCGCGATCCGCAGGCGCTTCGTGGAGCGCTTCGGCGTCCGCCACGAGCTCGCCTGGGCCTTCCCCGAGCGCGAGCGCGTCGCCCGGCTGCGGCCCGGTGCGCTGCGGGCGCTCGGCTTCTCCGCCCGCAAGGCGGAGTACGTGCTCGCGCTCGCCCGCTCCGACCTCGACCTGGACGCCCTCGCCCGCCTGCCCGACGAGGACGTCGTGGCAGCGCTCACTGCGCTGCCGGGGCTCGGGCGCTGGACGGCCGACTGGTTCCTCGCCCGCCACCTCGCCCGTCCGCGGGCCTGGCCGGCCGGCGACCTCGGTGTGCGCAAAGCGGTCTCGGCGTTCTACGCTGACGGCCGCGTGCTGTCGATCGAGGAGGTCCGGGCCGTGGGCGAGCGCCTCGCTCCCTTCCAGAACCTGTCTGCCCACTACCTGCTCGCCGGGGCGAGGCTGGCCGGGTGAGGGTCCGCCGCGCGCAGCTCGAGGACCTGCCCACGGTCGAGGCGCTCTGGCGCGAGCTGGCCGCGGAGATCCCGCCTCCCGCCCACGAGGGTCCGGACACCGAGGAGGAGCTTGCCGAGGTGGCCGGGATCGTCGCCTCCGGGGTCGCGCTCCTCGCCGAGGCCGACGACGGGACGGCCGTGGGGCTCGCGCTCGCGCGTCCCCGCTCGGATGGGCACGCGACGCTGACCGACCTGTACGTGCGTCCCCCGGCGCGCCGGGCCGGGGTTGCGAGTGCGCTCGTACGGGCGGTCGTGGACGCCCTCCGCGAGCGCGGGGTCGAGCACCTCGACCTGGAGGTGACGGCGTCGAACACGCTAGCCCGCTCGCTCTACGCGCGCTGGGGGCTGCGTGAGGAGGTGATCGTCATGGCCGGGACGCTCGCCGAGCTGGAGCGGCGGCTGGGACCGGGCCAGGAGGCCTCCGTCGGCTCGATCCACGTCCAGTCGGACGACCTGAGCGCGGTCGAGCAGGCCGTCCGGCGGTTCGTGCCGCGGCTTCCCGGGGGCTCGCGCGGCTCGCTCGTGACGCCCCCGCGGAACGGCTGGATCGCGGTCTACGACGACGTGTGCGACCGCGATCCCGCGCAGCTGCGCCGGCTCGCGCGCGAGCTCTCGGACGGACTCGGCGCCGTCACGCTCGCGCTCGGGCTCGAGCGTGGAGAAGTGGTGCGGATGATCCTGCTCGAGCGCGGACGCGTCGTCGACGAGTACCTCTCGGTACCCGAGTACTACGGGCCGTTGCCGCCCGGGGACGTGGTCGGTCTGCAGGCCAATCCGACGGTCGTCGCCCGGCTCACCGGTGCCGAGCCGGAGGCGGTGCGGCGCGT
>DATMAP010000175.1:0-22344 GCA_035559835.1 Gaiellaceae bacterium
GCGGGGTCGGCGAGCGTGGTCGTGTCCCCGAGCGGGCGCTCCTCGGCGACGTCGCGCAGCAGCCTCCGCATGATCTTCCCCGAGCGCGTCTTCGGCAGCTCGGGGGTGAAGACGATCGAGGCCGGCTTCGCGATCGGGCCGATCTTGCGGGCGACGTGCTCGCGCAGCTCCTCGAGCATCTCCAGGGAGCCGTCGTGGCCACCGCGCAGGGTCACGAAGGCGACGATCGCCTGCCCGGTGAGGGGATCGGCGCGCCCGCAGACGGCGGCCTCGGCCACGCTCGGGTGGTCGACGAGCGCCGACTCGACCTCGATCGTCGAGATGCGGTGCCCGGAGACGTTCATCACGTCGTCCACTCGCCCGAGGAGCCAGAAGTCGCCGTCCTCGTCGATGCGGGCGCCGTCGCCGGCGAAGTACATCCCGGGGAAGCGCTCCCAGTAGGTTGCCCGGTAGCGGGCGTCGTCGCCGTAGATCCCGCGCAGCATGGCGGGCCAGGGCCGGCGCAGCACGAGGTAGCCGCCCCCGCCGGGGCCGACCTCCTCGCCTCGGTCGTTCACGACCGCGGCGTCGACGCCGGGGAAGGGCTTCGTCGCCGAGCCCGGCTTGAGGGTCGTCACCCCGGGCAGGGGCGTGATCAGGATCATCCCCGTCTCCGTCTGCCACCAGGTGTCGACGACCGGCGTGCGGTCGCCGCCGATGTGCTCGCGGTACCAGACCCAGGCCTCGGGGTTGATCGGCTCGCCGACCGTCCCCAGCAGGCGCAGCGAGGAGAGGTCGTGGCGCTCGGCGTACTCCGGGCCCCACTTCATGTGCGCGCGGATCGCGGTCGGGGCCGTATACAGGATCGTCACCCGGTAGCGCTCGACGATCTCCCACCAGCGGTCCTTGTCGGGGAAGTCGGGCGTGCCCTCGTAGAGGACGCTCGTCGCCCCGTTGCAGAGCGGCCCGAAGACGATGTAGCTGTGGCCGGTCACCCAGCCGATGTCGGCGGCGCACCAGTACACGTCCGTCCCGGGCTTCAGGTCGAAGATGTAGTGGTGCGTCGTCGCCACGCCGACGAGGTAGCCGGCGGTCGTGTGCACGATCCCCTTCGGCTTCGCGGTGGTGCCGCTCGTGTAGAGCAGGTAGAGAAGATCCTCCGCGTCCATCGGCTCGCAGGGGCAGGAGGCGGGATCGGCGGGCTGCCCCTCCACGAGCTGCGACCAGGTCAGGTCGCGCCCGGCCGTCATCGGCACGTCGCCGCGCGTCCGCTGCCCGACGACGACCTTCCGCACGGTCGGGCAGGAGGCGAGCGCTTCGTCCGCGTTGCGCTTGAGCGGGACGATCTGCCCGCGGCGGTAGGCCTCGTCCTGGGTGAGGAGGAGCTCGCAGCGCATGTCGTTCAGCCGGTCGGCGAGGGCCTCGGCCGAGAAGCCGCCGAAGACGACGGTGAAGGGCGCGCCCAGGCGCGCGCAGGCGAGCATGGCCACCGGCAGCCCCGGGCCCATGCCCATGTAGATCCCGACCGGCGTCCCCTTGCCGACGCCGAGCGCCTTCAGGCCGTTCGCGGCCTTGACGACCTCCTCCAGGAGCTGCGCGTAGGTGATCGCGGCCCGCTCCCCGACCGGCTCGGCCTCGTAGTAGTAGGCGACCCGGTCCCCGAGCCCGGCCTCGACGTGGCGGTCGAGGCAGTTGTAAGCGACGTTCAGCTTCCCGCCCACGTACCAGCGCGCGTACGGGAGCTCCCACTCGAGCAGGGTGTGGAAGGGCTCGAACCAGGTCACGCGCGCGCGGCCCTCCCGCTCCCAGAACTCCTCGAAGGGGACGTCGTAGAGGTCGGCCTTGGCGTTCGCCTGCGCCGCGAACTCGGCGGGCGGGGGGTAGCGACGCTCCTCGAGCAGGAACGTGTGGATGGCCTTCTCGCTCACCTCAGACCTCCAGGTCGTAGGGGAACTCGGTCAGCACCTCGCAGCCGTCGTCGGTGACGAGGACGAGGTCCTCGACCCGGACGCCGCCGAGCCCGTGCCGGTAGAGGCCGGGCTCGATCGCGACCACGTCGCCGGCGACGAGCTCCTGGCCGACCAGGCCGAGGCTCGGCGCCTCGTGCACGGCGAGCCCGACCCCGTGGCCGAGCCCGTGGAAGAAGCCGTCGCGGAGCACCTCGCCCTCGGCCTTCGTGAGCTGGGTCGGGTAGCCGTGCTCGCCGAAGAACGCGCACACCCGCCGGTGCAGGTCGCCTCCGTTCACCCCGGCTCGGATGCCGCCCAGCGCGAGCTCGAGCGCTTCCAGGCAGAGGTCGTGCGCCCGGCGGAGCTCGGCCGGAGCCTCGCCGACGACGAAGGTGCGGGTCAGGTCGGCGAAGCAGGCTGACTCGAGGTCCTGCGGGAAGAGGTCGAGGAGGACGACGTCCGAGGCGGCGATCGGGCCGGAGCCCAGCTCGTGGCCGACCGCCGTCTGCGCCCCGTGCGAGACGATGGGCGTGTCCGAGAACGCCCCGTGGCGCAGGAGCGTCGCGCGCACGCGCTCCTTCACGAGCTCGCAGGTCAGCGGCTCGCCGTCGAGCGCGAGGAGGCCGTCCTGCGGCTCCGCGCGGCGGAGGAGATCGCGCGCCTCGGCCATGGCCGCCTCGGCCGCCCGCTGCGCCCGGCGGATGCCCGCGAGCTCGTGCTCGCTCTTCACCCGGCGGCGCGCGTCGAAGAGCTCCTGGTCGACGGTGAGCTTCACGCCGATCCCGCGCAGCTCGTCCGCCACCCCCAGGGGGAAGGCCCGCGGGACCGCGGCCTGCTCGATTCCGAGCCCGCGCACGACGCGCTTCGCGAGCTCGCCCCGGAACGTGTACGGGTCGAGGCCGGCCCGGAGCAGCTCGTCGACCCCGAGCTCCTCGTAGGGATATACCTCGAGCCCGGCGCCGAGCGCCTCCAAGCGCGGCGCCTCGAGCGAGGGGACCGCGACCAGCCGGCGCCCGTCGCGCTCCGCGTAGAAGAAGGGGTCCGGGATCATCAGCGGCACCTCGTGGCGCAGCTCGGGGACGCGCTCGGTGTCGCCGACGACGAGGACGTCCGTCATGGGCGCGGATCCTACCGTCGCCCCGCTAGAGTCCCCAGCCGTGGACGCCGACCTGCGCACGCTCCGCGAGCGTCTGGCCGAGGTCTCCGACCTGCACCGCGCGATGGGCGTGCTCGGCTGGGACCAGAAGGTGACGATGCCGCCGCTCGGCACCCCCGCCCGCGCCGAGGCGCTCGCCACCCTCGGCCGGATCGCGCACGAGCGGTTCGTGGACGACGAGATCGGCCGCCTGCTCGAGCGGCTCCGCCCGCTCGAGGAGTCGCTCCCCTACGACTCCGACGAGGCGAGCCTGATCCGCGTCACCCGCCGCGACTGGGAGAAGGCGCGGAAGGTGCCCGCCGAGCTGCGCGCGGAGATGACGCGCGCGGCCGCACAGGGCCACCAGGTGTGGGTGGAGGCGCGGGCGCGCAGCGACTTCGCCGCCTTCCTCCCCGCGCTCGAGCGCAACCTCGAGCTCCGGCGCCGCTACGTCGAGTGCTTCGAGTGGGAGGACTCGCCGTACACCCCGCTGCTCGACGACTACGAGCCCTTCATGACCACGACCGAGGTGGCGGAGGTGTTCGGCGTGATCCGGCCGGCGCTCGCCGAGCTGGTGCGCGAGGCGCCCCGCGTCGAGGCGGGCTTCCTCCAGGGACGCTTCGCCCCGGAGCTCCAGCGTGCCTTCGCCGAGCGCGTGCTCGCGACGCTCGGCTTCACCGAGGGCGCCTGGCGGCTGGACACGACCGCGCACCCCTTCTGCACCTCCTTCTCGAACCGCGACGTGCGCCTGACGACCCGCTACCACGAGACGGGGCTCGAGTCGCTCTGGTCGACCCTGCACGAGGCCGGGCACGGGCTGTACGCGCACGGGATCGCCGACTCGCTCGAGCGGACGCCGCTCGCCGGCGCGCCGTCGCTCGGCCTGAACGAGTCTCAGAGCCGCACCTGGGAGAACCTCGTCGGACGCTCGCGAGCGTTCTGGACGTACTGGTACGAGCCGCTGCGGGAGACCTTCCCCGAGCAGCTGGGGGACGTCGCGCTCGACGCGTTCGTGGCCGCGATCAACCGCGCCGAGCCAGGGCTGATCCGGGTCGAGGCCGACGAGACGACGTACAGCTTGCACATCATCCTCCGCTTCGAGCTGGAGCGGCGCCTGATCGAGGGGACGCTCGCGCCGCGCGACCTCCCCGAGGCCTGGAATGCGGGCATGCGGGAGCTGCTCGGGGTCGAGGTCCCGGACGACGCGCACGGCGTCCTCCAGGACGTCCACTGGTCGGCGGGCTCGTTCGGGTACTTCCCGACCTACGCGCTCGGGAACGTCATCTCGCTCCAGCTCTGGGCGGCGGTGCGGGAGGCGATCCCGGATGTCGAGGAGCAGATGGCGGCCGGCGAGCTCCACAAGCTCTCGGCGTGGCTCCGCGACAACCTCTACGCGCTCGGCCGCAAGCTCACGCCCAAGGAGACGATCGAGCGCCTCACCGGCACCGCGGGGATCGACCCCGGGCCCTACCTCGCGTACCTCCGCGACAAGCTCGCGGCGCTCCCTGCCGGTGCCTGAGCGGATCCAGCTCGTCGTCAACGGCGAGCCGCGGACGCTCGAGGTGGAGCCGCGGACGCTGCTCGTGCACGCGCTCCGCGACGGGCTCGGCCTGACCGGCGCGCACGTCGGCTGCGACACGAGCCAGTGCGGCGCCTGCACGGTGCTCGTCGAGGGCCGGGCGGTGAAGAGCTGCACGCTGCTCGCCCTCCAGGCCGAGGGGGCGGAGGTGACGACGATCGAGGGCCTCGCGCCGGCGGGCGAGCTGCACCCCGTGCAGCAGGCGTTCGTCGAGCACCACGGGCTGCAGTGCGGGTTCTGCACCCCGGGGATGATCCTGACCACGCTCGACCTCCTCTCCCGCGACCCCGACCCGGACGAGGCGGCGATCCGGCACGCCCTGCGCGGGAACCTGTGCCGCTGCACCGGCTACCAGCCGATCGTGGAGTCCGTCCGAGCGGCTGCGGAGGCGCTCTCGTGATCCCGGCCCCCTTCCGCTACCACCGGGCGACCTCGGTCGAGGACGCGCTCGAGGCCCTCCGCGAGCCCGACTCCAAGGCGCTCGCGGGCGGGATGTCGCTCCTGCCGCTCATGAAGCTGCGCATCGGGCGACCGGAGTTCGTGGTGGACCTCGGACGCCTCGAGCTCGCAGGGCTCGAGCGAGCGAACGGCGCGTACGCGATCGGCGCGCTGACCACCTGGGATGCGCTCTCCCGCGCGCAGGAGCTGCGCGGCGAGGGGCTCCAGGCGATCGCCGACTGCGCACGCGGGATCGGCGACCTGCAGGTGCGGAACCGGGGGACGATCGGAGGCGGTCTCGCCCACGCCGACCCGGCGGCGGACATGCCTGCGGTGGCGGTGGCGCTCGGGCTCGAGCTCGTCGCCTACTCGGCGGAGGGCGAGCGGACGATCGCAGCCTCGGACTTCTTCCTCGGCCCGTTCACGACCGCGCTCGCAGCCGGCGAGCTCGTCACCGCCGTTCGCGTGCCGACGCCGCCGCCGGGCTCCGGCTCGGCGTACGTCAAGGTCGAGCACCCGGCGTCCGGCTTCGCGCTCGCCGGCGCCGCCGCGCTCGTCACGCCCGCCGGTGCGCGGGTCGCGCTCACCGGGATCGCGGGCGGCCCCGTGCCCGTCGCCGACCCCGAGGCGGGCTTGGAGGACATCGAGGTCTACGGCGACCGCTTCGCCGGCGAGGAGTACCGGCGCCACCTGGCGCGCGTCGTCGTGCGGCGGGCGCTCGAGCGCGCGCGGGCGCGCGCGGAGGGGAGGGCCTCGTGACCGAGGTCATCGGCGTCCCCCGGCCACGCATCGACGCCCCTGAGAAGGTGACGGGCGCGACGCGCTACGCGGCCGACGGCTGGGTGCACGGCCTCCTGCACGCGCGGCTCGTCCTCTCGACCGAGGCGCACGCCCTCATCCGCGCGATCGACGTCGAGGCCGCCCGGGCGGTGCCCGGCGTCGTCGCCGTGCTGACGGCCGCCGACCTGCCCACCGCCACCGACGCCTCGGACCGCACCGCCGAGCCGCTCGCGCGCGAGGAGGTCGTCTTCGCCGGCCAGCCGATCGCGATCGTCGTCGCCGAGACGGAGGCGGCCGCCGAGGACGGAGCGGAGCTCGTGGCCGTCGAGCTCGAGCCGCTCGACGTCGTCGTGGACGTCGAGGCGGCCATGGCGCCGGGAGCGCCGCTCGCGCGCCGGCCCTCGGAGGGAGCCGGAGGCGACCTCGAGTCGATCCACGCGGGCGTCGATCACGGCGAGGAGGACGAGCCGGCCGAGCCGCTGTCCGCCAACGTCCTCGGGCGCGTCCGTCGCAGCGCTGGAGACGTGGCCGCGGCCTTCGCCGCGAGCGCGGCCGTGGTCGAGGGCACCTTTCGGACGCCGTGGGTGTACCAGGCCTACCTCGAGCCCCAGACCGCGACCGCGTGGCAGGAGCCGAACGGCACGCTCGTCGTCTCCACGAGCACCCAGGGCTCGTTCGTGACCCGGAGCGAGCTCGCGCGCGCCTTCGGGCTCCCGGAGGACCGGATCCGCGTGGTGGCAGAGCCGCTCGGCGGGGCCTTCGGCGGCAAGTTCGCGCTCATCGAGCCGCTCGCCGCGGGCGCGGCGCTCGCGCTCGGGCGGCCGGTGCGGCTCGCGCTCACGCGCACCGAGGACTTCCTGTCGATGAACCCGGTGTCGGCGCAGGTGACGCACCTGCGCATCGGCGCGCTCGAGGACGGCACGCTCACAGGCCTCGAAGCGCGCATGATCGTCGACCGCGGGGCGAACGCGGGCTGGGGCCTGGAGGGGATCACCTCGTCGCTCGTAGCCGGGCCCTACCGCTGGCAGGCCCACGACGTGGTCGGGTACGGCGTCCTCACGAACCGCTTCACCTTCGGCGCCTACCGCGGCCCCGGCGCCCCGGCCGCGGCGTTCGCGCTCGAGACGCTCCTCGACGAGCTCGCGGCGGCGCTCGGCCTCGACCCGATCGAGCTGCGCCTCCGCAACGCGGTCGTCGAAGGCGACGTGGCGATCAGCGGCACCCCGTACGCGACCATCGGCGCCGTCGAGGTGCTCGAGCGCATCCGCGAGCACCCACTCTGGGCCGCTCGCCACGAGCTCCCCGAGGGCGAGGGCGTGGGGATCGCCGTCGGCCACTGGCCCGGCGGGAACGAGCCGGCCGCGGCCGTCTGCCGGGTGGACAAGGACGGCACGATGACGATCGTCACCTCCGCGGTCGACATGAGCGGGGTGAGCACCGGCTTCGCGGCGATCGCCGCCGCTACGTTCGGGCTCGAGCCCGAGAAGGTCCGCGTCGTCCTCGCCGACACCGCCAGCGGGCCGTACGCGGGCGCAAGCGGCGGCTCGAAGGTCACCTACACCGTCGGGACCGCGGTCCTGCGCGCCGCCGCGGCCGCTCGGGAGAAGCTGCTCGCGGCAGCGTCCGAGGAGCTGGAGATCGCGCCGGACGACCTCGAGGTCGTGGACGGAGTCGTCCGCGCCGTGGGGGCCCCCGACCGCTCGCTCACCGTCGCCGAGATCGCGAGCAAGGCGCTGCGCTTCGGCGGCCGCTACGAGCCCATCGAGGGGCACGGTGGGTCGGCGCAGACGAGCGGCGCGCCCTCCGTGGCTGCGCACCTCGCGCACGTCCGCGTCGATCGCGAGACGGGTGAGGTCGTCGTCCTGCGCCACGTCGTTGCGCAGGACGTCGGCCGGGCGCTGAACCCGGCGCTCGTCGAGGGCCAGATGCGAGGGGGCGTCGCGCAGGGAGTCGGCTGGGCGCTCTACGAGGAGCTCGCCCACGACGAGCACGGCCGGCTCCTGACGACGTCGTTCATGGAGTACGCGATCCCGAACGCCGAGCGGGTCCCCGAGATCGAGACGCTGATCGTGGAGGTTCCGGCGCCCGACGGGCCATTCGGCGCGAAGGGGATCGGGGAAGCACCCGTCGTGGGCGCGCCCGCCGCCATCGTGAACGCCGTGGCGGCCGCGACCGGCGCCCGCCTGCGCGAGCTGCCCATGACGCCGGCCAGGGTGTGGTCGGCGCTCCACGAACAGACGCGATGACTGCCTTCGAGAAGGCCGAGGTGCTCGTCGAGGAGTACGAGCTCGCGCTGCGCGCCGAGCTGCCGGAGGGTGCGTACCTCTTCGACGCGCACACGCACCTCGGGCACGACCTCGACGGCAGCACCGGCGACTACGCCGAGCTGCTCGGGCTGCTCGACCGCTACGGCTTCGCGGGCGCGTTCTGCTTCTGCCTGGACGAGCACGACCGGGACCCCGCCTTCAGCGTCCCCAACGACCGCACGCTCGCCCACGCCGAGCGCTCGGGCGGACGGCTCGTCCCCTTCGCGAGGCTCGACCTGACCCAGCGCCCGCTCGAGGAGGCCCGCCGCTGCCTCGACCTCGGCGCCCGCGGGATCAAGCTCCACCCGCGCGCGCAGGCCTTCGCGCTGAACGACGAGCGCCTCGAGCCGATCTTCGCGCTGGCGGCCGAACGCGAGGTGCCGATCCTCATCCACGGCGGCCGCGGCCTGCCCCCGATCGCGGAGGACCTGGAGGCGCTCGTGCGCCGGCACGAAGGCGTGCGCCTGATCGTCGCCCACGCCGGCATCGCCGACATGGCGGGCCTGGCCGGGCGGCTGGGCGGGATCCCGGGCGTCTTCTTCGACAGCTCGGTCTGGAGCGCCGTCGACCTGCTCGACCTCTACCGCCAGGTCTCGCCGGAGCAGATCCTGTACGCGTCCGACTACCCCTACGGGCGGCAGCCGAACTCGCTCCTGCTCTCGGTGCGCACGGCGAAGCTGGCGGGCTTCGACGACCGCCAGCTCAGGGCGTTCCTGGGCGAGAACGCCCGCCGCATCGCAGCCGGGGAAGATCCGCTCCCGCTGACGGCGCCGCGCGGCGGCACCTCGCTCGTGCAGCCGCTCACCTTCGCCCGCATCCACCAGTACGTCTCCATGGCGATGCCGCTGCTCTGGCTGCGCCAGCGGGACGGGATCGGCGCGCTCGGGCTCGCGGTCAACGCCTCCCGCGAGCGCGACGGCCATCTGGACGAAGCCCGCCGCATCGAGGAGCTGCTCGTCGCCGCGCAGGAGCTGTGGCGCGAGGGCGCCGAGCTCGTCTCCGACGACGAGCGCGTCCGCGCCATGCGCCTCGCCATCCAGCTCGTCAACCTCGCCGACCTGATCACGGTCACAACCCGCGCATAGCGAACGCCCCTGGAACGCGGGTGTCTGGAAGGCCGGTGTCAGACACCCGAGCGGCGGCGGCCCGTGACCGCCCTGGCCGATCTGGACACGACTTCAGGTGGAGGTGCGCTGCCAGCGCCGTCGCCGGCTGTGGAGAAGTTGGCACGAAGTTGGCACGAAGTCCCCTTGACAGGAATCGGTGTCTGACACCGACTCCTCATCCCGCGAGCTCGCGATAGCGGAAGCAGCCGCTCACGTGGTCGTTGACGAGGCCCACCGCCTGCATGAACGCGTAGCAGACGGTGGGACCGACGAAGCGGAAGCCGCGCCGCTTCAGATCCCTGCTGAGCGCGCGCGACTCGGGCGTCTGCGCCGGGAGCTCGGCGAGCGAGCGGCGCCGGCCGTCGAGCGGAGCGCCGTCCAGGAAGCTCCACAGGTACGACGCGAAGCTGCCGTGCTCGTCCTGCACCTCGAGCACACGTGCGGCGTTGACGAGGGCGGACTCCACCTTGAGCCGGTTCCGCACGATTCCCGGGTCGGCGAGGAGGCGCTCCACGTCTTGCGCCGAGAAGCGCGCCACCTGCGCCGGGTCGAAGCCAGCGAAGGCGCGCTGGTACCCCTCGCGCTTGCGCAGGATGGTGAGCCAGGAGAGTCCGGCCTGGGCGCCCTCGAGCGTGAGCAGCTCGAAGAGGTGGCGGTCGTCGTGCGACGGAACGCCCCACTCCTCGTCGTGGTAGGCGACGAGCAGTGGGTCGCCCAGCGCCCACTCACACCGTCCGATCCCCATCGGCCCCGGTAGCATCGCACGCGATGCGCGGCGTCCTCGTCACGCTCGCCCTGCTTCTCGCGGCGGCGGGCTGCGGCGGCGGCGCGGCCGACCGCACCGCGACCGGGGAGTGTGAACAGGTGGAGCAGCCTGCCCCACGAACGCCCGAGCCCCTCGAGCCCCCGACCGGGACGCTCGACCCGTCGAAGACGTGGCGACTCGTATTCGCGACGAGCTGCGGGGACTTCACCGTCCAGCTCGACCTCCGGCTCGCCCCCGAGACGACCGCATCCCTCGTCTCGCTCGCCCGCCGGGGCTTCTACAACGGGACCGTCTTCCACCGGATCGTGCCCGGCTTCGTCATCCAGGGCGGCGACCCGACCCAGACCGGGACGGGCGGGCCCGGCTACGCGACACTCGACGCTCCCCCGCCTTCGGTGCGGTACACGAAGGGAACGGTGGCGATGGCGAAGACCTCGCTCGCCCCCGCGGGGACGGCCGGGAGCCAGTTCTTCGTCGTCACCGCCGACGACGCCGGCCTGCGGCCGGAGTACGCCATCGTGGGCCGGGTGACCGAGGGGCTCGACGTGGTCGAGCGCATCGGGGCACTGGGAGACGCCAACGAGCGGCCCACGCAGCCGGTCGTCGTCCGGAGCGTGACGGTCGTCGAGGATTGATGGGGCGCGTCGCCGCCGTCGTCCTCGCCGCAGGCGAGGCGACGCGCTTCGGCGCCCCGAAGCAGCGCCTCCTCCTGCCCCGCGTCCTCGCCCGTCTGGGCGAGGCCCCGGTGGACGAGATCGTCGTCGTCGAGGGCGCCTACCCGCTCGAGCTCCCTTGTGACACTTTGTCACAAGCGGTTCCGGCCCGCCTCGTGCGCTGCGCGGACTGGGAGCGGGGCCCGGGCGCCTCGCTGCGCTGCGGCCTCGCCGCGCTCGGGCCGGACGTGGAGGCCGCAGTCGTCGTGCTCGCGGACGGGCCGCAGCTCTCGCCCGCCTCGGTCGAGCGGACGCTGGCGGAGTGGCGTCGCTCCGGCGGGATCGTCGCAGCCTCCTATGGCGGCGAGAGAGGGCACCCGCTCGTCCTCGGCCGCGCCGACTGGGGGCACATCCCCGACGAGGGCCTGCGCGCGCTCGAGGCGCGGCTCGTCCCCTGCGAAGACCTCGGCGCTCCAGGCGACGTGGACCGGCCGGAGGACCTGAGGCGCCTCGACGAGGGGACGGCCTGAGCGTACGGCTAGGCGGTGGCGTCCAGGCCGCGGAGCTCCTGGAGCTTCGCCATCAGCCCAGGCGGCATGCGCTCCTCGGCCGTCAGCCGGACGTACCGGCGCAGGGACTCCTCGAAGCGGTAGCGACGCCGGCAGTAGTCGCAGGCCGCCAGGTGCACCTCCGCCTCTGCCCACTCCTGGTCGGTGAGCGTGCGGTCGAGGTAGTCCTGGAGCAGCTCCTCGCAGCGCTCGCAGGGATCGCGGGTCACGGCAGCGCCTCCTCGGCCAGCTTGCGCTTCAGGGCGCGGCGTCCCCGGTGGAGGCGCGACATCACCGTCCCGATCGGGACGTCCAGGATCTGCGCCGCGTCCTGGTAGGTGAAGTCGCCGATGTCGACGAGCACGACGGCTTCGCGGAACTGGGGCGGCAGCTCGGAGAGCGCCTTGACGACGGCATCCTGGGACAGGCGCTCGACGACGACGTCCTGCTCGAGCGCCTCCTCGCCCGCGGCCGAAGCGACCTTGTTGGCCAGGTAGTAGTCGGTCTCCTCGAGTGGCTGGGTCGGCGGGGTGCGCTGGACCCGCCGCCCGCGATCGACGTTGAGGTTGGTGAGGATGCGCAGGAGCCACGCCCGCAGGTTCGTCCCGGGGGTGAAGGAGTCCCAGCTCCGGAAGGCCCTCGCGTACGTCTCCTGCACCAGATCCTCTGCCTCCTCACGCGAACCGACGAGCCGGCGGGCGACCCGGTAGACCTGGTCGGCGAGCGCCAGCGCCTCCTCCTCGAAGCGGACGCGATCGCGCTCGCGGGAGGCGATCCGTCGTGCTTCGGCGGCGGGCTCGGGCTCGCTCACCCGGCTACCGTACCCGTGCGTTACAGGACGCTGCAACGAGCGGTCCGAACGCCCTATTCCCCCGCGTCCGGGGCCTCCCGGAAGCCCGCCCGCGCGAGCGCGGCCAGGATCTCGGCCCGCGAGGTGCGCTCGTCGTCCCAGGCGAGGGCGACGTCGCCGACCAGGTTGGCGGTGGCGGACTCGATTCCCTCCTGTCCGCGCAGCGCGGCCGCGAGCCTGGCGACGCAGCGCTCGCAGCGGATCCCGGTCACCTTCAGCGTCTCGGCGACGACGGCCACGGCCCCATGCTAGCCCGCGCAGGCGCCGGCTCAGCGGCCTTTGACGCCGTGCACGGGCCGGCCCGCGGCCTCCCAGGCGTAGTAGGACGCGCTCGGCCCGAAGGCGCGCTCGTAGGGGACGACGCGCGGATTGCGCCCGACCTCCTTGGCCCGCTGCGCGTGCCAGAGCAGGTTGGGGTCGTCGCGTTCCTCCCAGACGAGGATCAGATGCGCCGCGGTCATGAACTCGGCGACGAAGGAGCAGCCCGGCGCCGGGCAGGGGAACGGGTCGGTCCTGACGCAGAACCACCCCGTGTGGTCGCCGCCCGAGTCGCGCCAGAGCTCCTCGTCCTCTGCCTCGGTGACGTCGGGCTCGACCGTCGTCCCCCGCCGAAGCTCGGACTCCACGCGGGCACAATAGCCGCGTGCGGACATCCGGCAGCCGCGACCTCGCGGTCGTCCTCTCGGGCGGGGGAATCAACGGCGCCCTCCTCGAGCTGGGCTTCCTCGAGCGCCTGCGCGCGAGCGAGCTGTGGCCGCGCGTAGGCTGGATCTACGGGACGTCGGCGGGCGCGCTCGCCGGGACGATGGCGGCGCTCGACCGCCTCGCCGACCTGCGGCGCTTCCTGCTCGAGCTCGAGGCGGAGGAGGTCTTCCGGCCGAGGCGGGTCTGGCAGCTCCCGGGCGGGCTGCACGACTACACGCTGCCGGCCACGATCGCCGCGCGGCTCGGCACGGCCGCAGAGCTGGCAGGCGCGCTCGCGGAGGCCGAGATCGAGCTGACCGTGATCGCGACCGACGTCAGCTCCTACCCGTTGGACGGGGACACGCGCCACTTCGAGCTCGTCTACTCCTCGCACGCGACGCCCCCCGAGACGATGGCGCAGGCGATCCTCGCCTCGGCTGCGATCAGCGCGCTCGTGCTCCCGGTCCGGATCGGCGAGGTGGTGGCCACCGATGGCGGCTGGGTGCGGAACTTCCCGCTCGAGCACGCCTACCGCAACCCCGCCGTGCAGGGGATCGCAGCCTTCCGCTACGTCTCCAGCTACCGCCCGACCGACCCCGCCTACCTGGAGCGCCTGCGCGAGCGGCTGGAGCGCTTCCGCGCCGTCCCACCCGTACGCGCGCTCCTGGCCGAGGTACGCCTGGCCGAGGAGCGCGCGCAACGCGGCGAGCCGGCCCACTACGCGGAGCTGATCGTCCGCCTGATGCGCGTCGCAATCGCGCGCAACACGGTGCTCGAGGAACGGCTTGCGGAGGAACGCGAGACCTCCGTCGCCGAGCTGCAGCGCCTGCGGCGGGAGGTGGTCGAGGCGGCGCTTGCGGCCGTGCCGCCCTGGCGCCGCCGCCGCGTGCGAGCCGAGCTGGAGGCGCGCTTCGCCTCCGCCCGCTTCCCCTTCCGCCACGACCGCCACGTCCCGCTGCTCGTCGTGCGCGGCACGCCCGGGGAGGACGGGCTCGACCCGACCTTCCGCAGCGACCGGCCCTGGCCGGCGGAGCAGAAGCTCGCCCTGGCCGAGCGCGGGTACCGGCTGACGGACGAGGCGCTCGCTCGCAGCCCGAGCTTCCCTAGCTCTGCGGGAACGCCGGCTGGCGCCCGAGGGTGACCTGCACCTCGAGCTTCCGCTCGCCCCGATAGATGCCCAGGGTGACGCGGTCGCCGGGCTTGTGGGCGGAGATCGCCTCGCGCAGCTCCTCGATCGAGGCGATCGGCTTGCCGTTCAGGGAGACGATGATGTCCCCGCCGAGGACGTAGGTCTCACCGGCGACCACGACCTGCGTGTCGCCCTCCTTCAGCTTCGCCTTGGCCGCGCCGCTGCCCGGCTTGACGTCCTCGATGAGGACACCCTCCTGGGTCGGCAGCCGGAAGGTCTTGGCCAGCTCGGGGGTGATCGCGCGTCCGAGGATCCCGAGGTACGCGTGGTCGACGTGCCCGGTGCGGAGGATCTGGGCGACGACGTCCTTCACCGTGTTCGACGGCACCGCGAAGCCGATCCCGACGTTGCCGGTGCTCACGTTGCCGGTCTCGATCTGGGTGTTCACACCGATCACCTCGCCGCGCATGTTCAGGAGCGGTCCTCCCGAGTTGCCCCGGTTGATGGGGGCGTCGGTCTGGATGACGTGGTCGATCGTGAACCGGTTGGGCGCGGTGATCAGCCGCTGCAGGGCGCTGACGATGCCCGCCGTCGCCGTCCGGTCGAGCCCGAAGGGGTTGCCGATCGCGACCACCTGATCCCCGACCTTCACCTGGTCCGAGTCGCCGAGCGGGAGCGGGGTCAGCGCGCTCGCCGGCGCCTCCACGCGCAGCAGGGCGAGGTCGGTGGAAGGATCGGTGCCGACGATCTCCGCCTTGACCGTGTCGCGCTTGGAGAAGCTGACGGTGACCTCGTCCGCGCCCTGGACGACATGGAAGTTGGTCACGATGTGGCCGGCCTTGTCGATGACGAACCCGGAGCCGAGCGCCTCCTGCTGCGGCACGCTCGGAAGCGGGCCGCCGAAGAACGGGTCGACCTGGGGAACGGCCGCGGTGGACTTGGTGGTCGCGTTGATGCGCACGACGCCGGGCGCCGCCCGCTCGTAGATCTCGTTGATGCTCATGCCCCGGCCGGCGGCCGCCGTGGAGCCCGTGGCGGGAGCGGCGACGGTCTCGGTGATGACCGTCGTCTCCCCCTCGAGCCCGCCGAGCGCCGCGACCGCGCCCACCGCGACCCCGCCCCCGAGGGCGGCGGCCGCGACGAGCGCGAGGTACGGTCGCAGGGAACGGAGGGAGGGCATGCGCTGACCGTTATAGCCGCGGCCGCGTGAACCGCGGGTTAGCCGCGGTTAAGCCGCGGTTGAGCGGCCCGCGGATCAGCCGGCGAGGATGCCCGTCGCGTACATGACCGCGATGCCGGCGAGGAAGCCGACGATCGCGTGAGGCGAGCGCAGGCCGCCGGGCGCATTGTGCGCCACGTAGCGGCCGACCTCGACCACGACCTGGAACGCCGCCCCCGCGGCGAGGCCGAAGAAGAGCGCGGCGAGCACGTCGCTCGAGGTGTAGCCGCCGAGCCAGGCGCCGAGGATGGTGGGCGCGCCGGCGACGAGCACGAGGCCCGCCAGCGCGAGCAGCGTGACCCGCGACCGCGCCACGGGCGCGGCGATGCCGAGCCCCTCGGTCACGTTGTGGACCATGAAGCCGACGATCAGGAAGGTCCCGAGCTGCAGCTCGCCGACGGCGAAGGAGGCCCCGATCGCGAGCCCCTCGCCGAAGTTGTGCACCCCGATCCCGATCGAGACGAGCAGCGCGAGCGCGACCCCGGCGGCGGTTCCTCCTCCGCCCAGCCGCCCGGCGAGGGCCGTCATCCCGAGGAAGCTGAGCGCGACCCCGAGCAGGACGAGCCCGCTCCCGCCGAGCCCGGGCGGGAGGGCGGCCTGCTGCTCGAAGGCCTCGCTCAGCGCGTCGAGGCCGAGGAAGACGAGCAAGCCGGCCGTGAAGGCCATGAACCCCGAGAGCCAGGCGGCGCTCGCCCGGCGCAGGGCGGGCAGCCACAGCAGCCCGAGCGCGACCGGGAGGATGCCGACGAGCCCGCCGATGAGCGCGTAGCCGAGGAACCCGCGCGCGGACGGCTCGGGCGTCGCCACCGCCGCCGGGATCTCCTCGACCGTCTGGATGCCGGTCGAGCTGGTCACGCCGACGGAGATCGGATCGCCCTCGACCCAGTCGAAGGGGACGACGATGGTCGCCGAGCGCAGCCGGCCGAGGGTCGCCGAGCCCTCGACGGTGAAGGGGACGATGGCGTCGTCGACGTTGACGTTGGCGATGGTCAGGTCGTCGCGCTGCGGGTTGCGGACGACGATCCGGAGCTCGCCCGGTCTGAACTCGACGCGGCGGATGTCGAACTCATCGGCGGGCGGCGGGTTCGTCCCCACCAGATCGACGAGCCGCGAGCCGCCCGTGACCACGGCCCCGACCGCGAGCGCGAGCGCGAGCACGGGGACGAGCGCCCACAGGCGCCAGCCGAGCTGCGAGCCGAGCGACGCGGTCCGCGCCTCCATCAGTCCACGACCTCGAAGAAGCCCATCCAGCCCAGCTCGGCGAACTCCGACTGGTGGGCGTGGAACATGTGCAGCCCGGTCCCGGTGAACTCGATCTCGAGCACGCCACGCTGGCCCTGGCACTGCATGACCGTGTCCGTGTACTCCCAGTGCTGGCCGGTGCCGTTCGGCTGGTAGCGGAAGAAGTCCGCGTGCAGGTGGAAGGAGTTGACCAGGTCGAACTCGGTCAGGTTCGCCAGGTAGACGCGGACGAGCTGCGAGCGCCGGACGCGGATCGGATAGCGCGCGTAGTAGAACGAGCGGCCGTTGACGGTGTAGAAGTTGTTCTCGCCGTCGCCGTCCGTGTCGAAGCCGTTCATGACCATGACCAGCTCCTGCGCCGGCGGCCGCGGCTCGCGCGGGTCGATGATGAACGCGCCGTAGAGCCCTTTGTGGATGTGCTTCTTGAGCGGCGTCGCGTGGCAGTGGTAGAGGTGGAAGCCCGCAGGTCGCGCCGGGAACTCGTAGGTGAGCTCCTCCCCGGGCGCGACGATCTCGAAGACGCCGTCCATGTTCGCCGGGTGGATCCCGTGGAAGTGGATCGTGTGCGGATGCGAGCCCTCGTTGCGGAAACGCACGCGCAGCAGGTCGTCCTCGGTCGCCCGGATGACGGGGCCGGGCACCGTCCCGTTGTACGTCCAGGCGGGGAAGAAGACACCCGGCGCGATCTCCAGCTCGGCATCGACCGCGACCAGCTCGTAGGCCCGCACGCGACCGGGCCGGTAGGGCAGCGCAGGCGGCGGGTAGAGGAGAGCGTCCAGATCGCGCGGCCCGCCGACCGCAGGGGCCTCCGCGCCGACCATGGCCGCATGGCCGCGGACGCCCCCGGCGTGGCTCGCAGGGACGCGGGCGCTCCCGTGACCTGCGTGGTCGTGCGCCGCGGTCTCCCTGCCGTCGAGGGCAAGCTTGCCGACGAGCGGCGCCGCCGCCAGGGGGGCGGCGGCAGCCAGCAGCCGGCCCCGCGTGAGACGCTTTTTAGCCATACCTAAATCCGAAGCGGAGTGTACCCTAAGAGAGTCGAGATGGGAACACCCGTCACCGAGCTGACCGTCGCCGTGCAGGACTACCTGAAGGCGATCTACGCCCTCGAGTCGGCGGGAGAGCGCGTGACCACGTCGGCGCTCGCGGCGCGCATGGGCGTGAGCGCTCCCTCGGCGACGGCGATGACCAAGCGCCTCGCCGAGCTGGGGCTGGTCGAGCGCGCGCCCTACCGCGGGGTGGCGCTGACCGAGCGCGGCCGCCGGAGCGCGCTCGAGGTGCTCCGGCATCACCGGCTGCTCGAGCGCTACCTCGCCGACCGGCTGGGGCTCTCCCTGGACGAGGTGCACGCCGAGGCCGAGCTGCTCGAGCACGCGCTCTCCGAGGAGCTGGAGGCGCGGATCGACGAGGCGCTCGGGTTCCCCACCCGCGACCCGCACGGCGACCCGATCCCGGATCGCGAGCTGCGGGTCGAGGAGGGCCGCACGCGGACGCTCGCCGACCTCGTGCCCGGCGAGCGCGCGGCGATCGCCCGCGTTCCCGACGGCGACCCGGAGCTGCTCCGCTACCTGGCCGCGCTGGGGCTCGTTCCCGGCTCGGAGGTCGAGCTGCTCGCGCTCGCCCCCTTCGCCGGACCGGTCACCCTGCGCACGGACCGCGGCGAGCACGCGATCGCCCACGAGCTGGCGGGCCGCATCGCGGCGGAGTAAGGATCAGCTCGCGCCCAGCTCCAGCGCGACGACCCTGACCTCCTGCGGGCGGTCGGGGCCCAGCGCCTCGTCTAGCCTCCGCTCCAGCTCTCCGCTGGCGTGGAGCTCCTCGGTGATGTCCGCGCCGCCGATCAGCTCTCCCTTGACGAAGACCTGCGGGATCGTCGGCCAGCCGGAGAGCGCCTGCAGCTCCTGGCGGATGCGGGGGTCGGGGAGGACGTCCACGGCCGTGATCGGCGCGCGCGCCGCGTGCAGGGCTTGGAGCGCCCGCAGGGAGTTCCCGCACATGATCCGGTCCGGCGTGCCCTTCATGAACACGGCCACCGGCTCGTTCCTGATGACCTCCTCGATCTGCTCTTGCAAGCTCTTCATGCCGTTCCTCTCGTCGTGATGCGGAGCTCGTGGATGGAGCCGTCCGCGAGCTTCGCGGCGAGCGCGTCGTTCACACGCCGGTGCTGCTCGAGGAGCGGGAGGCCGTCGAAGGCGGGACTGACCACGGTGACGTGGAAGTGGTCGCCGGTCCCCGTGCGGTCCTCGACCTCGAGCGCAGTCGCCTCGGGGAACGCCTGCGCGAGCAGCGCGCGGATCGTCTCGGCCTCCATCGGCGATCATGCTAGCCGTGGCCCGCTCCGGCTCCCGCCTGCTCCGCTACGTGCTGACCTTGCCCGAACGGCTCGCCCGCGCGCTCGCGGCCGCCGCCGGGGGAGCGCTGCACGAGACGGCAGAGCTCGTCCTCCCCCGCCTCGTCCGGCGCTCTCGGCTGTACGAGGCGACGGCGCGCAACCTGCTGCGCGTCACCGTCGAGCTGGTCGGCGGGGTGGCGCGGCCGGCCGAAGCGGCCGCC
Organism: Gaiellaceae bacterium; assembly: GCA_035559835.1. Classification (GTDB taxonomy): domain Bacteria; phylum Actinomycetota; class Thermoleophilia; order Gaiellales; family Gaiellaceae; genus GMQP-bins7. The sequence goes on from DATMAP010000175.1 coordinate 18,914, forward strand.
GGTGAGGTGGAGCCCTCTCCGGGCAGGCTCGCCGTCCGCAAGGGCGCGGGCAACGTCGTCGAGCTCGGCTCCGTTCTCGCCTTCGGCTTCTCCCCGCTCTGGCTGCTCGCCGCCGCCGCCGACCTGACCCGGGGGACGCGCGTCTACCTGGATGCGCTCGTCGCCGAGCTGAAGGCCGCAGGCGTGCTCGCGAAGGACGCCGAGCTTGCCGGCGTGGACGAGCTGCTGGCCGCGCTCGAGGGCGCGAGCGGGACGACCGCGCGCCTGATCGACATCCCGCCCCTCGAGCTGGAGGCGCTCCGGCGCTCGCTCGCGGAGCTGCGCGAGGACGTGCAGAGCCTGCCCGCGCCGGAGGAGCTGGCCGCCGTCTACCGGGAGCTCGTGGCGGAGGCCGAGCGCGAGCAGCGCAGCCTGCTCGAGGTCTCCGCCGGGGTCGGGCTCGCCTTCCTGAACGCCGCCCGCCAGGTGGGCAGCCGGCACGTGCTCGCGCCCTACCGGGAGGACCTTCGCCCTCTGCGCGACGAGGGCTTCGCCGCCTACGCACGTCGCGTCGGCAAGCCCTACGCGGAGGCGGTCGCCCGGCACCTCGACCCGCGCCAGGAAACCTTGACCGAGCGCGCACTCGCGCGGCTGGGGCGGTCGAAGCTGCTTGAATCGCAGGAGATGAGGCACCCGGACAGCTTCGGCGCCCGCTCCCGGCTCGCCGCCGGCGGGCGCGAGGTCGAGATCTTCCGGCTGGAGGCGCTACAGCCGCGCTACGACGTCCTGCGGCTTCCCTACACGCTGCGCATCCTGCTCGAGAACGTGCTCCGGCACGAGAACGGGGTCACCGTGACCGCGGACGACGTCGAGGCGGTCGCGGGCTGGGTGGCGGCCGCCGAGCCCTCGCGGGAGATCTCCTTCACGCCGGGACGCGTCCTCCTGCAGGACTTCACAGGCGTCCCCGCGATCGTCGACCTGGCCGCGATGCGGGACGCCATGCGCGCGCTCGGCGGCGATCCGGCCCGGATCAACCCGCTCCTGCCCGCGGAGCTGGTCATCGACCACTCGGTGCAGGTGGACGAGTACGCGACGCGGCTCGCCATCAGGCGCAACGCCGAGCTGGAGTTCGAGCGCAACCGGGAGCGCTACGCGTTCCTGCGCTGGGGGCAGGAGGCCTTCGCGAACTTCAAGGTGGTGCCTCCCAACACGGGCATCGTCCACCAGGTCAACCTCGAGTACCTCGCCCGCGTCGTCGACGAGCGCGACGGTCGGGCGTTCCCGGACACCCTCGTCGGCACCGACTCGCACACGACCATGGTCAACGGCCTCGGCGTCCTGGGCTGGGGCGTGGGCGGGATCGAGGCCGAGGCGGCGATGCTGGGGGAGGCGATCTCGATGCTCGTGCCCCAGGTGGTCGGCTTCCGGCTCACGGGCGAGCTGCCCGAGGGCGCGACCGCGACCGATCTCGTCCTCACCGTCACGCAGATCCTGCGCCAGACGGGGGTGGTGGGGAAGTTCGTCGAGTACTTCGGGCACGGGCTCGAACGGCTCCCGCTCGCCGATCGGGCGACGATCGGGAACATGTCCCCCGAGTACGGCGCCACCTGCGGCTTCTTCCCGGTGGACGCAGAGACGCTCCGCTACCTGCGCCTGACCGGACGCCCGGAGGAGCGGATCGCGCTCGTCGAGGCCTACTGCAAGGAGAACGCCCTCTGGCACGACCCCGACGACCCGCCCGTCTACTCGCAGGTGGTCGAGCTCGACCTGGCCACCGTCGAGCCCTCCCTCGCGGGCCCCAGGCGGCCCCAGGACCGGGTCCCGCTGCGCGAGGCCAAGCGCGCCTTCCTGGAGGCGCTCCCGAGCTTCGGGGTCGACTACGGCAACTCGCACGACGAGGCGGTCGCGGAGAGCTTCCCCGCCAGCGACCCGCCCGCCTCGACCGCGCCCGGGCACGAGCCGGAGACGCACGGCGCGACCGTCGCGGTGTCGCCGCCCGAGGCGGCCACCCATCCCGGCTCGGCAGTCGAAGTGACGCTGGCCGGCGAGACGTTCCCCCTCGATCACGGCGCGGTCGTGATCGCGGCCATCACCTCCTGCACGAACACCTCCAACCCGGCCGTCATGGTGGGGGCGGGTCTGCTCGCGAAGAAGGCGGTCGAGCGGGGCCTGCGGCGCAAGCCGTGGGTCAAGTCGAGCCTCGCCCCCGGCTCCAGGGTCGTCACCGAGTACTTCGACAAGGCCGGGCTGACCCCGTACCTGGAGGAGCTCGGCTTCCACACGGTGGGGTACGGCTGCACGACCTGCATCGGCAACTCGGGGCCGCTGCCGGCGGAGATCTCGCGCGCGGTCGCCGAGCGCGACCTCGTCGTCTGCGCCGTCCTCTCCGGGAACCGCAACTTCGAGGCGCGCATCCACCCCGAGGTGAAGGCGAACTACCTCGCCTCGCCTCCGCTCGTCGTCGCCTACGCCTTGGCCGGGCGCATGGACCTCGACCTCGTCTCCGAGCCGCTCGGGATCGGCGCCGACGGCGAGGAGGTGTACCTCTCGGACCTCTGGCCGAGCCCAGAGGAGGTGCAGCGCACGATGGCCGAGGCCATCGACCAGGAGATGTTCCGCGCCACCTACGCCGACGTCTTCACCGGCGACGAGCGCTGGCGCGACCTCCCCGTCCCCGAAGGCGAGCTGTTCGCCTGGGACCCCGCGTCCACCTACGTCCGCCGGCCGCCGTACTTCGAGGGCATGCCGCTCGAGCCGGAGCCGGTCGAGGACATCGTCGGCGCGCGCTGCCTGGTCTCGGTCGGCGACTCGGTGACGACCGATCACATCTCCCCCGCCGGCGCGATCAAGCCCGACTCGCCCGCGGGCCGCTACCTGCTCGAGCACGGCGTCGAGCGCCGCGAGTTCAACTCGTACGGCTCGCGGCGCGGAAACCACGAGGTGATGGTGCGCGGCACCTTCGCCAACGTGCGCCTGCGCAACCTGCTCGTGCCCGGCTCCGAGGGCACCTGGACCGTGCACCTGCCCTCCGGGGAGGAGATGACGATCTTCGAGGCCGCCGAGCGCTACCGCGCCGAGGGCGTACCGCTCGTCGTCCTCGCGGGCAAGGAGTACGGGTCGGGCTCCTCGCGCGACTGGGCGGCCAAAGGCCCTCGGCTGCTCGGCGTGCGCGCGGTGCTGGCGGAGAGCTACGAGCGGATCCACCGCTCCAACCTGCTGATGATGGGCGTGCTCCCGCTCCAGTTCCTCCCCGGCGAGAGCCGCGAGTCGCTCGGGCTCAGCGGGCGCGAGGTGTTCTCGATCACGGGGCTCGAGAACGCGGAGGCGCGCGAGGTGACCGTGCGGGCGGACGGCGTCGAGCTCCGGGCGATCGTGCGGCTCGACACCCCGCGCGAGCGGGAGTACTTCCGCCACGGCGGGATCCTCCCCTACGTGCTGCGGCGGCTGCTCGC
>DATMAP010000176.1:0-9154 GCA_035559835.1 Gaiellaceae bacterium
GGAGGGGGAGCGCCTGGACGGCCGCTCCGCCCTCCGGCGGGTGGGCCTCGAGCCCGTGCGGCTCGCGAGCAAGGAGGGTCTCTCCCTGGTCAACGGGACGCAGTTCATGGCGGCGATGGCCGCGCTCGGCCTGGTGCGGGCGCGCCGGCTGGCGGCGACCGCCGACCTCGCCTGCGCGCTCTCCCTGGAGGCGCTGCAGGGCTCCCGCTCGAGCTTCTCCCCGGCCGTGCACCGCACCCGCCCGCTCAAGGGCCAGCAGGAGGCGGCGGCGAACGTCTGGCGGCTCCTGGAGGGCTCCGCCATCATCGAGTCGCACCGCTGGTGCGACAAGGTGCAGGACGCCTACGCGCTGCGCTGCGCCCCGCAGGTGCACGGCGCCTGCCGCGACCTGCTCGAGTACGTGGAGCGCACCGTCCGTGTGGAGCTGAACGCGGCCACCGACAACCCGCTCGTGCTGCTCGAGGAGGGGGAGATCGTGTCCGCCGGGAACTTCCACGGGCAGCCGCTCGCCTTCGCCCTGGACGCGCTCGCCATGGCGCTGGCCGAGCTCGCGAGCATCTCCGAGCGGCGGATCGAGCGGCTCGTCAACCCGAGCCTCTCCGACGGCCTCCCGCCCTTCCTCGTCCGCGAGGGCGGGCTCAACTCCGGGTTCATGATCCCCCAGTACGTCGCCGCCGCGCTCGTCTCCGAGAACAAGGTCCTCGCCCACCCGGCGAGTGTCGACTCGATCCCCACGAGCGCCGGCCAGGAGGACCACGTCTCGATGGGGAACGCGGCGGGCCTGAAGGCGCTGCAGGTGCTCGAGAACGCCGAGCGGACGCTCGCGATCGAGCTCCTCGCGGGGACGCAGGCGATCGAGTTCCTGGCGCCGCTCGAGCCGGGAGAGGGCGTTCGTGCCGTGCACGACCTCGTCCGCACCCTCTCGGGCCGGCTCGTCGAGGACCGCTCCTTGGCGGCCGACATCGAGCGGGTGGCGGCGGCGGTGCGCGCGGGCGAGGTGCTGGCCGCGGCCGAGGAGCGGATCGGAGCGCTGGCGTGAGCGGAGCCGCCACCCTGGACGCGACGGTCGAGGCGCTCTGCGGCGACCTCTCCCGGATCCGCGCGCCGCGCGGGCCCGGGCTCCTCGCCCGCTCGTGGCAGACGGAGGCCCCGCTGCGGATGCTGCTCAACAACCTCGACTCCGAGGTCGCCGAGCACCCGGAGCGGCTCGTCGTGTACGGCGGCACGGGCAAGGCCGCCCGCAGCCACGACGCTCTCAAGACGATCGTCCGCACCCTGCTCCGGCTGGGCGACGACGAGACGCTCCTCGTCCAGAGCGGCAAGGCGGTCGGCGTCTTCCGGACGACCGAGTGGGCGCCGAGGGTGCTGATCGCGAACGCGCTGCTCGTGCCGCGCTGGGCCTCCTGGGACGAGTTCCGCCGGCTCGAGGCCGAAGGGCTGACGATGTTCGGCCAGATGACCGCGGGGAGCTGGATCTACATCGGCACCCAGGGGATCCTGCAGGGCACCTACCAGACCTTCGCCGCGGCCGGGGAGAAGCACTTCGGGACGCCGGACCTGGCCGGCCGGACGATCCTGACCGCAGGGCTCGGCGGGATGGGCGGGGCGCAGCCGCTGGCGGCGACGATGGCGGGTGCGGCCATCCTCTGCGTCGAGGTCGACCCCTCGCGGATCGCGCGGCGGCTCGAGACCTTCTACCTGGACGAGGTAGCAGACTCGCTCGACGAGGCCCTCGCTCGCGTGCGCCGGGCGGCGGCCGAGGGCCGGCCCCTCTCGGTCGCGCTCTGCGCGAATGCCGCCGACGTCGTCCCCGAGCTCGCCCGGCGCGGCGAGCGCTTCGACCTCGTCACCGACCAGACGGCGGCGCACGACCCCCTGCACGGGTACGTGCCACAGGGGCTCGACGTCGAGGCTGCCGCCGCGCTGCGCGCGCGCGACCCGGAGGAGTACCTGCGCCGGGCGAGAGCGTCGATCGCCGTCCACGTCGAGGGGCTGCTCGAGCTCGTCCGGGCTGGGTGCTACGTCTTCGACTACGGCAACAACCTGCGAGGGGAGGCCTACGAGGCGGGCGTCCGAGACGCGTTCACCTACCCGGGCTTCGTCCCGGCCTACATCCGGCCGCTCTTCTGCCGCGGGATCGGACCCTTCCGCTGGGCGGCGCTCTCCGGCGATCCGGCAGACATCGCCGTGATCGACGCCGAGCTCCAGGGGCTCTTCCCGGCGGACGCGCTCCTGCAGCGCTGGCTCGAGCTTGCTCCCGGGCGGGTGGCGTTCCAGGGCTTGCCGGCCCGGATCTGCTGGCTCGGCTACGGAGACCGAGCCCGCGCCGGGCTGGCGATCAACGAGCTCGTCCGCTCGGGGCGGGTGTCGGCGCCGGTCGTGATCGGGCGCGACCACCTCGACTCCGGCTCCGTCGCCTCGCCCTACCGGGAGACGGAGGGGATGCGCGACGGGTCGGACGCGATCGCGGACTGGCCGATCCTGAATGCGCTCCTGAACGTCGCCGCTGGAGCGACCTGGGTCAGCGTGCACCACGGCGGAGGCGTCGGAATCGGCAACTCCATCCACGCGGGCATGGTCGTCCTCGCGGACGGCACCGACGCGGCGGCGGAGAAGCTCGAGCGCGTGCTGACGACCGATCCCGGCACCGGCGTCATGCGCCACGCCGACGCGGGCTACGAGGAAGCGCTGGCGGCCGCCCGCGAGCACGGGCTCGACCTTCCGTCGATCTGACCGTGGGAGCGAAAGGAGCGGAGATGGTGGAGGAGGCGACGCTCGAGGAGACCGGAGGCGGCCTCGCGCCGGCGAGCGAGGGCTGGTTCGTCCTCGGCCTCTCGCAGGCGGTGTGGCACGGGCACGGGACGTTCGGGAGGTACTGCGACCTCGAGGGGGAGATCGCGTTCCCGCAGGTGGGCGTGAACGTGCACGTCCTCTGGCCGGGCCAGCCGAACGGGATGTACCACGGCGAGGACGCGCAGGAGGACTTCCTCGTCCTGGCAGGCGAGTGCCTGCTGCTCGTCGAGGGCGAGGAGCGCCGTCTGCGAGCCTGGGACTTCGTGCACTGCCCACCCTGGACGGAGCACGTCTTCGTCGGCGCCGGCGAGGGGCCTTGCGCGATCCTCATGATCGGCGCTCGGCCTCCGGCGCGGGGAATCCGCTACCCGGTCTCGCAGCTCGCCCGCTCCTACGGCGCAGGCGTCGAGCTCGAGACGACGCAGCCCGCGGAGGCCTACGCCCGCTTCCGGCGCTGGCGGCCCGAGCGGCCCGCGGCCGAGGGCCTCCCCTGGAGGTGAGCGCCGACCCGGAACGCCGCTTGCTCCTGATCCGCGACCTGGCCCAAGCGGTGACCCCCGCCGGACGCGACGCGCCGCTTCGCGGCCGTGAGCTCGGCGCAGTCGAGGTCGTCGAGGACGCCTTCGTCCTCTGCGAGGCAGGCCGGATCACGGCGGTCGGGAGCATGCGCGAGCTGCCGCGGCTCCCGGGCGAGGTGGAGGAGCTGGACGGTCGGGGCCTGGCGGCGATCCCCGGCCTCGTCGACTGCCACACCCACGCCTGCTTCGCAGGCGACCGGGTCGAGGAGTTCGCGCTGCGCGCGGCGGGGGCGACCTACGAGGAGCTGCACGCAGCGGGCGGCGGGATCCTCGCCACCGTGCGCGCGACCCGAGCGGCCGGGGAGGAGGGGCTCGCCGCGGCGCTCGCGCGCCACACGGGCTGGATGCTCCGCGCCGGCACGACCACCTTCGAGGCGAAGTCGGGGTACGGGCTCGACCGGGAGACCGAGCTGGCGCAGCTGCGCGCGATCCGGGCGGCCGGGGGCGTGCCGACGTGGCTCGGGGCGCACGCGGTGCCGCCCGAGTTCCGCGAGGACGGCGCCGGCGCGTACCTCGACTTCCTCCTCGCCGAGGTCCTGCCCGAGGCGGCGCGCCTGGCCGAGGCCGCGGACGTCTTCCTCGAGCGGGGCGCGTTCGACGCGGCGCACGCCCGCCGGTACCTCCTGGCCTGCCGGGACGCCGGGCTCGCGCTCCGCCTGCACGCCGACCAGTTCACCGAGGCGGGGGGCGTGCCGCTCGCGGTCGAGCTCGGCGCCCGCTCGGTCGACCATCTGGAGGCGACGGGGCCGGCGGGCATCGCCGCGCTCGCCGGGAGCGACGTCGTGGGCGTGCTGCTCCCTGCGAGCGCGCTCGTCCTCGGCCGGCCGATGCCGCCGGCGCGGGCGCTCGTGGACGCAGGCGCCGCGGTCGCGCTCGCGACCGACTTCAACCCGGGCAGCGCCTACTGCGAGAGCCTGCCGCTCGTCTGCGCCCTGGCGTGCACGCAGCTCCGGCTGAGCCCGGAGGAGGCGCTCGCCGCCTGCACGGTCAACGCCGCCCACGTGCTCGGGCGAGCCGAGCGCAAGGGCCGCCTCGCCCCCGGGTTCGACGCCGACCTCGTCCTGGTCGCCGCCGAGGACTGGCGTCACCTCGCCTACCACCTCGGCGGCCCGGTCGTGCACACGGTCATCCGTGGCGGCCGGGTCGCGGGCGGCAGCCGGGCATAATCGCGTCCATGCCGACCCGCAAGCAGCGCCGCCGCCGGGCGAAGGAGCTCCGGCACGAGTACGTCTGGGCGGACGAGGAGGGCCGGGAGCTGGAGCCCGAGGAGGTCGCCGAGCTGAAGGGCGAGGCTCCCCGCGGCCGCGGGCGCGCGCCCCGGACGGCCGGGAGCCGCCGGGAGCCCCAGCCGCCCTCCTGGCGGCGCGCGGCGAAGCGCGGGCTCGTCTTCGCGCCGATCATGCTCGTGACCGTGATGCTGCTCTCGAGCGACCTGACGCTGGCCCAGCAGATCACCCAGACGCTGCTGATCGTGGCCATCTTCGTCCCCTTCAGCTACTTCCTGGACGGAGTCTTCTGGCGCTCGTACCGCAAGCGGCTGGCACGCCGCGAGCGCGAGCCGGGCCAGCGTGGGGGCTGAGAGGGCCTCCGTGTCGCTCCGTGTCGAACAGCTCCCGCTCGGACCGATCGGGACGAACTGCTACGTCGTCCGCCCGGACACGGGCGGGGAGGAGGCGGTGGTCGTCGACCCGAGCGGGGACGCGACCGAGCTCCGCCTGCGGATCGCGCGCTCCGGCGCCCGCTGCACGGGGATCCTCGTCACGCACGGGCATTGGGACCACCTGGTCGGCGTCGCTGCCCTGGCCGAGGGCACCGGCGCGCCCGTCTACATGCCGGCGGGAGAGCGCGCCCTGCTCGAGAGCCCCGGAGCCTTCACGCCTGCCGGCGTCTCGGTGCGGCCGTACACACCCGACGTGCTGCTCGAGGGCGGGGAGCGGATCGAGGTGGCCGGGATCGCCTTCGACGTCCTCTCCGTCCCCGGGCACTCGCCGGCCCACGTCGCCTACCACGCCGACGGCCACCTCTTCTCCGGAGACGTGCTCTTCGCGGGCTCGGTCGGGCGGACCGACCTTCCCGGCGCCGACTGGGACACCCTCCTCCGCTCGCTGCGCCTGCTCATGGACACGCTGCCGCCCGAGACCGTCGTCTACCCCGGGCACGGCCCGGTGACCACGCTCGGCGCCGAGCTCGCCCGTAACCCCTTCCTCGCCGAGCTCCGCGCGGAGCGCGCGGAGTGAGCCGTGGCGTCCGCATCGCCCGGCCGCGCGGGACGCACGACGTGCTCCCCGCCGAGCAGCCGCTCTGGCGGCTGGCGGTCGGCGAGGCCGAGCGTCTGTGCGCGCTCTACGGCTACCGGCCGATCCTGACCCCTGCCTTCGAGGAGACGGCGCTCTTCGAGCGCACGGCCGGCCCCGGCTCCGACGTCGTGCAGAAGGAGATGTACACCTTCGAGGACCGGAGCGGGCGCTCGCTCACTCTGCGTCCGGAGGGGACGGCGCCGATCTGTCGCGCCTACGTCGAGCACGGCCTGCACCGGGAGCCGCAGCCGGTGAAGCTGTACACGGTCGCTCCCATGTACCGCTACTCGGCCCCGCAGCGAGGCCGCTACCGCGAGCACTGGCAGCTCTCGGTGGAGGCGATCGGCTCCGACGATCCCGCCGTCGATGCGGAGGTGATCCAGCTCTACCACGCGCTGCTCGAGCGGCTGGGCGTGACCGAGTTTCGCCTCCAGCTCAACTCGATCGGCTGCGCGGCCTGCCGGCCGTCGTACCTCGAGCGTCTGCAGGCCTGGCTGCGGCAGAACCTCGACCGGCTGGACGAGGCGACGCGCGAGAAGGCGGCCGCCAGCCCCCTGCGCGCCTTCGACAACCTGGAGGCGAAGCCCGCCGGGGTCCGGGCTGCGCTCGCCGAGGCGCCCACGATCGGCGCGTCGCTGTGCGCGGAGTGCCGCGAGCACCTCGCCGGGGTGCGGCGCCAGCTCGGCGCCTACGGCGTGGCGTACGAGCTCGTCCCCACGCTCGTCCGCGGGCTCGACTACTACGTGCGGACGACGTGGGAGTTCGCCGGCCCGGAGGCGGGCGCGCAGAGCACCCTCTCCGGCGGCGGCCGCTACGACGGCCTGGTCGAGGAGATCGGCGGCCCGCCCGCGCCCGGGGTCGGCTTCGGGGCCGGGATCGAGCGGCTCCTGCTCGCGCTCGAGCACGCCGGGGTGGAGGCGCCCGCTCCGGCCGTGGACGTCTTCCTCGCCGCGGGCGAGGACGCCTCACGCGAGCGGATCGCGTCCTGGCTCGCCGAGCTGCGCGCGCGCGGGATCGCCTGCGACACCGACTACGCGGGGCGCTCGCTGCGCGGGCAGCTGACGCAGGCGGCGCGCTTGGGCGCCGGGACGGTCGTCGTCGTCCGGGCCGGCGGCGCGACCGTTCGCCGGCCCGGGCAGCCCGACCTCGAGGTCGGGCTCGACTCCGTGCTGGAGGCGCTCGCCGGATGAGCTGGCGCGACCTCCGCTGCGGCGAGCCGCGCCTGGAGCACGCCGGCCGCACGGTCACCCTGGCGGGCTGGGCGGCGCGGCGGCGCGACCACGGCGGGCTCGTCTTCGTCGACCTCCGCGACCACACCGGCCTCTGCCAGATCGTGGTCAACCCGGAGCGCGCGCCCCAGGCCGCCGAGCTGGCGAAGGCGATCCGGAACGAGTTCGTGCTGCAAGCCCGCGGGGAGGTGGTCGCCCGCTCGCCGGAGACCGTGAACCCGAAGATGGCGACGGGAGAGGTCGAGCTCCAGGTCGACGAGCTCAGCATCCTCTCGCGCTCGACCCCGCTCCCCTTCCAGCTCGACGAGGAGGGGGTGGACGAGACCCTGCGCCTGCGCTACCGCTGGCTCGACCTGCGCACGGAGCGGATGCAGCGCAACCTGCGCCTCTCGGGCGCGGTCGTGTCGGCCATCCGCCGCCGCATGGAGGAGCTGGGCTTCCTCGACCTGTGGACGCCGAGCCTGACGCGGGCGACGCCGGAGGGTGCGCGCGACTTCCTCGTCCCCGTCCGCCTCCAGCCGGGCAGCTTCTTCGCGCTCCCGCAGTCGCCGCAGCTCTTCAAGCAGCTCTTCATGATCGCCGGCTTCGACCGCTACTACCAGATCGCCACCTGCTTCCGCGACGAGGACCTGCGCGCCGACCGGCAGTTCGAGTTCCGCCAGCTCGACGTGGAGATGGCCTTCGCCGAGCGCGAGGACGTGCTCGGCGTCCTCGAGCAGGCGGTCTGCGCCGCGTTCGAGGCGGTGGGGCGGGAGCCTCCGGCCGTCCCCTTCCCGCGCCGGCCCTGGCGCGAGGTGATGGAGCGGTACGGCTCCGACAAGCCCGACCTGCGTTTCGGTCTCGAGCTCCAGGACGCGACCGAGGTCACGCGGGGCTCGGCGTTCGGGGTCTTCGCGCAGGCGCCCTGCGTTCGCTTCCTGGTCGCCCCCAAGGCCTTCTCCCGGGGAGAGCTGGCGCGACTCGAGGAGCTGGCCAAGGAGTGGGGGGCGAAGGGGCTCGCGTACCTCGTCGTCGACGAGGGCGGGGAGGTGCGCTCGCCGATCGCGAAGCACCTCTCCCCGGCGGAGCTCGAGGCGTTTCGGGCCCCGCCGGGCTCGACGGTGCTCTTCGGGGCGGGCGAGCCAGGGATGGTCGCCCGCGTGCTCGGCTTCCTGCGGCTCCACCTCGGCCGCGAGCTGGGCCTCGTGGACGAGTCGCGCGACGAGTTCCTGTGGGTGGTCGACTTCCCCCTCTTCGAATGGAGCGAGGAGGAGGGGCGCTGGACGTTCAGCCACCACCCGTTCACCGGCATCGCGCCCGGGCACGAGGAGGCGATCGAGAGCGACCCGGGCTCGGTGCTGAGCCTCGCCTACGACCTCGTCTGGAACGGCTGGGAGCTGGGCTCGGGCTCGATCCGGATCCATCGCCAGGACGTCCAGCAGCGCGTCTTCCGCGCGCTCGGGCTCGGCGAGGAGGAGGCGCGAGAGAAGTTCGGCTTCCTGCTCGAGGCGCTGCAGATGGGCGCGCCGCCGCACGGGGGCTTCGCGCTCGGCCTCGACCGCTTCGTCGCGCTGCTCGCCGGGGAGCCGAACATCCGCGAGGTGATCGCCTTCCCGAAGGTGTCGAGCGGCACCGATCCGCTCACCGGGGCTCCGGCCCCCGTGCCCGCCGAGACGCTGCGCGAGCTGGGCCTGCGGCTGCTCGAGGAGCCCGAGTAGCCCCGATCGCAGCCGCGACGACCCGAAACGCGAGGGAGCGCGGCCGACCCGCGGCCACGCGTGCGTCCGGCCTGCCCTTCCGCCACACTTCCTCCGTGACCGCCGCCTTCGGCCAGCGCCTCGTCGTCCTCGCCGCGGTCGCTCTCCTGGGCGCGGTCGCGGCGCTCGCGGTCGCGGAGCGGCGGGGCGGCGAGGGCGGCGCGCTGCCGCTGGTCGGAGCGCCGGCGCCGGCAGGCTGGAACACCGCCTTCGCCGGCTCCCGGGGCCCCGCCGGCGATGCGCAGCGGACGACCTGCGGGCAGGTGCTGACCGCCGAGTCGCTGGGCGTGACGCACCCGGTGCTGCCCTGCGGCGCCCGCCTGGTACTGCGCCACGGCGGGACGCAGGTTCTGACCGAGGTCATCGACAACAGGCTGGTCGAGCCGGGACGGCAGCTCGAGGTGACGGAGGCGCTGGCGCACCTCCTCGGGCTCGAGGGCACCGAGGAGCTCGACTGGCGCTTCGCCACCGAGGCCGGCGGCTAGCTTGAGCGCGTGAGCCGGGTGGAGGTCGTCGGCGAC
>DATMAP010000177.1:0-9573 GCA_035559835.1 Gaiellaceae bacterium
TCGCGGACCGCCTGCGCGAGCCGCTCGCCGAGAGGCCGGAGGAGCTCCGGCTGCGTCTCGAAGCGGTACTTGTCGAGGTACCAGGACGAGCGCCGGCCGGAGCGGAGAACGAAGTCCCCCTCGAGCAGCGCCCGCTCGGCGATCAGCTCTGCGAGCCGGTCGCCGGTCACGGCACGAGCACCCGGCGGGCAGGGGCCGCCAGCCGCTCGAAGCCGGCCGAGCCCGGCTCGAGCACGAGCGAGGAGCCGTCGGCGTAGGCGACGCTCGCCCGCTCGCGCGGCCCGCGCTCACGGAGCAGGGAACGCCACGCCCAAACCGCCAAGGCGACGACGAGCGCGAGCCGGAAGAGACGCCTCACTCCTCCCCTTCCCCGGTCCGCGCCCGGGCCCCCCGACGCCCCTTGCGCGCCGGCGGATCGATCGCGCGCAGGCAGGTCCGCAGGTCGTACGCGACGAGGCCGGAGGTCGGCCGGGGCCCCGTCGTGGCTGCGATCGTGAGCCCTCCCTCGCGCAGCACGAAGAGCCCGCCTGCGGCCAGCTCGACCTCGACCCTGGCCACCTCGTCCGGCGAGGCGTGCACGTCGCCGGCGGCCCCGACGAGGTCGAGCGCGGCCTGGGCAAGCTCCTCCGCGGCGGCCGCATCCGCGTCGGTCGCACCCAGGATCGCGCCGCTCGCGTCGAGCACGACCGCGCGCTTCACCTGCGAGGAGAGCTCGGTCAGCTCCGCGAGCGCCTGGGAGGCGTCCATCGGCGCCGACGCTACCAGGCTTCGCTCGGGCGAGAGGCATGCACGCCCGGGACGCGAGCCGGCCGCCCCGCCCCGCTACGAACCAGCCCCCGCCGCCCGCCCCTCGAGCGCAGCGCGCAGCGCCCACGCGGCCCGCGCACGATGCGAGTGCTCGGCCTTCCAGGCGTTCCCGAGCTCCGCCACCGTGCGCGACTCGCCGGCCGGGACGAAGATCGGGTCATAGCCGAAACCCTCCTCGCCCCGCGGCTCGAGCGCGATCTCGCCTTCGAGCGTGCCAGTCGCGCGCACCTCCTCGCCGTCTGGTGAGAGCGCGACGAGCTCGCAGACGTAGCGCGCCCGCCGGTCGGCGACGCCGGCGAGCTCCGCGAGCAGGCGGGAGACGCCGTCCTCGGCCCAGCGGGCCGAGCGGACGCCCGGCCATCCGCCGAGCGCAGCGACTTCGATCCCCGAGTCCTCGCCCGCGACCCAGACGTCCGGCGGGGCGTGCGCGCGCGCGTAGAGCGCCTTGATCCTCGCGTTGGCGAGGAAGGAGTCCCCGGACTCGTCCGGCTCACCTGGCGCCGCGAGCGGCTCGATCTCCCAGCCCGGGAGCGCCTGCCGCAGCTCGCGCAGCTTGTGCTCGTTGCGCGTAGCGAGGACGAGCCTCACGCGCGGGGCGCCGCCGCGGCGTCGCGCTGGGCGGCCGTGAGCTCGGCGATCCCCGAGGAGGCGAGGTCGAGCAGGCGGTCGAGCAGCTCGCGCGAGAAGGGCTCCCGCTCTGCCGTCGCCTGCACCTCCACCAGCTCGCCGGCGCCGGTGAGAACGACGTTCATGTCGGTGTCGGCGGCAGAGTCCTCCTCGTAGTCGAGATCGAGCAGCGCCTCCCCGCCGACGATCCCGACCGAGACGGCCGCGACCGACCCGCGCAGCGCCTTGGAGAGGCCGAAGCGGTCGAGCGCGCGGCTGGCCGCGATCCAAGCGCCCGTGATCGCCGCGCAGCGGGTGCCGCCGTCGGCCTGGAGCACGTCGCAGTCGAGCCAGAGCGTCCGCTCGCCGAGCGCGTCGAAGTCGCACACCGAGCGCAGCGCGCGCCCGATCAGCCGCTGGATCTCGATCGTGCGCCCGTCCGGGCGCCCGCGCGTGACCGCTCGCGGTGTGCGCTCGCCCGTCGAGGCGGGGAGCATGGCGTACTCGGCGGTCATCCACCCCCGGCGCTGCCCGGCGAGCCAGCGCGGGACGCTCTCCTCGATGGTGGCGGTGCAGAGCACCATCGTCTTCCCCTGCCGGTAGAGGACGGAGCCGTGCGCCTGCTCGAGGAAGTCCACCTCGATCCCGAGCGGGCGCAGCTCCCCCGGGCGGCGGCCGTCCGCCCTCACGCCGCGGCCGCCTCCAGGGCGGCGATGTCGACGTGCTCGGCGGTGGCGATGGGGAGCTGGAGGAAGCGCCGCCCCATCTCGCGGAAGGCAACGGGATCGCCCGTGGTGAGGAAGCGCGAGGAGCCCTCGCGCGAGGACGCATTCTCGATCCCCTTGCGGGCCAGGGTCTCGGCGACCTCGCGCGCCGTCTCCTCGGCGGAGAAGACGAGGGTGACGCCACGGCCGAAGACGCGCTGGAAGATCGGGCGGATGAGCGGGTAGTGCGTGCAGCCGAGGATGACCGTGTCCACCCCCGCCGCCCGCAGCGGCGCCGCGTACTCGCGCACCGCAGCGGCCGTGGCCTCCCCGAAGGGGTCGTCGCCCTCGATCAGGGGGACGAGCCGCGGGCAGGCGACGGAGACGACCTCGGCGCCGGCGTCGAGCGCGTGCACGAGCTCCGCGTAGCGGCCGCTGGCCACGGTCGCCTCGGTGGCGAGCAGGCCGATGCGGCGGTTGCGGGTGGCGAGCACGGCCGCGTGCGCCTCCGGGGCGAGCACGCCCACGATCGGGACGGCGAGCCGGAGCTGGAGGTCGGGAAGCGCCGCCGCCGTGGCCGAGTTGCAGGCTGCGACCACGAGCTTCACCCCCAGCCGCTCCAGGTAGCCCGCGATCTCGGCCGCGTAGCGGCGGATCTCCGCCAGCGGGCGCGGGCCGTAGGGGAGCCGGGCGGCGTCGCCGAGGTAGACGAAGTCCTCGTGCGGGAGGGTCACGAGGCACTCGTGCAGGACGGTCAGGCCGCCCATGCCCGAGTCGAACACGCCGATCGGACGCGCGTCCATCCGCGGGATTGTAGGGAGCGGGCGCGGCGGCCCCCGCTCGTCTACGCTTCCCCGTCGTGGTGAAGGCCTGGCTCGCGGTCGTCGCGGTCGCCCTCGTCCTCGTCGCCGGCGAGGCTCCGGCCTCGACGCTGGCGCGGGAGGACGTCGTCATCCCGATGAGCGACGGCGTCCCCATCGCCGCCACCCTCTACCTCCCCGACGCCCAGCCGCCCGCGGGCGGCTGGCCGGCGCTCGTCTTCCTGCACGGGCTCTCGGGCAACCGCCAGCAGATGAACGCGCTCGTCGAGGGCTCCGGCTTCGTCGGTGGCGACTACGCGGTGCTCACCTTCGACGCCCGTGGCCACGGCGAGTCGGGCGGACTGGTCGGGATCGACGGGCCGCGCGAGATCGAGGACGTACGCGCGATCCACGCGTGGCTGGCCGCGCGCCCGGACGTCGCCGACACGAAGATCGGCGCCTGGGGCATCTCCTACGGCGGCGGGGCGATCTGGAACTCGCTCGTCGCTGGCGTGCCCTGGGGCGCGGCGGTCACCGTGGAGACGTGGACCGACCTCTTCGACGCGCTCATGCCGCAGGGCCTCGTCAAGTCGGGGCTCGTCGCCGGCCTCGCCGGCTCGATCCCGGAGGCGCGCCGCGACCCCTCCCTCGCCGCCCTGCAGGCGGCGGCGTTCGCGGGCAACACGGCCGCGGTCCGCCCGTGGGCGGCGGAGCGCTCCAGCCTCGACCGTCTCGGCTCCGTGACGACGCCGGTGCTGATGGCGCAGGGCCGCCGCGACTTCCTCTTCGGGATCGACCAGGCCTCCCGGGCCTACCTGCGCCTGCGCGGGCCGAAGTTCCTCTACCTCGGCCTGCACGGGCACCCGCCTTCGACCTTCCCGGCCGCGGACACGGGCCTGCTCATGGACCTGACCAAGGCCTGGTTCGACTGCCACCTGCGCGCGACCTCCTGCGACCGGACGAGAACGGGCGTAGCCGTCGTCCCCGAGCGCTTCGCCGGCCAGGCGGTCCAGCTCGCCGGGCTGCCGAAGACGAGGACGAGCTCGTTCGCGCTGCCCGGGGTGAGCACGTTCGCGCAGCGCGGGAAGGCGGTGCGCAGGACGGGGCCGCTCCCGAGGGCGATCGAGGTCTTCGGCGCCCCGACCGTGCAGGCGACGGTCGCCCCCAGCGGCGGCTGGTCGCGCCTGGTCGCCGTGCTCACCGCGCGCACGCCACAGGGGAAGGAGATCGTGGTCAGCGCAGGCGGCGTCCCGACCAGGCCCGGTGCCGGCCGGGTGACGATCCGGCTGATCGACCAGGCGACCTTCCTCCCCAAGGGCTCGCGGCTGACGCTCACCCTCGCCTCCTCCTCCACGGCGCAGAGCCCCTCCAACCTCCTCTACCTCGACCTGCCGATGCCGGCCACGGCGCGCGTGCGCATCGGCAACGTCGTCCTCGAGCTGCCCCACCTGCGCACCCCCGTCACCCGATGAGGGGCCGCGTCGCGCTCGCGACGCTCGCGGCGCTGGTGCTGGCCGCGACCGCAGGAGCGAGCCCGGCTGCCGAGCCCGGGGTGACGGCGACGAGCGTGCTCCTGGGCGGCACCGTGCCCCTGACCGGCGAAGCGGCCGCCTTCGGGACGGTCGCCGCCGGCGCGCGGGCGTACTTCGACTACGTGAACGCGCAGGGCGGCGTGCACGGGCGGAAAGTCGAGTACCGCGTCTACGACGACATGTACAACCCCGCGCTCACGGTCCAGCTCACCCGCCGACTCGTCGAGCAGGACGGCGTGTTCGCGATCTTCAACTCCGTCGGGACCGCCAACAACCTCGCGATCCGCGAGTACCTGAACGCGAAGCGCATCCCGCAGCTCTTCGCCGGCGACGGCTCGCAGGAGATCGGGCGGAGCTTCCGGCGCTACCCGTGGACGATGGGCTTCCTGATGAGCTACCGCGGGGAGGGAGACGTGTACGGGAAGACGCTCGTGCAGACGCGGCCACAGGCCCGCATCGCCGTCCTGTACGAGAACACCGAGCTGGGCCGCGACATGCTCACCGGGCTGACCCGGGCGATCGCGGGCCGAGGGCCGACGGTGGTCGCGCGGGAGGCGTACGAGCTCACCGGCGCCGACGTCTCCTCCCAGATCGCGCGTCTCGAGGCCTCAGGCGCCGACACGCTGATGCTGTTCGCGACGCCGAAGTTCTTCATCCAGGCGGTGACGGCCGCGCACAAGCTGGCCTGGAAGCCGCAGCTCTACATCGCCTCGGTCTCGATCGAGCCGGGGATCATGGCCATCGCCCGCTACAACGCACCCGAGCTCACCAAGGGCGCGCTCTCCATCGCCTTCGTCAAGAACCCGAACGACCCGATCTGGGCGAAGGACCCGGCGGTGGCGCTCTACCGCTCCATCATGCGCCGCTACAACCCGTCCGGTCGCGTCAGCGACGTCTACCACTGGTACGGCATGACGGTCGCCTGGACGATGGTGGAGACACTCCGGAAGGCCGGGCGCAACCTGACGCGCGCCGGGCTCCTGCGCGCAGCGCGGAGCCTCGATTTGCCGGCGAACCCGTTCCTGCTCCCCGGCATCCGGATCAAGACCTCGCCCACGGACTACCGGCCGCTCGAGCACGTCTACCTCTACCGCTACGACAACAAGCAGTGGGTGCGCGCGAGCGGGCTCCTGCACGCGCGGGGCTAGCCCGTGCGCCGGCGCTGTGTGCAACACTCGTCGCCGCTCGACGTCCCAAGGAGTGCGCTTCCGACCGATGCCAGAGGAGGAGAGATGAGAGGACGGATCTGGACGACGGTAGCCGGGCTCGCCACGGTTGCCGCGCTCGTCGCCGTACCGTCGGCGCTCGCGGCCTACACCTCGCCGCAGCTCACGGTCCGCCAGGCCGGGACGACGGTCACGATCAAGGCGTCGCTCGACCCGAACGACGACCCGACCGCGAGCGTGCGCATCCTCGCTCCGGGCGGGACGACCTTCACGACCAGCCAGGCGCCGGGCACGGTGCTCGGGCCCGTCAAGGCGCTCGTGAAGGCGCTCGACCTCGCCGGCGCCGACCTCCCGCTCGAGGGGCAGCTCGTGGTCGCCGCGCCCGGGCAGGTGCCGGCCGCCGCGCAGGCCGCGTGCCTGCAGGAGGCCGTTCCGGCGGCGACGTGGGTGATGGTGCTGAACGCGGCCGGGCAGACGCTGAACGTCCCCATGTACCTGGTGGCGACGCCGGGCGGGCCGAGCCCGGGCTTCCTCCAGGTCTGCCTGCCGCCCCCGGACGTTCCCGCCTCCAACCCCAACCGCGCAGCCTTCGGCGCCAAGCTCTACAGCGCCGAGCTCACCATCGGCGGCGTCTTCAGCGCCGTCCCGGTGGGGGCCTGGATCTCGCTCTGGACGCCGTACGTGCCGACCGCCGGCCTGCCCAACGTGCCCGGCACCGTCGCCGCCCCCGCAGCCATCGCGCCCGGAGCGGTGACCGTCGCGGCGAAGTCCTCGGGAGCGGGGGCGATCGTCTCCGGGCGGGTCACCCAGGCGGGCCAGCCGCGGGGAGGCGTGACCGTGGCCATCTTCGGCGGAACGACGAAGACGGGCCTCAAGCGGCTCGGCTCGACCAAGGTGAACGCCGCCGGCGCCTACACCTTCAAGGCGAAGAAGGGCACCTTCTTCCGGGCGCGCGCGGTCGCCGGGCCCGCGTCGGCAGCGCCTCTCTGCGCCGCGCTCGCGGCGCAGCTCGGCGGCCTGCCTTGCGTGAACCCGACCGTGAACGGGTTCACGGTGGACAGCAAGGTGGTCAAGAAGCGCTAGAGGAGCAGGGTGGTCGGGGTCGGGCCCCACGGGCCTGACCCCGACCACGCCATGGCCCCGTCCGCCTCGGCGCTGCACCTTCGCCGGCGAGGGGACTCGTGCAACAAGGGGTCGCAACAAGGGGTCAGGGTCGCAACAAGGGGTCAGGTCTCGTTTGTTGCGCCCTGGGCGACCCCCTTGTTGCGCCTGGCCCCCGCTGTCCGTACACATGCAACGATCGGGACCTGACCCCTTGTTGCGGACCACATGCAACGATCGGGACCTGACCCCTTGTTGCGACCGGACCCCTTGTTGCAGATCCCTGTTGCAGACCGACCCCCGTCGCAGACCCCTGCCCGAGACCCCACTCACATCCGCCTCGGCACGTGCAGCTTCGCCGACGAGGGGCTCGTGCGGAGCTGGTACCCGCGCGGCGTCTCGACGCCCACAGCTCGCTTGGCGTACTACGCGGAGCGTTTCGACACGGTCGAGGTGGACTCGCCCTACTACCACCTCCCCGACCCGGCCGTGACCCGCCGCTGGGCGGAGCGCACGCCGCCCGGGTTCGTCTTCCACGTGAAGGCGCACGCCTCGATGACCCACCACGAGCCCGCCGAGCAGGAGCGGGCCTTCGCTGCCTTCCGCGCCTCGCTCGAGCCGCTCGAGCTGTCCGGCAAGCTGCGCGGGGTCCTGCTCCAGTACCACCCGCGCTTCGTCAAGTCGGCCGAGGCGAAGGAGGAGCTGGCCCGCGTCCGCGCGCTGCTCGACCCGCTCGTCCCGCTGATCGAGTTCCGGCATCGCTCCTGGCTCGAGGAGGACGAGCGCGCCGACACCCTCGCCTTCCTCGAGCGCCACGGGCTCGCCTACGTCTCCGTAGACGCCCCCCGCACGCGCGCCGCGAACGTCGTCCCCCCGATCGCCGCCGCCACCCACCGCATCGCCTACGTCCGCTTCCACGGTCGCAACGCGAGAACCTGGAACATCCGCTCCGCGCGCTCGGCCGACCGCTTCGACTGGCTGTACACGGCCGAGGAGCTGGCCGAGTGGGTGGAGCCCCTCGCCCGCCTGGCCTCCGAGGCCGAAGAGGTCTACGCCATGTTCAACAACAACCGCGACGACTTCGCACCCCGCAGCGCCGCGCTCCTGCGCAGCCTGCTGGACGAGGCAGGGATCCCGGCGGCGGGCGGGCTCGAGCCGCCGCCCGTCACGCCCACCCTCTTCTAGAGTCCACGCCGTGCGCGTGCTCTCGGTCACCCACGGACCGACCGTCCCCGGCGGCGTCTTCGACGAGGTCGCCGAGGCGTCCGGCCACGAGCTGGAACGCTGGTCAGTGCCCCTCGGGGGCGCACCGCGCTCGGCAGGAAGCTACGGCGCGGTGATGGTGTTCGGTGGCTCGATGCACCCGGACGAGGACGAGCGCTTCGGCTGGCTCGAGCGCGAGGCGGCGTTCCTGCGCGAGGTGCTGGAGGCCGGCGTCCCCGCGATCGGGGTCTGCCTGGGCGCGCAGCTCCTCGCGCGTGCCGCCGGTGCGGCCGTGGCGCCGGCGCGCGAGCCGGAGATCGGCTGGCTCGAGGTCGAGCTGACCCCCGAGGGTCGCTCCGATCCGGTGCTCGGCGTGCTCCCGCCCCGAACCGAGGCCTTCCAGTGGCACCGCTACACCTTCGGGCTCCCGGCGGGCGGGACCGAGCTCGCGCGCAGCCCGGTCTGCACGCAGGCCTTCCGGGTCGGAAGCGCGTGGGGCATCCAGTTCCACGCCGAGGTGACCCTGCCGATGATCGAGGCCTGGGCGGCCGAGGACCCCGACGACCTGCCCGGGGACGTCGATTGCTTCCTGGCCGAGTCGCGAGCGCGCATCGCCGGCTGGAACGAGCAGGGCCGCCGGCTCGCGACCGCGTTCCTCACCGCCGCCGCCGCCGCCTGAGGCGCGAGCGAACCCCTCTACGCCTCGCCCGGGAGCGAGGGGTCGCGCGACCACTCGTGCCAGGAGCCGGCGTAGTTTCGCGCCTCGTAGCCTGCCTCTCGCAGGAGCCCGACGGCGAAGGCCGAGCGGTTCCCCGAGTGGCAGTAGGCGATCACCTCGACCCCGGCAGGCAGCCCAACCAGCGCGCGCACCTCCTCCGCCGAGCGGCACTCGAGCAGGCGGTCGAGGGGCAGGTGGCGAGCTCCCGGCAGGTGACCCTGGCGCGGGTCGCAGGGGTACCCCGCCTCCCCCGAGAACTCGGCCGCCGTCCGCACGTCGAGCAGGCAGAGCCCGGGCTCGCCGAGCCGCTCGCGCAGCTCCTCCGCGGTCACGTCCGCCACTGCGCCAGGAAGTCGAGGAGGACGGCCGTGAAGCGCTCGGGCTGCTCCACGGTCAGGAGGTGGCCCGCACCGGGGAAGACCTCGAGCGAGCCGAGGAGCGCGCTCGCGGCGAGCGCCCGCGCCTCCTCGAGCGGGACGACCTCGTCGGCGTCGCCGGCGCAGACGAGCAGCGGCCCGCCGAAGGCGGCGACCGTGCCGGAGGCGTCGGGCCGGTCGCGCAACGCCTCCAGCGCGACCGCCAGCTCCTCGGCGGGCACGTCCGTCTCCAGCTCGGGCGGGACGCCGGCCGTCCGCAGCGTCGCGATCAGCTCGTCGCGCGCGCGGCGCCGCTCGTCGGTGTCGGCGGCGGCGCGCGAGCCCGCGAGGACGATCCCGAGCACGCGCTCGGGCGCGCGGCGGGCGAGCGCGAGCGCCGTGTACCCGCCCATGGAGGCGCCTACGGGCACGAGCGGCCCAGGAACCTCCTCCAGGAGCTGCGCGGCCCAGCCCTCCACGAACGGCCCGCGTCCGTACAGGCGCGGCGCGACGGCTTCGTAGCCGGCCGCCGCGAGCGCCTCGAGCTGCCGTTGCCACATGCGCTCGTCGAGCGGCCAGG
>DATMAP010000178.1:0-4629 GCA_035559835.1 Gaiellaceae bacterium
GGTGTGTCCCCTGCGTCCGCCGCCGTGCGCGCTCGCGCGTCCGCCGCCGTGTGCACCTCCGCGTCCGCCACCGCGTCCAGGCGGGCGACGAGCCTCCTCGGCGCCACGATGCGGTAGCTCTCCTCGATCCAGTCGCGCAGCAGGTCGAGGTCGATGCCCTCGGCCTCGAGCGGCACGGTCACCCACCCCGAGCGGCCGAGCCCGTAGCCGGCCGGCCGCGCGTCCTGGACGGAGAGCGCGTGCCCGAGCGACTCGTCGAGCTTGACCGTCATCCGGCGGGATGCGGCGGTACCGAGGAAGACGAAGACCTTCCCGGCCACCTTGACCACGTCCTCGCCCCAGGGGTGCTCCTCGACCGCGCCCGGCAACGAGAGGGCGAGCTCGCGCAGCTGCTCGCGCACCCGGCTCACGCCTGGGCACGATACTGCCCGCGTGGCCACGCCGATCCTCCTCGACTGCGACCCGGGACACGACGACGCGATCGCGCTCCTGCTCGCGCTCGCGAGCCCCGAGGTCGAGCTTCTCGGGGTGACCACGACGTACGGCAACCAGACGCTCGAGAAGACGACGGCGAACGCGCTGCGCGTGCTCGAGCTGGCCGGCCGCACCGACGTGCCCGTCGCCGCCGGTGCCGAGCGTCCGCTCGTGCGCGACCTGGTCGTGGCCTCGCACGTCCACGGCGAGAGCGGGCTCGACGGGCCCGTGCTCCCGCCGCCGCGGACCGCTCCCGTCGGCGACGACGCGGTCGCGTTCCTGGCCGGCCGCGTGCGCGCGGCCGGGCGGCCGGTGACGCTGGTCGCCACAGGCCCGCTGACGAACGCCGCCCGCTACCTGGAGGCGCACGGAGGGGAGGGGCTCGAGCGCATCGTGCTCATGGGTGGCTCGATCGCCGAGGGGAACATGACGCCCGCCGCCGAGTTCAACGTGTGGTGCGACCCGGAGGCGGCGCGGCAGGTCTTCGCGAGCGGCTTGGACGTGACCATGATCGGGCTCGACGTCACGCACAAGGCGCTCCTGACCCCGCGTCTGGCCGAGGAGCTGCGTGCCGCGGGCCGGATCGGCGCGTTCGTCGCCGAGCTGAACGAGTTCTTCAGCCGCTTCCACCGGGAGACCTACGGCTGGGAGGGGGCGCCCGTCCACGACGCGGTCGCGGTCGCGCACGTCGTGCGCCCGGGGCTCGTCGAGACCCGGTACCGGAACGTGGAGGTGGAGACGGCCTCCGAGCTTTGCCGCGGGCGCACGGTGGTCGACCTCTGGCGCCGCACGGACCGGCCGCCGAACGCTCACGTCGGGGTCGACCTGGACGCCGCGGGCTTCTTCTCGCTGTTGCGCGAGCGGATCGCGGCTCTGGGCTGAGGCGAGGGCGTCCGTACTTTCGCGACTCCCGATCCGGATACGTCCGGATCCCGAGCGTGTGCCCGGCGCGCAATCCTTTCTGTCGGCATGGTCGAAAGCAGGACAGCACGCGAGGGGCCCGCGCCCACAGCGGTTCGCCGCCGCGACGGGTCGGTCGCCCCGTTCGATCGGGGCCGCATCGAGGAGGCCGTCGGGAGGGCGGCGGCGGAGGTCGGTCGCCGCGACCCCGCGCTCCGGGCCGAGGTGGCCGCCGCCGTCGCCGCGGAGCTGGGCCGGCGCCACCCCGGAGGCACGGTCTCCCTGGAGGAGGTCCAGGACACGGTCGAGCACGCGCTCGTCGCCGCCGGAGCGATCGACGTTGCGCGCGCGTACGCCGTGTACCGCTCCCGGCGCGCCGAGCTGCGGAGCGCCAAGGAGGCGCTCGGCGTGCGCGACGAGCTGAAGCTGTCCCTGAACGCGGCCGTCGTGCTGAAGGAGCGCTACCTGCTCCGGGACGAGACGGGAGCCGTCGTCGAGTCCACGGGGGAGCTGATGACGCGGGTGGCGCGTCACGTCGCGCAGGCCGAGGACGCGTTCGCGCCCGGGACGGCGGCCCGCTGGGAGGAGGAGTTCGCCACCCTGCTGCGCGGGCTCCTCTTCCTCCCGAACTCGCCCACCCTGATGAACGCCGGCACCGGGCTGGGGCTCCTTTCGGGCTGCTTCGTGCTCCCGATCGAAGACTCCCTCGACTCGATCTTCGAGACCCTCAAGCGCGCTGCGCTCGTGCAGCAGGAGGGCGGCGGAACCGGGTTCTCGTTCTCGCACCTCCGCCCGGCGGGTGACCGGGTGGCGAGCACCGGGGGCACGGCGAGCGGGCCGCTGACGTTCATGCACGTCTTCGACGCCGCTACCGCTGCCGTCCGGCAGGGTGGGCGCCGCCGCGGCGCCAACATGGCCGTGCTCGACGTCTCCCACCCGGACGTCCGGGACTTCGTCACCGCCAAGCTCGAGCCCGGAGCGCTCGAGAACTTCAACCTCTCGGTCGCGGTCGGGGACGACTTCATGCGCGCGGTCGTGTCCGGGGGCCGCCACGAGCTCCGCAACCCGCGCACCGGGGAGACGGTGGCGAGCGTCGAGGCGCCGCGGCTGTTCGACGAGATCGCCGAGGCGGCGTGGCAGTCCGGCGAGCCGGGGCTGCTCTTCCTCGACCGGATCAACGCGGACAACCCCGTGCCGGCGCTGGGACGGATCGAGGCCACGAACCCCTGCGGCGAGGTGCCGCTCCTGCCCAACGAGTCCTGCAACCTCGGCTCGATCAACCTCGCCCGTCTGGTTCGGGGGAAGGAGCTGGACTGGGACGAGCTGGCCCGGGTCGTCCGGGTCGCCGTCCGCTTCCTCGACGACGTCGTCGAGGTCAACCGCTACCCGTTCCCGGAGCTCGAGGAGGCGGCCCTCGCGACGCGGAAGATCGGGCTCGGGGTGATGGGCTTCGCCGAGCTGCTCGCCTCGCTCGGGATCCCCTACGACAGCGAGCAGGCGGTGGGGCTGGCCGAGCAGGTGGCGGAGCGCCTCCGGGCGGAGGCGCGCGCGGCCTCGGCGGAGCTCGCCGCCGAGCGGGGGCCGTTCCCCCGCTTCCCGGACAGCGTCTTCGCGCGCTCGGGCGGGGCGCCGCTGAGGAACGCCCAGCTCACCTCGATCGCGCCCACCGGCACGATCTCGGTCATCGCCGGAACGACCGCGGGCATCGAGCCGATGTTCGCCCTCGCGTACGTGCGGAACGTCCTCGGGACCCGCCTCGCCGAGCTGAACCCCCTCTTCGAGCAGACCGCTCGCAGGCGTGGCTTCTGGTCGGACGCGCTCGCCGCCGAGCTGCTCGAGCGCGGGACGGTGGGCGACCTGCCCGGCATCCCCGAGGACGTGCGCCGCGCCTTCGTCACCGCTCTCGAGATCGCTCCCGAGTGGCACCTCCGGATCCAGGCCGCGTTCCAGCGTCACGTCGACGCGGCCGTGTCCAAGACCCTGAACCTCCCCCGGGAGGCGACCCCGGACACCGTGCGCGAGGCGCTCCTCGCCGCCTGGCGCGCCGGGGTCAAGGGGATCACCGTGTACCGGGACGGATCGCGCCCGCGGCAGGTCCTGACGGTGCCGGGCGCCGGCGGGGGCCCGGTGGTCGCCGACCCGCTCTACGCCGGAGGCTGCGCCGGCCACGCCTGCGAGCTGTGAAAGGTGGGAAGATGCGGCCGTGGACAGCGTGACCTTCCCCCCCGAGGTCGAGGACCTGATCGCCCAGGGCACGGAGGCGGGCAGCCTCCTGCTCTCCGAGGTCGAGCGCGTGGCCGAGGAGGCGGGCCTCGACGAGGAGGCGGTCGACGCGCTCTACGAGGAGCTGGACGCGCGGGGGATCGCGGTGCGCGACGACACCGGTCAGGCGCGCCCTCCGGGCCCGACCTACGCGAACGGCGAGCTGGCGGCGGCGACGACCGACTCCCTGCAGCTCTTCCTGAACGAGATCGCGCGCTACCCGCTCCTGACCGCGCAGGAGGAGGTGGAGCTGGCGAAGCGGATCGAGCGCGGCGACCTCGAGGCCAAGCACCGCATGATCAACTCCAACCTGCGCTTGGTGGTCTCGATCGCGAAGCGCTACCAGGGGCACGGCCTCTCCCTGCTCGACCTGATCCAGGAGGGCGTTCTCGGCCTGATCCGCGCCGTCGAGAAGTTCGACTGGCGGCGCGGGTACAAGTTCTCGACGTACGCGACCTGGTGGATCCGACAGGCGGTGCAGCGCGGTGTCGCCAACCGCGCGCACACGATCCGGGTCCCGGTGCACGTCGCCGACCGGGAGCGCAGACTGGCCCGCGCCGAGTCGGCCCTGGCCGCCCGGCTCGGCCGCAGCCCGACCGACGACGAGCTCGCGGCCGAGAGCGGGCTTCGCCTCGACCAGCTCGAGCAGGTGCGGGAAGCAGCCCGGGCGGTGACGAGCATCGACCGGCCCCTCGGGGAGGAGGGCGAGGAGACGCTGGCGGCGCTCCTGCCCGGACCCGGGGCCGAGGAGGCGTTCGAGGAGGTGGAGGTCAGCCTGCTCGCGGACGCGCTGCGGTCGGCCGTGCGCGCGCTCCCGGAGGACGAGCGCCGCGTCGTGGAGCTGCGCTACCTCGCGCAGCCGCCCCTGAGCCTCCGCGCGGTCGCAGCGGAGCTGGGCGTGTCCGAGGAGCGCGCCCGCGCGCTCGAGCGGTCGGCCCTGGAGCGGCTCGCCTTGGAGCGTGAGCTGCAGGCGCTGCGGGCGGCGTAGGCGGG
>DATMAP010000179.1:0-2231 GCA_035559835.1 Gaiellaceae bacterium
CGAGGCCGGCGAGCGCGCGATGGCGGCCCACGAGGGACATTCGGCCCGGCGCATCGTAAAGACGGGCGCGGAGGTGCCCGGCTCCGGCGCCGCAGGGGCGTCTCGTCCCGGCTCTATCGTCCGGTGAGGATGTCGCCTGAGATCCGGCTCGCGCGTGTCCTGGGCCGCCTTGCGTCTGTGCTCGCAGCCGCCTTCGCAGCCGCCGCCGTCTTCGCCGCCGTCGTCCTCCCGTATCGATTCTGGGACTCGCTCGCCTTCGGCTCGTGGTCGCGCCTGATCGAGCGGGGCGAGGTCTTCCCCGAAGACACGCCCGCGCTGTTTCTGCAACGCCCTCTCTTCTACGTCGCACAGGGGCTCGCCTGGCGCTGGCTCGGGGGCGAGGAGTGGATCGGGCGGCTGCTCTCGCTCGCCTTCGCGGCCCTTCTCGTCTGGGCGGTCTGGGCGCTCGCCCGCCGCCTCTCCGACGAGCCGGCCGCGAGCAGACTCCTCCCGCCGCTCGCCGCGCTCGTCGTGCTCGCCTCGTCGAGATTCGCCTGGTACGCGACGGGGGGGATGACGGACGTGCCCGTCGCCGCGCTCGTGGCCGCGACCGGCGTCCTGCTGTGTCGGGGAGCTTCGGGGCCAGCGCCTGCCGCCGCGACTGCTGCGCTCGCGACGGCGGCCGTGCTGGCCAAGCCGACAGCCCTGCTCGGGTTCGCCGGCCTCGTCCCTGCTGTCCTCTTCCTCCGTGCGCGGAAGGGACTTCCCGGACTCGCAGCCGCTGGGGTCGGGATGACGATTGCGCTCGGCTACGACGCGTGGCAGGCGGCGCGGCTCGACGAGAGCCTCGCCGACTTCCTGAGCGCCGGCGGCACGAGCGAGATCTGGCTCGAGCGCGGGGCGGACGCCCGCTGGGCAGCCCTCGGTAGCGGCGACTGGCTGGGCGAGGGGCTCCGCCTCGTGGTGACCTTCGGGCTCGCACACGGAGTCGCGCGTGCGCTCGGAGCGCGGCCCGGAGTGGCGCTCCAGCTCGGAGGACTGCTCGCCGTGGTCTGGTCCGTCGTCGGCACGGTGGGCTCCGGCGAGCTGCCCGGAGCTGCGCTCGTCGGGACTCCCGTCTGGCTCGCGCTCGCCGCTGCGATGCTCCTGGCGCCCTTCGGCGCCCATGTTGACCCGGTCACGAGCCGAACGTACACCGCCCTCGTCGTCTGGCTCATGCCCACGGCCGTCATCTGGTGGTGGTTCCGGGCCGACGAGATCCGGCTGCTGTCGCCGGCCTGGACACCCCTGTACCTCCTCGCCGCAGCGGCACTGACGTCGACGCTCCTCGGGCTCGCCCGGCTACGCCCGGCTGCCGCCTTCGCTCCGGTCCTCGCGCTGGCGCTGCTTGCCCTCGCCAACCTGCCTGCGATCGACGGCCTCGGACGTCACGGCTGGGCGAGGGTTCTCGAAGCCGGGCCCTCCGGGTGGAGCGACGGGCCGAGGATGGAGCGGCTCGTGCTGGCGAAGTTCTATGAGGAGCTGCGCCATGCGAGAGAGAACGTCGCCGAGAGCGAGCGGATCGTGACGGTCGACGGCCGCCTTGCCTACTTCTTCCCGGGGCGAGTGAGGACGACGTTCGCGCGAACCTGCGCCGACCTCGAGGGCGCCCGCCTCTTCACCCTGTTCCTCAACGGCATCGTGCTCGAAGCCGCCCACCGGGCCGGCCAGCGCACCGATCCGCTGGCGTGGCTCCAGTGCGCGAGACCGCGTCTCGAGCTCGTAGCCGACCTCCCGCGCGTCCACGCCGTGTTCGTCGTGGGGCGACCGCCCGCACGTGCACCGACGCTCGCCGACTGCCGGATCCGGCCCCGGCCGGCTCGGCTCCCAAGCGCCGTCCTCGGACGGGATCTCGCCTACGGAGACGCGCGCACCCTGCTCGATCGCGCTCGCAGGGCCGGCTTCGGGCAGGCGAGGATCGAGCGGACCGCATGCTCGCGCTTCCGCGTCGTGGTCCGGGATGCGCCCGCGGACCCACGTGGGTGGGAGCGGCTGCGGACGCGGGCGGCACGGGCGGATCTCGGGCTCGAGCTCGCCCCGGCCGTCCGCTACCCGGAAGTGCCCGGGGACGTCAGCGCCGTGCGGTAGGCCTCGAGCGTGGCGCGCGTCGCCGCCTCCCAGGAGAAGCGCTCCTCCGCCGCGCGCCGGGCGGCCTCGCCGAGCCTGGTCCGGAGCGCGGCGTCGCCGAGCAGCCGCTCGAGCGCCGCGCGGAG
>DATMAP010000180.1:0-8545 GCA_035559835.1 Gaiellaceae bacterium
TGCTCCGCCACGCCGAGGCGATCCAGGCCCGCCTGCTCGCCGCGAAGGCGGACATGCGCGCGCTCGAGGCGGGCGACGCCGGCCGCCTGCGCGTCGGGACGTTCCAGAGCGTGGGCACGCGCATCCTCCCCACGCTGCTCCGCCGCTTCTCGGACTCCCACCCCGGCGTGGAGGTGGTGCTGCGCGAGTCCTCCGACGAGGACGAGCTCCTGGAGCTGGTGGAGCGCGGCGAGCTCGACCTCACCTTCTGGACGCTGCCCGTCCCCGCCGGGCCGTTCGAGGCCCTCGAGCTGCTCCGCGACCCCTACGTCCTCGTCGTCCCCGCCGGCTCGCCGCTGGCCCGGCTCGGCCGGCCGCCGACCCTGAAGGAGATCGTGCTGCAGCCGCTGATCGGCTTCAACCGCTGCGCGGCCATGGACCAGGTCGAGAGCCAGCTCGCCTCCAGCGGGCGGGCGCCGAACGTCGTCTTCCGCTCCGACAACAACGGGACGGTGCAGGGCCTCGTCGGCGCCGGGGTCGGGATCAGCGTCGCCCCGCTCCTGACCGTGGACGAGGACGACCCGAGCGTCGAGCTCGTCGACCTCCAGGGCCGCATCCCGCCGAGGGTCATCGGCCTCGTCCGGCACGCCGACCGGCACCGCAGCCCGGCGGAGGAGGCCTTCGTCGAGTCCGCCGTCGCCGTCTGCAGCGAGCTGGCCCTCGCGCTCGCCGCCGCCTGAGCGCGCCCCGGGGCGCTACGACGCGAAACGGTCGAACTCGTGCGGCTCGGCAGGCTCGAGCGGCTCGGGCCCGATGCCGGCGACGACCGTCTCCTGGGAGCGCTCGTGCAGCCGCTCGCGGCCGCGCTTGACCGCGCTCAGGAACTTGTCCAGGTTGACCTCGAGCGTCGAGAGGATCGAGTCGGCCCAGTCCTCCATCTCGAGCCGCGTCTCGCGGGCCTTGCGCCGCGCCTCCTCGACGATCTCCTCGGCCTGCTTCTCGGCCAGCCTCACGATCTCGGTCTGCGACGCCTCCCGCAGGGCCTGCTCCCGCGCCTCCTGGATGATCCGGTCGCACTCCCGCTTCGCCTCCGCGAGCATCTCCTGCCGCTCCTTGACGATCCAGCGCGCCTGCTTGATCTCCTCGGGGATCGTCGCCCGCATCTGATCGAGGATCTCGTAGATCTCCTCCCGGTCGAGGCGCACCTGGTCGGTCAGGGGCACGGCCTTCGCGTTGTGCACGAGGTCGTCGAGCTTGTCGATGAGCACGAGGACGTCCATGGGCGGCGAAGTCTACTCCTGCGGGGAGACGGGCGCGCCGGGGCGTCCGTCCGGGTACAGCTCGGCGAAGCGGCGGGCGACCGCCTCGGGCACGAGGTCGTCCACCCTGCCCCCGAAGGAGGCGATCTCCTTCACCCCGCTCGAGGAGACGAAGCTGTACTGCGGGCTCGCCATCACGTAGACGGTCTCGATCTCCGGAGCGAGGAGGCGGTTCAGGTGGTTCATCTGGAACTCCCACTCGAAGTCCGAGATCACCCGCAGCCCCTTGACCATCGTCTTCGCGTCGTGCTTGCGCGCGAACTCGACGACCAGCTCGGAGAAGACGTCGACGACGACGTTCTCGAGGCCGCGCAGGGCGTCCTCGAGGAAGGCGACCCGCTCGGCGACCGGGAAGAGCGTCTCCTTGTGCTGCGGCGTCTGCACGACCCCCACCACCACCCGGTCGAAGATCGCCGCCGCCCGCCGGATCACGTCGACGTGCCCGTTCGTGACGGGGTCGTAGGAGCCGGGGCAGATGGCGGTGATCATGGGGCGCGGAAGAGGGTGAGTCGTGCGGAACCGTAACGGCGCGTGGTCACGAGGTCGAGGGGAAGCGCGGGCTCGACGCGCGCCTCCGTCTCCACGAGGACGAGGGCGCGATCCGCGAGCACGGCCGGGAGCAGCCGGCCGAGGGGCCTCTCGTAGCGCGCCCACTCCTCGTAGGGCGGGTCGACGAGCACGAGCTCGTAGCGGCGGCCGGCCCGCGCCTCGCTGCGGAGCGCCTGGATCGCGTCGGCCCGCCGGACCCGGCCGCCGGGCAGGCCGAGCCTCGCCAGGTTCTCCTCGACCACCCGGCACGCCGCCCGGTCGCGCTCGACGAAGAGGCAGCTCGCGGCGCCGCGAGAGAGCGCCTCCAGGCCCAGCGCCCCGGAGCCGGCGAAGAGGTCGAGCACGGAGGCGCCCTCGAGCGGCCCGATCAGCGCGAAGGCGGCCTCGCGCACGCGGTCGCTCGTCGGGCGGGTGACGGCGCCTCGCGGCGCCTCGATCCGCTGCCCTCTCCTCGATCCCGCGACGATCCTCACGACTCGCCGAGATGCTCGGCCTCCCCCAGCAGGCGGTCGACCTCGTCGGCCAGCAGGCCCTCGTCCTCGAGCGCGGCCGCCACGGCGCGCGCCCGCTCGAGCAGGTCGGCGTCCTGGCGGAGCCGCACGAAGCGCAGGTCGGAGAGCCCCGACTGCCGCGCGCCGAGGAGCTGGCCCTCGCCGCGGATCTCGAGGTCGCGCTCGGCGAGCTCGAAGCCGTCCCTCGTGGCCACCATCGCCTCGAGCCGCTCGACGGCGCTCTCCGTCAGCTCCTCGCGCGGACGGGAGACGAGCAGGCAGTAGGACTGCTCGGCGCCGCGCCCCACGCGTCCGCGGAGCTGGTGCAGCTGCGCGAGGCCGAAACGGTCGGCCTCCTGGACGATCATGATGGTCGCGTTCGGCACGTCCACGCCCACCTCGATCACGGTCGTGGCGACGAGGACGTCGAGCTCGCGGGCCTTGAACCGCGCCATGAGCGACCGGCGCTCGGCCGCCTGCAGCCGGCCGTGCAGGCAGCCGACCCGGTAGCCGCGCAGCTCTCCTTCGCGCAGGCGCTCGGCCTCGGCCTCGGCGGCGCGGGCGACGGTCGCCTCCGACTCCTCGATCAGCGGGCAGACGACGTAGGCCTGCCGGCCCGCATCGAGGTGGCGGCGCAGGCGCCGGTAGGCCTCCGAGCTGCGCTCCTCGGTGACCCAGGCGGTCACGACCGGCCGCCGGTTCGCCGGGGGGGATGCCAGCTCGCTGACGTCCAGGTCGCCGTACACGGTCAGCGCCAAGGTCCGCGGGATCGGGGTCGCGGTCAGGTGGAGGACGTGCGGGGAACGGCCCTCCACGAGCGCGCTGCGCTGCGCGACGCCGAAGCGGTGCTGCTCGTCGACGACGGCCACCGCGAGGTCGCGGAACTCGACCTCCTCCTGGATGAGCGCGTGCGTCCCGACGACGAGAGCGGCATCGCCGGAGGCGATGAGCTGCCGGACGATCCGGCGCTCGCGTGCCGGCACCGAGCTCGTCAGGAGCGAGACGCGGACGCCGAGCGGCGCGCACAGCTCGTCGATCGTGAGGAAGTGCTGCTCGGCGAGCGTCTCCGTCGGCGCCATCAGCGCGCCCTGCCGCCCCGCCTCCACGGCGCGGAGCAGCGCGTACAGCGCGACCACGGTCTTCCCCGAGCCGACCTCGCCTTGCAGCAGGCGCTGCATCGGGGTCGTGCGCGCGAGGTCGGCGTCGATCTCCGCGATCGCCCGCTCCTGGTCCGCCGTGAGCGCGAACGGGAGCGACGCGCGGTAGCGCTCGAGCAGCTCGCCTGCCGGGGGGAGCGGGTCCGCCGAGGCCCGCTCGCGCGCGGCGGCCTGGCGGGCGAGCGCGAGCTGGAGCACGAGCAGCTCCTCGAACGCGAGCGCTCGCCGGCCGCGCTCGGCCTCGGCGAGCGAGCGCGGGCGGTGCAGCGCGACGACGGCGTCCGCGCGCAGCGGGAGGCCCTCCGACGCGCAGACCGAGGCGGGGACGGGCGCTCCGACGTCGCGAACGTGCCCGAGCGCGTGGCCGCGGAGCTCCCGGAGCTTCTTCTGCGAGAGGTCCTCGGTCGCCGGGTAGACGGGGGCGAAGTCGGCGGTCGCCACCTCTCCCTCGAGGTCGTAGGAGGAGACGGTGAAGCCGTAGCGGCTCGGCCGGCCGCGCAGCCGAACGCGCGTGCCGGGGAGCAGGCGAGACTCGAGCCAGGGCTGGTTGAACCACGTCGCCCTGATCTCGCCGGTCTCGTCGGCGACGCGCGCGGTCAGGATCGCGAGCCGTCCGCGCCGGCGGCTCGAGACGGAGCGCACCTCGACCTCGAGCGTGGCCTCCTCGTCGCCGAAGAGGTCGCTGATCCGCCGCTTCGGCACCGGCTCCTCGTAGCGGCGCGGCCGCTGCCAGAGGAGATCGCCGACGCGCTCGATCCCGATCCGCGCCAGGCGGCGGCGCAGCCCGGGTCCCACCCCGGGGAGGGTCTCGACCGGCGCCGCCAGACGCTCGGGCCGCGGCACGCTGCGCGGGCGAGGCCAGGCTGCGGGCGGGCGGAGCCCGGCGAAACCGACGGGCAGCCGCACGGCCAGGTTCGTCCCCTTCACCGGGAGCCACTATAGGTCCCGGGGCGGCGCGCGCAGGCGCGTGTGCTCAGTCCTGGAACCAGAAGAAGCCGACCGCGCCGGGGCCGGCGTGCGTCGAGACGACGGCGCCGAGCGAGCCGGTGAACTCGATCTCCGCCTGCGGACGCGTGCGCCAGACGAGCTCGCTGAGCGTGCCCACCCACTCGGGAGCGTCGGCGTGGGCGATCGCGACCCGCAGCCCGGGCCGATCCTCCGTCGCCTCCACGAACCGCTGCTCGAACTCGGCGAGCGCCTTCTGGCGGCCGCGGACGCGGGCGACCGCGATCACCTCCCCGTCGGCGATGCTCAGCACCGGCCGCAGGTTCAAGAGCGAGCCGGCGAGCGCGGCCGCGCGGCCGATCCGGCCCCCGCGCTGCAGGTACTCGAGCGTCTCGACGGTGAAGACGACCCCGCAGTCGCGGTGGAAGCGCTCGACGAGCTCGGCAATCTCCTCGTCGCTCGTCCCCCGGGCCAGCCGGCGCTGGATCGCGTGCGCGAGCATGGCGATCGCGAGCGAGGCGCTCAGCGAGTCGACGACGCGCACCCGGTCGCCGCCGAGCTCCTGCGCGGCGAGCTCGGCGCTCTGCAGCGTGCCCGAGACCTTCGAGGAGACGTGCACCGAGTAGATGCGCTCGTAGCGGTCGAGCTCGCGGTAGGCGGCCAGGAAGTCCTCCGGCGTGGGCTGCGAGGTCTGGGGAAGCGCGGACGCCGAGCGCAGCTTGGCGAAGAACTCGGCCGGACCGAGCTCGACGTAGTCACGGTACGTCTCCTCCCCGAAGCGCACGTACAGCGGGACGAAGCGCATGTTCGGAAAGCGCGCCGGCGCCTCCGGGTAGTCGGAGGTCGAGTCCAGCACGAGCGCGGTGTTCTCGGTCGTCAGCCTCATCGTCTCCCCCTTCCGGCCGCGGCCAGGACGGCCTCGACCAGCGTCTCGACTCCCTCGTCCTTGCGCACGAGTCTCGCACCCAGGCGACGGGCGGCGTCGCGCTCCTCCTCGCCGGCGGAGGCGCTCAGGAAGACGACCGCCGCCGCCGGCCGCCGCCGCTCCACCTCCGCCGCCGCCTGCGCTCCGTCCAGGTCGGGCAGCCGGTAGTCGACGACGACCACGTCCGCGGCCAGCCGCTCGGCCGCCTCGGCGGCCACGGCGCCCTCCCCCACCGCGCCCACGACCTCGATCCCCTCGCGACGGCGGAGGAGGAAGGCGAGCGAGTCGCGGTAGACCTCGTTGTCCTCGACGAGCAGCACGCGGACCGGCGCCTCCACTCCTACTCCGCGACGACCAGGAGGGGGTAGTGGGGCTGGCCCCCCTCGTGCACGTCCACCTGCACCCCGGGGTGCGCCTGCTCGATCGCGGCCACGAGCCCGGCCAGCTCCGGCGCCCCCTCTCCGGTGAGCAGCGCGAGCCACTCGCGCTCGGCGCCGCCGAGCACGCGCTCGACGACCGTGCGGGCGACCGCCTCCAGATCGTCGCCGCTGGCGACGGCGGTTCCGTCCACGAGGCCCAGGAAGGCGCCCTTCCGGATCTCGACCCCGTCCAGCTCGGCGTCGCGCGAGGCGACCGTCACCTCGCCGGTCGAGACCGAGTGAAGCGCCTCGAGCATGTCTCGCTCGTTCTCGTCGGGGCTGTTCGTCGGCACGTACCGGCTGAGCGCGGCGAGCCCCGCCTGGACGGAGCGGGTGGGGACCACGCGGACCGGCTTGGAGGCGTGCGCGGCCGCCTGCTCCGCGGTCAGGATCACGTTCGCGTTGTTGGGCAGGACGATCACCTCGGGCGCCGGCGTCTGCTCGATCGCCTCCAGGATCTCGGCCGTGGACGGGTTCATCGTCTGCCCGCCCTCGATCACCCGGGCCGCGCCGAGGCTCTCGAACAGCCGCCGATTGCCCTCGCCGGGACAGACGGCCACGACCCCCGTCGCCGCGGCCGGCACCCCGGCCGGCCCCGGCGCGGCGCTGGCGGGCCGGAGCAGGCGCTCCTCGCGCTCCGCGGTCTGGCGGTGCATGTTGGCGATCTCGACCCCCTCGACCAGCCCGACCGCCGTCCCGAGCGAGAGCGCCGCCCCGGGATCGTCGGTGTGCACGTGGATCTTCAGCGCGGACTCGTCGCCGACGACGAGCAGGGAGTCGCCGAGCCGCTCCAGCTCGCGCTCCAGCCGGGCCTGGTCGAGCCCTTCCCCCTCGACCACGAACACGGTGCAGTAGCGGTAGCGCGAGAGCTCCTGGTGGATCGCCTCCAGGCCGAGCGCGGCCCGCTCCACCGGGGCCTCCGGGAGCGGCTCCCCGCGCACGCCCAAGACGACCCCGCGCAGGATCTCGACGAGCCCGGCGCCGCCCGCGTCCACGACCCCCGCCGCGCGCAGGACGTCGAGCAGCTCGGGCGTGCGGGCGAGGGCGTCCTCGCCGCGGGCGAGGACGGCGTCGAGCAGCTCGAGCGGGCCGAGGGAGCGCTGCTCCTTGCGCTCGGCCTCCTCGGCCATCTCGCGGATCACGGTCAGCATCGTCCCTTCGACGGGGCGCTTGACGGCGCGGTAGGCGGCGTCGCTCGCGGCCCGGAAGGCCCGCCGCAGGACGTGGGAGTCGACCTCCTCTGCCTGGCCGAGCACGTCCGCGAACCCGCGCACGATCTGGGACAGGATCACCCCCGAGTTGCCGCGCGCGCCCATCAGCGCCGCCCGGGCGAGCTCTCTGGCGACCGCCTCGCTCCCGCTCGCGCCCGAGCGCTCGAGCGCCTCCACGACGCTGCGCAGCGTGAGCACGAGGTTCGTGCCCGTGTCGCCGTCCGGGACCGGGTAGACGTTGAGGTCGTCGATCCGCTGCCGGTGCGCCTCGAGGTTCGCGAGCGCCGCGCGGACGAGCCGCCGGACCGCCTCCAGCTCGAACGGCTCCATCAGCGCGACCGCACCCGGTCGATGTGCACCTCGAGCGAGGCGAGCGGGAGCCCGAGCATCCGCTCGAGCTCGTAGGAGATGCGCTCGCGCGCCCTCGCCCCCACCTCCGCGAGCCGCAGGCCGTGCTCGACGACGACGTGCACGTCCACGGCGAGGCCGTCCTCGCGCAGCTCGACCCGGACCGCCCGGTCGCGCCCCCAGGG
Organism: Gaiellaceae bacterium; assembly: GCA_035559835.1. GTDB lineage: Bacteria > Actinomycetota > Thermoleophilia > Gaiellales > Gaiellaceae > GMQP-bins7. Next base: position 7,529 of record DATMAP010000180.1, read on the forward strand.
GAGCCCGAGCAGCCGTCTCCGGCCCGCCAGCCCGACCACCCCGTAGCTCTCGGCCGCCGCCGTCGCCACGAGCTGCGCGATCGCGTCCCCGGAGACGGCGATCCGGCCCAGCTCGGACGTGGCGAGCACGTGCTCCTGCCGCTCCACGCCCGCGAGCTTATCGCCGGGGGGAAGCGCCTACAGAGCCTTTTCGACCTTGCCGGCCTTGAGGCAGCGCGTGCAGACGTAGGCCCGCTTCGGGCGACCCTCGAGCAGGACGCGGACGCGCTGGAGGTTCGGGTCGAAACGGCGCTTGGTGGCGACCATCGAGTGGCTCCGGTTGTGCCCGAAGGAGGGCTTCTTCCCGCAGATGGCGCAGACCCTGGACATGCGGCCGGGCAGTGTAGCGGACGCGGCTCGCGAACCGGCGGGCTCAGCGCGCGGCGGCTGCGCGCAAGTGGGCGAAGACGTCGGCCATCTCGAGCGCCGTGCGCACCGCCTCGGCCCCCTTCTCGATGCGAGCCTCGGCCTGCTCGATCCGGTCGAGCGTGAGCACGCCGAAGGAGACGGGGACGCCCGTCTCCAGCGCGGCGAGCTGGAGCCCGCTGGCCGCCTCTCCGGCCACGTAGTCGAAGTGCGGCGTGTCCCCCCGGATCACGCAGCCGAGGGCGACGATGCACGCGAACCGGCGCGTCTTGGCGAGCGCGGTCGCGGCCAGGGGTAGCTCGAAGGCGCCGGGGACGACCATGAGCGTGATCGCCTCGCGGCGCACGCCCGCGCGGTCGAGCTCCTCGAGCGCGCGCGCGAGCAGGCGCGAGGTGACGTGCCCGTTGAAGCGCGCGACGACGACGCCGACCGCACGGCGCCCCCCATCCGCCACGCCTTCGAGGACCGAGTACCCGTCCGGGATCTCGAGCTCGCCGGCGGCGTGCTCGTGGGAGGGCGCGAGGGCGATCGCGCCCAGCGCCTCGTCCGGGCCGGAGCCAGCTTCGGCGTCCTCCGCCGGCGCCGCCTCGGCCTCGGCCGGCCCGCCGGCGG
>DATMAP010000181.1:0-4775 GCA_035559835.1 Gaiellaceae bacterium
GCCCCGCGCCCCGCCTCGCCCCGCGCCCCGCGCCCGCGCCCTGCCTGCCCGCCCGCCTAGCCGCGGCCGGGCACGACGCGCGCGAGCGTCGCCTTGGCCAGCATCCCCGCGAGCGCCGGGTTCTCCTGCAGGCGCCGGAGCGAGTACTCGTACCAGCGATCGCCGTAGGGCACGTACACGCGCACCCGGTGTCCGGCGGCGACGAGCTCGCTCGCGCGCTCCTCGCGCACGCCTAGGAGCATCTGCAGCTCGTACTCCTCGGGCCGCAGCCCGGCGAGCCGACCCAGGGCCCGCTCGAGCAGCCACTCGTCGTGCGTGGCGACGGCGACGTAGCAGCCGGCCTCGAGCAGCGCGTCGAGCACCCGCAGGAAGCTCTCGCGGATCTCCTGGCGGCCCTGGAAGGCGATCGCTTCCGGCTCCAGGTAGATGCCCTTGCAGATCCGCACTTCGGGCCGCAAGGGAGCGAGCGCGGCGACGTCGGCGAGCGTGCGCCGCAGGCGAGCCTGGAGGGCGACGCCCACGTTCTCCCGGTTCGCCTCGCGCAGCTCGCGGTAGAGGGCGAGGGTCGCGTCCGTGCAGGACGAGTCCTCCATGTCGAGACAGACGGCGAGGCCGCGGGCGGCGGCGTCCGCCACCACCGCCCCCAGCAGCGAGCGGCAGAGGTCGAGGTCGAGATGGAGGCCGAGGGCGGTCAGCTTGACCGAGACGCTGGCGTCGAGCTGGTCGCCGGCGATCGCGTCCAAGACGTCGTGGTACGCACGCGCGATCGCCTCCGCCTCGGACGGCTTCGTCACCTCCTCGCCGAGGACGTCGATCGTGGCCAGCTTCCCCTCGGCGTTCAGCCCCGCCACCGTCCGGCGCGCGTCGTCGAGGGTGGGACCGGCGATGTAGCGAGAGGAGAGACGCTGGACGACGGGTCGCGGAACCGCCGGCAGGAGGCGGACGATGGCCCGGTCGACGACGCGCATGGGCGCGCCGATTGTAAGGAACCGCGGCCGCCGTCAGTAGTTCTCCCCCACGGAGATCGGCACGGACGCCGATGCGCCTCGCGCGGCGCAGGGCTGCAATCGGAGCATGCGCAGGGTGGTGATCATGGGCGCCGGGGGGCGGGACTTCCACGACTTCAACACCGTCTTCCGCGAGGACGCGTCCGTGCGGGTCGTGGCCTTCACGGCCGCCCAGATCCCCGGAATCGCCGGCCGCGTCTACCCGCCCGCGCTCGCCGGCCCCCTCTACCCGGAGGGGATCCCGATCAGGCCCGAGGAGGAGCTGGACGAGCTCATCCGCTCCCGGCACGTGGACACCGTCGTCCTCTCGTACTCCGACCTCTCGCACGAGGAGGTCATGCACCGCGCCTCGCGCGTGCTCGCCGCCGGCGCCGACTTCACGCTCCTCGGGCCCGGCTCGACCATGCTCGAGGCCTCGAAGCCCGTCGTCGCCGTGACCGCCGTCCGCACGGGCGCAGGCAAGAGCCCGACCAGCCGCCGCCTGGGAGCGCTGCTCCGCCAGGCCGGGCTCGAGGTCGGGCTCGTCCGGCATCCGATGCCCTACGGCGACCTGGAGGCGATGCGCGTCCAGCGCTTCTCGACCCTGGAGGAGATCGACGCCGCCCACCCCACGCTCGAGGAGCGCGAGGAGTACGAGGAGCCCGTCGCGCTCGGCATGACCGTCTACGCCGGGGTCGACTACGCGGCCGTCCTCGAGCTCGCCCAGCGCGAGTGCGACGTCCTCGTCTGGGACGGCGGCAACAACGACCTCCCCTTCTTCCGGCCCGACCTGCACGTGGTCGTGGTCGACCCCCTGCGCCCACACGACACGCTCCGCTCGCACCCCGGCGAGACCAACCTGCGCCGGGCGGACGTCGTCGTCGTGAACAAGGTGGACAGCGCCGAGCGGGAGGCCGTGGCCCGAGTGGTGGACGACGTGACCTCGGTCAACCCGCTCGCGACGGTGGTCATGGCCCGCTCCCACATCACCCTCGACCCCGGGCCGCCGCTCGCCGGCCGGCGCGTGCTGGTCGTGGAGGACGGGCCGACCCTCACCCACGGCGGCATGGCCTTCGGAGCCGGCACCGTCGCCGCCCTGCGCGAGCGCGCCGCCGAGCTGGTCGATCCGCGCCCGTACGCGGTCGGCTCGATCGCGGAGGTCTTCCGCGCGTACCCGCACCTCGGGCGCGTGCTCCCCGCGATGGGCTACAGCGACGAGATGCTCCGCGAGCTGGAGGCGACGATCGAGGCGGCCGACGCCGACGTCGTCGTCACCGGCACGCCGGTCGACCTCGGCCGGCTGATCGCGACGCGACACCCGCTGCGCCGGGCGCGCTACGAGCTGCAGGAGGTGGGTCGCCCCACGCTGGCCGACGTCCTCTCCCCGCTCCTGCGTCTCGTCCACGCTCCCGCGCGCGCCGGCGCCGACGGCGAGCGATGAGGGCCGCCGCGCCACCCGTCCCCCGCCATCTCCTCACCGTTCGCGACCTCGAGCCGGAGTCGCTGCGCGCGCTGCTCGACCTGGCTGCGGTCCTGAAGGCCCGTCCGCACGGGTTCGTCGAGGCCCTGCGCGGCGAGACCGTCGTCTGCTTCTTCGAGAAGCCCTCGACCCGGACCCGCATCTCCTTCGCCGCCGCCGCCGAGCGGCTGGGGATGATGCCGCTCCTCGTCCGCCCCGACGAGCTCCAGCTCGGGCGCGGGGAGACGCTCGAGGACACCGCGCGCGTCCTCTCCGGCTACGCGGCCGCGATCGTCGTCCGCACGTTCGCCCAGGAGACGGTGGAGCGCCTGGCCGCAGCCGCGTCCGTGCCGGTGATCAACGCCTTGACCGACGAGCACCACCCCTGCCAGGCGCTGGCCGACCTGCTCACCCTGCGTGAGCGCTTCGGACGGCTCGCCGGCCTGAAGGTGGCGTACGTCGGAGCGGGCACCAACGTCGCCCGCTCGCTGCTCGAGGCCTGCGCGCTCGCCGGGATCGAGGCGGTCGCCGCCTGCCCTCCGGGGTACGAGCCCTCCGTCACCGGCGCGCGCATCGTGACCGATCCGTTCGAGGCGGTCGCAGGCGCCCATGCCGTCTACACCGACGTCTGGGTCTCGATGGGGGAGCAAGACAGCGAGGAGCGCCGGGCCGCGCTCGCCGCCTACCAGGTGAACGGCTGCCTGCTCGCGGCGGCGCGGCCCGAGGCCGTCTTCATGCACTGCCTGCCCGCGCACCGCGGGGAGGAGGTCACGGCGGAGGTGATCGACGGGCCGCAGTCCGTCGTCTGGCAGCAGGCGGAGAACCGCCTTCCGACCGAGGAGGCCCTCCTCTACGCGCTCGTCACGCGGCGCTGGGAGACGTGACCGTGCGCATCGTCGCGGCGCTCGGCGGGAACGCCCTGCTCCGGCGCGGGGAGCCTCTGGAGGCCGACATCCAGCGCCGCAACATCGCGCGTGCGGTGGAGGCGCTGGCGCCGCTCGGGCGGGAGCACGAGCTCGTGGTCACGCACGGGAACGGCCCGCAGGTGGGGCTGCTCGCCCTCCAGGCGCTCGCCTACCCCGAGGTCGCCCCCTACCCGCTCGACGTGCTCGGAGCCGAGAGCGAGGGGATGATCGGCTACCTGCTCGAGCAGGAGCTGCGCAACGCCCTCCCCGGCCGCCCGGTCGCGACCCTGCTGACGCAGGTCGTCGTCGACCCCGACGATCCCGCCTTCCGCCACCCGAGCAAGCCGATCGGGCCGGTGTACGAGGAGGCCGAAGCGCGGCGCCTGGCCGCGCAGCGCGGCTGGACGGTCGCCCCCGACGGCCCGGGCTGGCGCCGGGTCGTGCCCTCGCCCGAGCCTCGCGCGATCGTCGAGCTGGAGGCGATCCGGCTCCTGGTCGGAAGCGGCGTCCTCGTCGTCTGCGCGGGCGGCGGCGGCATCCCGGTGGTGGCGGGGCCCGCGGGGGAGCTGCGCGGGGTCGAGGCCGTCGTCGACAAGGACCTGGCCGCCGCGCTGCTCGCCGAGCTGCTCGGCGCCGACTGCCTGCTGCTCCTGACCGACGTCCGCGCGGTCGTGCGGGGCTTCGGCAGCGAGCGGGCGGAGCCGATCGGCGAGGCGACACCGGAGGAGCTCCGAGCCGAGCGCCTCGACCCCGGCTCGATGGGGCCGAAGGCAGAGGCCGCCTGCCGCTTCGTCGAGCGCACGGGCGGGTTGGCGGCGATCGGCGCCTTGGAGGACGCTGCTGCGCTCGCCGCCGGGCGGGCGGGAACGCGCGTCCTGCCGCCTACTGCCGCATGAAGCCCTGACGGGCGGCGGAGACGAGCGCGACCGCCTCCGGGAAGAGCACGCGCATCGCGTCGCGCAGCGCGAGCGCCTGCGCGTCGGAGGGGCCCTCCACCTGGATCCTCCCGAGCGCGGCCGCGGTCAGCTCAACGGCCGTGTTCAGGGTGAGGGTCGCGAACTGCTCGCGCTGGGCCTCCTGCACGGTCTCGGCCTGGCGCTCGGCGAACTCGCGCAGCGCCCCGAGCAGCTCCTCGGGATCGCCGCCGAAGGGGAAGAAGCCTCCGCTGCCCTCCATCTCCGGCAAGCCTACTCGAGCGGGAGCCGGTAGCCCGCCTCGATCTCGCGCTGGAGCTCGGCCACTGCGTCTTGCGCCGCCCGCAGCGCGGCCGCGAACGGCGAGGGGGCGGCCGGGTCGAGCTCCTGCTCGAGCCGGCGGGTGGCGGCGCCGATCTCGTCCAGGCGCCCGGGCGTGGCGAGCTGCGGCGGCTCGGCGAGGACGGCGCGGAGCGCCCGCGCGGCGTCCTCGGCGTGCTCGATCCCCGCC
>DATMAP010000182.1:0-5163 GCA_035559835.1 Gaiellaceae bacterium
GGCTTCGACTGCTCGGGGCTCGTGCGCTGGGCCTACGGGCAGGTCGGGATCGAGCTGCCGCACAGCTCGTACGCGCTCGCCCTCGCCGGCCGCCGCGTCGCCCCGTCACGGCTCGAGCCCGGCGACCTCCTCTTCTTCGAAGGGCTCGGCCACGTCGGCCTCTACCTCGGCAGCGGACGCATGGTGCACGCACCGCAGTCCGGGCGGCGGGTGGAGGTGCAGCGCCTGAGCGGCTGGTACGCGGAGCGCCTCGTCGGCGCCCGGCGCGTGGCCCTGGCGTGAGGGGCCGGTAGCCGGGCGGCCCGGCCCCTCGCCATCTCGACGTCTCGACAGGGGACGGCCGGAGGCCGGCGCTCAGCGCCCGCGGTCGACGAGCACGTGCTCGTCCACGAGCAGCCGGACGCGGGCGCCGACGTTCGCGAGCGAGTCCGCCGCCACCTCCTGCCCGATCTCGCTCGCGTACGCGTCCTCGAAGGCCTCGCGGGAGTCGAACCAGAGCTCGGAGACGCCGTCGTACGGCCCGTCGTCGCCCTCGACGACGTTGAAGACCAGCCGTCGCACCCCCGGCAGCCTGCGCGCGAGGGGGGCGTGCCGCTCGAGCCACCAGGAGCGGAAGTCCTCGGTGCTCGTGCCCTCGCGCCTCGTGAGGAGGATGATCGCCTTGAACATCAGCCGGGCCTCCGCGTCCGCGCCAGCGGCCTTCCTCCGCTCGCGAGGACGAGGCAGACGACGATCTCGTCCGGCCTGGGGGCGTCCGGGATCGAGATCTCCGCGGCATCCATCTCGTCGAAGCTCCAGATGTCGTCCTTGTTCGTCACCGGCATGGTCAGGGTCGCGCCCGCTCCGGCGACCTTCTTCGTCGAAGGGATGATCGCCGCGCCTCCGCCGACCGCCTCGCGCACGGGCGCGCCGAAGCGGGGGTGCAGGACGGCTGCGGCGTGCTCGAGCTCGCCGTCGAGCCCCACGATCGCGCCCTTCCCGTACGCCGAGACCGCCCGGCCCTTGCCGAGGGCGGCCCGCGCTCGCTGCGCGAGCAGCGCGGCGACGTCTGCGCCGAGCTGCTCGAGCTCGCCCAGGTCGTCGGCGTACCGGCCGGCCAGCGGGTTCCGGACGACGGCCGCGGCGACGATCTTCACGCTCGGCCCGCGGACCTCGCGACCCGCCTCCCGGAGCGTCTCCTCAGCCTGCAGAACGACCTTCCGGACCTCCACCGCGGCCTCCTCGCTGGCGACACGGCGAGCCTACACCGAGGTGGGCGTGCCAAGCTGTGCCCGGTGCGCAAGCGCCTCGACACCCTGCTCGTCGAGCGCGGGCTCGCGGAGAGCCGCAGCCAGGCGCAGGCGCTCGTCCTCGCCGGGCTCGTCCCGGGGCACTCGAAGCCGGGCGAGCAGGTGGACGAGGACGCCGAGCTTCGGGTCGAGCGGCCGCCGCGCTACGTCTCCCGGGGCGGGGAGAAGCTGCGGCACGCGCTGGACGCGTTCGGGGTCGAGGTCGCCGGGCGCGACTGCGCCGACGTGGGCGCCTCCACCGGCGGCTTCACCGACTGCCTGCTCCAGGCGGGAGCGGCACGCGTCGTCGCGATCGACGTCGGCTACGGTCAGCTCCACCCGCGGCTGCGCGCCGACCCCCGGGTGACCGTGCTCGAGCGCACGAACGTCCGTCACCTGCGGGAGCTGCCCTTCGCGCCCGAGCTGGTCGTGTGCGACGTCTCCTTCATCTCCGTGGCGAAGGCGCTGCCGCCCGTGCTCGCCCTCGCGAAGCCGGGCTGGGAGGCGCTCGTCCTCGTCAAGCCCCAGTTCGAGGCCGGGCCCGAGGAGGTGCGCAAGGGCGTCGTCCGCGACCCCGAGGTGTGGCGAAAGGTCCTCCGAAGCGTGACCGAAGCCGCGCGCGCCTGGGGTGGCCGGACGGTAGGCGTCGTAGACTCCGGGCTGCCGGGCCCGAAGGGGAACCGGGAGTTCTTCGTCCACCTCGTCCACTCGCGCGACGCCACGAGCCCCGATGACATCGACCGCTGGATCGACGCAGCCATCGGCCCGGCCTAGGGCCGTCTCCCGGGCCGCGGTCGTCACCCACGGCAAGGCCGGGCAGATCGGCTCCGGGCTCGCGCGGCTGCAGCTCGTCGCCAAGGAGCACGGGGTCGAGCTGCTCTTCCCGCCCGACGAGGCGGCAAAGCACGGCGTCGAGGCCGCGGCGGACGTGACCGCGGCCGACCTCGCCGTCGTCTTGGGAGGAGACGGGACGGTGCTGCGCGCGCTCGCGCGCTTCCTGGGGACGGGGGTGCCCGTGATCGGCGTCAACTTCGGCCGGGTCGGGTTCCTGAGCTCGATGGGCCGGCGCGAGCTGGAGGAGGGCCTCGCGCGCGTCTTCGCCGGCGAGTACGAGGTCGTCGAGCTGCCCACCCTCGAGGTCGAGCACCCGGACGGGCGCGAGGTCGCCGTCAACGACGTCGTGGTCGCGAGCGCCTCGCTGGGGCGCATGATCGAGCTGGAGCTGGCGGTGGGAGGGGAGGAGCTGGGCCGCCAGCCCTGCGACGGGATCATCTGCTCGACCCCGTCGGGCTCGACCGCGTACAACCTCTCGAACGGGGGCCCGGTGCTGATGTGGGGCCTGGAGGCGATCGCGCTCACCTACGTCGCTCCCCACTCGCTGCATGCTCGCCCGCTCGTCATCCCGCCCGGCGCGGATGTGATCGTCTGGAACCGCACGCCCGACGTCGAGGCCGGCGTCCTCGTCGACGGCCACCGGGTCTCCACCCTGGGCAAGGCCGAGCGGGCCGTCGTCCGCATCGGCCCCGAGCGCTCGCTGCTCGCGACGCTCCCCGAGGCGACCTTCGTGCGCCGCTACCGCCAGAGCTTTGCTTCGTGACTCTCCGATGTCCTGAAGGCCTGGTCTCTTTGAGGGAGTCTCGAGCCTCCTCGGCGACCATCATCTCGTCTCGCGTCGCCTCGCTCGCCACTTGGCGCCTCGGGAAGGGACCGGCGATCGCGAGCGGAGTGCTCGTCGCGACAGGTGTCTTCGCGGTCGCGATCGCCGACGCGCGCGGCCGCCAGCTGATTAGCAGCGGCTGCCCCCGCCCGAGGGCCGGCCGTCGCCGGGTTCTACGGATCCCGAATGGTGCCCCGTTGGCTGCCGGCTAGCAACCCTCGGTCGTAGGAGCCATGCCCCATCTGCGCGTCTCAGCGGGCAGCGCGGCTATGGGATGGCTAGATGCGCTCGCCGCGCTCGATGCCGTCTTTCGGGCTCTTCGCCGCCCCGATGGCGCAGGGACACCGCACCCGCGAGCGAAACCCTGTCATGGAGGGTCAATGTGGGCTCAGGACTCATCGGGACGTGTCCGTACGCCGCTCGAGCCGGTCGTCCTCGTTGCGGCCCTCGCGCTCGTCCCTGTTCTCATCGTCGAGGCAGACGCGCAGTCCAAGGGCTGGCAGCGGTTCGCCGAGGTTGCGAACTGGCTCATCTGGGCGGTCTTCGCGGTCGAGTTCGCAGCCGTCCTGATCGTCGCCCCCCGCAAGCGTGCGGCGCTCCGCGCGCACTGGCTCGACATCACGATCATCGTCCTCACGATCCCGCTTCTCGGAGCCGCTGCAGCCTGGCTTCGGCTTGCCCGCTTCTTGCGCCTCGGCAGGTTCGGCGTGATCGTTGCCCGCGCGCTGCAAGCCGAGCGGCGGCTCACCTCGGGAGACGCGCTCCGCCTCGCCGCAATCCTCACCGTCGCTGCGATCGTCGTTGCTGCAGCCGCGCAGCGCACCTTCGCAAGCGGCGAGTTCCCGACCCTCTGGGACGGGGTCTGGTGGGCGGTCGTGACGGTGACGACGGTGGGCTACGGCGACCTCGTGCCCGAGACGGTCGAGGGCCGGATCATCGGGATCGCGGTCATGCTCGTCGGGATCGGCTTCGTCTCCCTCCTCACGGCTTCCATCGCTTCTCGCTTCGTGCGCCAGGAGTCGGGGACGGAGGAGATCCTCGAAGTGCTCCGACGGATCGAGGCCGACGTGGCCGACTTGAAGGCAAAGCTTCCGGCCGCTTGACAGCCGCCTGAGCACGCTGAACGTCAATCGAGCAATCTCGTCGAGCTTCGGTAGGACACGCTGCGCTGACATCTTCGCGGCGTACGTAACCCTTCGCATTGGCGGGTAGGACAAGGCAGGCACGCCCCTTTCTCCTCCGATCAGCTCGTCACGCCGGAGTCAGGGACCTCCTCATGACGCGCAGCCCACTCCGTCGCCGTCAGCGCCGTGCGGGTCGGTCGGACGCACGGTGAGGTTCGCGCAGGGCACGTCCGAGGAGTCGAGGTTGGGCGGACAGAGCGGGATGCGGACACCCGGATACGACCGGTCGCACTTGGGGCCACCTCCGCTGCGCGTCCGAACAACCGAGCCGATTGGCGGCTCGCGTCGCCTCCTGGCAGGCTGCGTTCCATGCTTCGTAGGCTGCGCATCGAGAACCTCGTCTTGATCCGCGAGGCGGAGCTCGCCTTCGCGCCCGGCCTGAACGCGATCACCGGCGAGACGGGGGCCGGGAAGACGATCTTCGCGCAGGCGATCGGGCTCCTCCTGGGCGCGCGCGCGGATGCCTCCGCGGTCGGCGCCGGCGGGCCGGAGGCCTACGTCGAGGCCGAGCTGGACGTCCCGGCGGGCTTCTTCGAGCAGGAGGAGGTGGCCGCGCTCGCCGAGCTCCGGCCCGAGGGCGAGGCCGGCCTCGTCCTCGCCCGGCGCGTCTTCGCCGACGGGCGCACGCGTGCGTACGCGTGGGGCCGGGCGGTGGCGCGCGAGGACGTGGCCGCGGCGGCCGAGCGGCTGATCGCCATGTCCGGCCAGTTCGAGCAGCGTCGCCTCGCGCGGCCCTCGTACCAGCTCGCCGTCCTCGATGCCTTCTGCGGCGCGGAGCAGCTCGCCCGCGTGGCGGAGGCGAGCCTCGCCTGGCGCGAGCTGACGGCCGCCCGCCGCCGGCACGAGCAGCTCGTCCGCGACGCGGGCTCGCTGGCGGCACGCAGCGCCGAGCTCGAGGCGCTCGTGGAAGGGGTGGAAGGCCTCGCGCCGGGCGAGGAGGAAGAGCTGCGCGCGCGCCGAGAGCGGCTCCGGCATGTGCGCGAGCTGGCCGAGGGCGCGGCCGAGGCCGTCGCCGCGATCGCCACCGAGGACGGGGAGGGGGCGGCCGCGCTCG
>DATMAP010000183.1:0-3296 GCA_035559835.1 Gaiellaceae bacterium
GGCCCCCCGGCTCGCGGCGAGCGCGGCGAGCGGGACGCCGAGCGCGAGGAGCGCCGCCGCGGCCACGGGAAGGCGGCCTGCCCTACGCATGCTGCGCATCGTAGGTTCCCCAGAGCTCGCGCAGGACGCCGCAGATCTCCCCGATCGTGCAGCGCACCCGCAGCGCCTCGCGCATGGGCGGGAGCAGGTTCTGCTCCCCCTCGGCGACGCGGCGCACCTCGGCCAGGGCGGCCGCGGCGGCGGCGGCGTCGCGCTCCGCGCGCACCCGCTGGGTGCGCTCGCGCTGGCGACGCTCGCTCTCGGGGTCGACCTGGAGGAGCTCGACCCGCTCCTCCTCGTCCTCGGTGAAGCGGTTCACCCCGACCACGACCCGCTCGCCGGCCTCGACCTCGGTCTGGTAGCGGAAGGCGGAGGCCTCGATCTCGTCCTGGACGAAGCCCTGCTCGATCGCCCTCACCGCACCGCCGAGCTCGTCCACGCGGTCGATCAGCTCCTGCGCGCGCCGCTCCAGCTCCGCGGTCAGGGCCTCGATGAAGAAGGAGCCGCCGAGCGGGTCGGCGGTATCCGTGCAGCCTGCCTCGTGGGCGAGGATCTGCTGCGTCCGCAGCGCGATGCGGGCCGAGCGCTCCGTCGGCAGGGCGAGCGCCTCGTCGAAGGAGTTCGTATGCAGGGACTGCGCACCGCCGCAGACGGCCGCGAGCGCCTGGATCGCAACCCGGACGACGTTGTTCTCCGGCTGCTGCGCGGTCAGGGTCGAGCCGCCGGTCTGGGCGTGGAAGCGGAGGGCGAGCGCGCGGGGGCTGGTGGCGCCGAAGCGCTCGCGCATGATCCGCGCCCAGAGGCGGCGCGCGGCCCGGAACTTCGCCACCTCCTGGAAGAAATGGTTGTGGGCGTTGAAGAAGAAGGAGAGCCGCTCGCCGAACACGTCCGGGGAGAGCCCGGCGGCGACCGCGGCCTCGCAGTAGGCGATCCCGTTGGCGAGGGTGAAGGCCAGCTCCTGGGCGGCGCTCGCGCCTGCCTCGCGGATGTGGTAGCCGGAGATGGAGATCGTGTTGAAGGCGGGCAGCCGCTCCGCGCAGTAGGCGAAGAGGTCGGTCGTGAGCCGCATCGAGGGTCGCGGCGGGAAGATGTAGTTCCCACGTGCGACGTACTCCTTGAGCACGTCGTTTTGAACCGTGCCCCGCAGGCGCTCGCCGGGCACGCCTTGCTCCTCGGCGACGAGCTCGTAGAGCAGGAGCAGGAGCGCGGCGGGGGCGTTGATCGTCATCGAGGTCGAGACCTCGCCCAGGGGGATGCCGGCGAAGAGCAGCTCCATGTCGGCGAGCGAGTCGATCGCGACTCCCGTGCGGCCGACCTCTCCCTCGGCCAGGGGGTGGTCGGAGTCGTAGCCGAGCTGCGTCGGCAGGTCGAAGGCGACCGAGAGCCCGGTCTGGCCGCGCTCGAGCAGGTAGTGGAAGCGGGCGTTCGTCTCCTCCGCCGAGCCGTAGCCCGCGTACTGGCGGATCGTCCAGGGGCGGCCGCGGTACATGGTCGCGTACGGCCCGCGCGTGAACGGGTACTCGCCCGGGAGCTCGAGCTCCCCCGGGGGCAGGTCGGCGATCGTGTAGACGGGCTTGATCTCGATCCCGGAGTCGGTCAGCCGGCGGTCCTCGGCGGTCGCCATGCGCGCATCGTAGGCGTAGAGGGGTCAGGTCCCGTTTGTTGCACCCGTAGGCGTAGAGGGGTCAGGGGGTCAGGTCCCGTTTGTTGCACGAGGGGTCAGGGGGTCAGGTCCCGTTTGTTGCACCGCCGGTGCAACAAACGGGACCTGACCCCCTGTCGACCCCCTGTTGCGCATGACCCCCTGTTGCGCATGTTGCGGGCCGGCGGGTCGGCGCTACAAGACGCCTCCGGCGCGCGCGATCGCGTCCAGCGCGATCCGGCGGCCGGTCTCGATGTGCGCGCGGATCGCGCGGCGCGCGGCCTCGAGGTCGCCGGCCTCGAATGCCTCGACGATGCGGGCGTGCTCGGTGACGAGGTTCGCGTGGCCCTCGACGCGACCTCCGCGGATCACCTGCATGAGCAGGTTGACCGACAGCTCGCGGTAGAAGCGGGAGAGGAGGGCGTTCCGCGCGAGGTCGATCTGGAATTCGTGGAAGGCGGCATTGGCCGCGTCCCACTGCTCGTGCGAGATGGCAGCAGCGGTTCCCTCGAGCAGCGAGCGGAAGGCCTCGAGCTGCGCCTCCTCCAGCGTGCCCACGGTGCGCTCGGCTGCATGCAGCTCGAGCGCGAGGCGGACCTCGTAGCCCTCGACGAGCGCCTGCGCGGTGACCGGCGTCACGTAGTAGCCGCGGCGCGACTCGACCGTCAGCAGCCCCTCCGAGACGAGCCTCGTCAGCGCGTGGTGGACGGGGCTGCGGGAGACGCCGAGCTCGGCGGCGAGCCCGTGCAGGCTGAGCTTGGCCCCGGGGGCGTGCCGGCGGGTGAGCAGCCGGTTGCGCAGCTCCGCGTACACCTGCTCGTTCAGGTTCGCGCCGCGAAGGACAGTGGTCATGTGCCCGATCTAACATGTCACGGGCCGGAAGGCAACCGCGGATACGCTCTGCGCGTGGACGTACAGGTCAGGCTGTTCGCCGGGCTGCGCGAGCGCGCGGGGTTCGGGAGCGTCGCGCTGGAGCTACCGGAGGGCGCGACCGTGGGCGACGTCTGGGCTGCGCTCGCCCTCGGCGAGGAGCCGCCGGGGCTCCTCTTCGCGCTCAACCGGGCCTACGCCGAGCGCGATGCCCCGCTTGCGCCCGGCGACGAGGTCGCTCTCATCCCGCCGGTCTCGGGCGGCAGCTTCCGGCTCTCGGCCGAGCCGCTGTCGGTCGACGGCGCCGTGGCCGAGGTGCGCACTCCGGAGGCCGGGGCGGTCGCCGTCTTCGTCGGTACCACGCGCTCGCGTTCCCGGGGCCGGGAGGTGCTGCACCTCGAGTACGAGGCCTACGAGGGCATGGCCGAGCAGGTGATGGCCGACCTCGCCGCCGAGCTCGAGCGCCGCCACGACCTCTGCCGGGTCGCCATCCACCATCGGGTGGGCCGGGTCGAGATCGGCGACGTGAGCGTCGTGATCGCCGTCTCCGCCCCGCACCGCGCCGCTGCGCTCGCGGCCTGCCGGGAGGCGATCGACGAGCTGAAGGTCACCGTCCCGCTCTGGAAGAAGGAGGTCTACATCGGGGGCGAGGAGTGGATCGGGCAGGGCTCGTGAGGAACGACCCCGAGGAACGGTACGCGCCGGAGCCGGCGAGCCTCCCGGACCCGGAGCCTGCCGCGGCGGG
>DATMAP010000184.1:0-30547 GCA_035559835.1 Gaiellaceae bacterium
GACCTCGCGCAGGGACGATCCGCGCACCGCGACGAGATCGGCCGGCGAGCCCGCCTCCACGGCCACCTCCGGCAGCCCCATGACCCTCCTCGCTCCGGTGCTGACCAGCTCGTAGGCCTCCTCGGGCTCGAGCTGGCCGCAGACGACGAGGTACTGGGCGGTCACCAAAGGGTCGGCGCGGCCCATGGGGATGAAGACGTCCTGGACGTTGTCGCCGCCGCCGGCCATGCTCACCCCGGCGTCGAGGAGCGCGCGGATCGCCGTCAGCCCGCGTGGCGTGGCGACCGGCCGGTCACGACCCTGGATGTAGAGGTTCGCGATCGGGTTCGTGACGACGGCGACGCCGGCTGCCGCAGCCTCGGCCGCGATCGCCGCCTGCGTCCGCTCGTCCCGCATGCCGAGGCTGACGCAGTGGCTGGCGGTGGCGGGATGGGGGAAGCCGGAGGCCACGCGCCTCGTGAGCAGGACGAGGTCCTGCGAGTCCTGCCGGAGGTTCTCGTCCGCATGCAGGTCGACCGGAACGCCCTGCTCCGCCGCGATGTCCAGGCATGCCTCCACGTGCCCGGCCGGGTCGGGGTCGATGTGGGGCGCGCCCCCGGCGACGTCGGCGCCCATGGCCAGCGCTTCCCGCAGACGTGCTCGGTTCTCGACGCCCTCCGCTCCCGTGAGGGGATACGTAAGGGCGACGATCTGGATGTCGATGAGCTCCGCGAGCCGCTCCTCGACCCGAAGCAGCGCCTCGACGGCGCGGAGCTCGATCCCGCGCCCGACGTCCACGTGCGTGCGGATGGCGGTCGCGCCGTAGGCGAGGGCGAGCCGTGCGGCCGCCTCGGCGCGCTGCGCGATGTCCTCGACGCCGAGGGTCTCGCGGTACGCGTGCCAGGCCGCGATCGCCCCGAGCAGGTCACGGGTCGGGTTGTCGATGCGGTCGGCCGTGAGCGCCTTGTCCAGGTGCGCATGCGGCTCGGCCGGAGCCGGAAGGAGGACGTAGCCCCGCAGGTCGACCGCCTCGTGCCCGGCGCCGCGCTGCGACAGCTCGCCGGGAGGGGCCACCGCCGCGATGGAGCCGCCCCCGAGCAGGACGTCGACCCTGGCTCCCGTGGCGAGTGTGGCGTTCTGGAGCAACCTCAACGGAACCTCCCCTCGTGGGAACGCGGGACGCCGGCACCCCGGCGCCCCGCGTTCGCGACAGGCCCTACTTGGGGATGTAGGGCACCTTGAACTTCCCAGCCAGGATCGCCTGCTGGGTGGCCTTCATCTGCTTCATGACCGCGGGCGGAATCTTCCCGGCCGAGTACTTGGGGTTGAGAGCGAACGTGAACGACCGCAGCCCCAGGTCGTAGACCTTGCCCTTGTACTTCCCTGCCTGGACGTCCGCCACGATCGCCTTGAAGACGGGGTACAGGTTGTAGACCAGGGATCCGACCATGTGCTTCGGTGCCAGCCCGTTCTGGTTCCCTACGTAGCCGAAGATGCTCAGGTTCCGCTCCTTGGCAGCGGAGATCAGGCCGGACGCCGGACCGCCACCGCAGACGACGAACACGTCGGCTCCTTGGTCGGCTGCGGCAAGAGCGGCGCTCTTGCCCTTGGCGACGTCGTTCCAGTCGCCGATGTAGGTCGTGATCTGGCGGATGCTCTTCTTGACCCGCTTGGCGCCGAGCTTGAACGCCTCCATCTGAGCGTGGCAGAGCGGGATGTCGAAGGCGGCGAGGCCCCCGATGACGCCCGTCTTCGTGATGCCTGCGGCGAGCATGCCGGCGAGGTAGGCGGGCTGGTAGATCGGCTCCTCGTACGTGGAGACGTTCCCGCCGACCTTCCCGCCGCCCGCGTACACGATCGGCGCGTTCGGGAAGCGCTTGGCCGCGCTGAAGGCGGCGTCCTGCCAGGCCGAGTGGGCCAGCACGAGCTGTGAGCCGCCTGCGACGTAGCGCTGGATCACCTGGCTGGCTCCGGGCGTGTCCTGCGGCGCGTTGGACGTGAATTTCAGATCGATCACGCCCTCCTTCTGCAGCCTCTTGGCAGCGACGTAGCCCTGCTGGCACCAGGACCCGTCGTTCGTCGGGCAGGGAAGGACGAGCGCGACCTTGAGCTTCGCCTGCTGTGCGCCGCCGGAGCCCGCGAGCGCGGTCCCGGCCAGGGCGAGCGTCGCAGCGAGCAGAACGGTCACTCGCAATGCTGTCGATCTCACAGAACTGCTCCTTTCTTCAGGGGGACGCCTCGATGGGACACACGCTCCTTCGCTACTCGCTCACCCCCTTTCGGAACGGGATCCCCAACATGGCGGGCTGCGCCGAGCGTCGCGAGGCGACCGTCGCAGCCACCATCACGACGAGCGTCAGCACGTACGGGAGAGCCTGGAAGACCTCGAAGGGGACGGCCGCGGTCGTGCCGCCGCTCGCTGCCTGGATGCGGAGCTGCAGCGCGTCGGTGATGCCGAAGAGGAGGGCGCCTCCGAGTACGAGCAGGGGGTTCCAGCGGCCGAAGATGACGAGGGCGACCGCGACCCACCCCCGGCCTGCGGTCACGTTCGGCCCCCACAGGCTGATGTCGCCGACGATCAAGACGGCGCCGCCCAGCCCGGCGAGCGCGCCGCAGACGAGGAGCGCGAAGAGGCGTACCCGGTCGACGTGGACCGCGGCCGAGTCGGCAGCCGCCGGCGCTTCGCCCACCGCGCGAACGAGCAGCCCGAATCGGGTGCGGAAGAGCAGGAGCCACACGGAGAGCGCGACGACCGCGGCGACGTAGAAGAGCGCGTCTTGGTCGAAGAGGACCGGGCCCAGCCAAGGGATGTCGGCCAGGCCGGGAAGGCGGACATCGTGCAAGGGCGCGATCTCCGGCTGCGTGGAGAGGCCGCCGAACAGACGCTCGTAGGCGAACAGCGTCACGCCCTGCGCGAAGATCACGATCACGATCCCGTTGATCACCTGGTCCGTCTTGAGGAAGACGCTCAGGAACGCCTTCAGCGCTCCCACGGCGACGCCGGCGAGGACGCCCGCGAGGACGCCGAGCGCAGCCTCGTGCGTGTAGTAGGCGGCCACGAACGCCGCGAGGGTGGCGGTGAGCATCATCCCCTCGAGACCGAGGTTGAGGACTCCCGCCCGCTCGCAGACGGTCTCGCCGACTGCCGCCAGCGCCGTCGGCATCGCCAGCTGGACGCCGGAGGCGAAGAGGCTGACGCCGATGATCGTCGACCAGTCCATCAGGCGCGACTGAAGCGATCGGCGACGAGGACGAGCAGGACGAAGACGCCCTGGATGGCGACCACGAGCGAGTAGGGCAGGCCCTCGTCCACGCTCATCGCCTGGCCGCCGACGTTGAGGAAGGCGATGAAGAGAGCGGCGAGGAGGACGCCGGCCGCGCTCAGCCGCCCCAGGAGGGCGACGACGATGGCCGTGAAGCCGTAGCTCTGGGAGATACCGGCGTCCAGCCGCCCCTCGATGCCGACCACCTGGATGATCCCGGCGAGGCCAGCGAGGCCGCCCGAGAGGAGCATCAGCCAGACGACGAGACGGCCGGTGCGCACGCCCGCCACCTCCGTCGCCTGCGGGTTGAGTCCCATCGCCCGGACGCGGAAGCCGAAGGGCGTCCTCGCCATCACGTAGCCGACGATCGGCACGAGCACGAGCGCCCCGAAGAGCCCGTAGTGGACGAAGTAGCCGGGCAGGGTCGGCAGGAGCGTGTCTTCGGGGACGGGGCGGCTGGCGAGGTTGTTGCCCGCGCTCGGATCCCCGAACGGTCGGCGGATTGCCCAACCGAACACGAACAGGGCGATGTACGTGAGCAGGAGCGAGGAGATCACCTCGTTCACCCCCCAGCGCGCGCGGAGGATGCCGACGAGCGATCCCCAGGTCGCGCCGCCCGCCGTGCCGGCGAGCAGGGCGAGCGCAAGCAGAAGTCGTGGCTCCAGATCGAGCGTGAGGAGCACGGCGCCGCCCGCGAGCGCGCCCATGAAGAGCTGACCCTCGGCTCCGATGTTGTAGACGCGCCCACGGAAGGCGAAGGCGAGCCCGAGCCCGATGACGAGCAAAGGGATCGCCTGTGTCAGCAGCTGACCCACGGCGAACTTCGAGCCGACGGTCCCGTCGACCATCGAGCCGAGCGCTCGCGCGGGACTTCCCCCGGCGAGGATCACGAAGACGGCGCCGATGACGAGCGCCACGACTCCCGCCCCGACCGTCACGAGGAGCGCGCGCACGCGTGCGTGCCAGGCCAGAGCGGAGGCGGGAAGCCCGACGTCCAGCGAGGTCACACGCGCACCCCTTCCGCGACTGCGGGGGGATCAGCCGAGCCGAGAACGCCGCCCATGGCCAGCCCGAAGCGCTCGCGGTCGAACTCCGCCCGTTCCCAGACCGCGACGACGGCCCCCCGGTACATCACGTGGCAGCGGTCCGCGAGCGCGAACACCTCCTCGAGGTCGGTCGAGATGAGGAGAACGCCGACCCCAGCCGCCCGCTGCGCGTCGAGCTGGCTCCACACGAACTCCATCGCGCCCACGTCGAGCCCCCTCGAAGGCTGGGCGGCGAGGAGCACGCGCAGCTCGCGGCTGAGCGCCCGCGCAATCACCAGCCGCTGCGCGTTGCCGCCCGAGAGCATCCCCGCCGGCTGCTCGGGACGCGAGACGCGGATCGAGAACCGCTCCACGAGCTGGCGCGCATTCGCCAGGATCGCCTTCGGGTTGAGCGTGAGCGGCGTCCCGTAGGGCCGCTCGCCGATGCGGTCGAGGACGAGGTTCTCGGCCACGGACAGCGCCCGCACGAGCCCCCGCCGGTAGCGGTCGGAGGGGATCACGCCGATCCCGTGCCGCAGCCGCTCCGCGGGCGCGAGCGCGGTGATCTCCCGCCCGTCGAGCCGGATGCTCCCGGCTGTCGGCCTCCGCAGCCCGAGCAGGACCTCCTCGAGCTCGGACTGGCCGTTCCCCTCGACGCCAGCGATGGCGACGATCTCGCCAGGAGCGACCGCGACGTCGACGCCGCGGACGGCCAGGTTCCCCATCGGCCCCCGGGCCTGGAGACCGGCGATCTCGAGCACGGGCTCGCGAACCCCCTGCACCCGCTCGAGGGCGGCGGCTCCCGGCGCTGCGTCGAGTGGGGCGTCGCCCAGGCCCACGGCAAAGCTCGCGACCTCCCGCCCGACCATGAGGCGCGCCAGCTCGCGCGTCGTCGTCTCCCCCGGCGCGAGGGTCGCGACGTGCCGGCCCCCGCGCAGGACGGTGATGCGATCGGTGTGCGTGATCACCTCGTCCAGGTGGTGCGTGATGAAGACGACCGCCGTGCCCTCCGCCGCCATCGCCCGCAGGCGGGGTAGGAGCTGCTCCGCCTCGAACGGCGTCAGCGTGGCCGTCGGCTCGTCCAGGATGAGGATCCTGGCGTTCCGGTAGAGCGCCCGCAGGATCTCGGCCCGCTGCTGCTCGCCGACCGAGAGCTTCCACACTGGCGCGGACGGGTCGACGTCCAAGCCGTAGCGCTCCGCACAGGCCGCGAGCCGCGCGGAGACCCCGGCGACATCGCGGCGGGTGAGGGTCACGCCGTGTCGCTCGCCCAGCAGGACGTTCTCGGCGACCGTCAGGGTGGGAACGAGCATGAAGTGCTGGTGCACCATCCCCACCCCGCGCGCGACCGCGTCGTGCGGATCCCTGAAGCGCACGGGCTCACCGTCGATGACGATCGTCCCGGCGTCCGGTTGCAGGAGCCCGAAGAGGATGTTCATCAGCGTCGTCTTGCCCGCGCCGTTCTCGCCCAGCAGGCCGTGGATCTCGCCCTTGCGCACGTCGAAGTCGACACCGGCCAGCGCGGTCAGGCCATCGAAGCGCTTCACGATCCCCTCCATGACGACGACCGCTCCCTCGGATGGCGTCGTGCGAGCGATCGCTGGCGGCGAGTTCCGAGACGCGGTCATCGTCCTTCGCTGGGAAGGGCGGCTCCGGCGACAGCGTGCGCCGGGACGACATCGGTCAGGAACCGGCGGACGACCTCGAGTGCAGACGAACCGGCCGGCGGCGCCGGGACGATCGCCACCTGCGAGATCTCGGGGAACTCGGCCAGGAGCGCCTCCAGGCGAGCGCGACACTCGGCGGCCGTCCCAGCCAGGCTGAACCACTCGAGCGCCTCGGCGGGGAGCACCGCTCCCGCCTCCCGAACGGCAGCCTCCGAGAGGCTCCAGCCAAGTCTGGCCATCGTCGTGGCGAAACGCTCCGGGAGCTCGAGCCCGAGGTCGGCGAGGATCGGGCGACTCGTCACGAGCGAGGTTGCCACCATGGGGCGCACGGCATCGCGCGCCAGCTCGGGATCGTCGGCCAGCGAGCAGTAGAACCAGGCCACGAGCGCGACGTCGGCGGGATCGCGGCCAGCTCGCTCCGCGCCCGCGTGGACGTGCGCCCGAGCGTAGCTCCAGCCCTCGACGGTCGCGAGGTTCCCGACGATCGCCCCGTCGGCCAGCTCCCCGGCGAGCTCGAGCATCCGTGGGCCTCGCGCTCCCACGTAGATCGGCACGTCTGGTCTCGGCGGCTCGAAGTCGAGCACGGCGTCCCGAGCGACGAGCGCCGTCCCCTCGACCGTCACCGTCTCGCCCCGCAGCAGTCCGCGAACGAGGCGGATCGCGTCGCGCATGGTCGCCACCGGCGCTCGCCGCTCGATACCGAGCGCGCGGTGGTTCGTCCCGCCGGCGCCGAGACCGAGCACGGCCCGGCCGCCGGAGAGCTCGTCCAGCGTCGCGATCCCGGCGGCGAGGAGCGCGGGATGCCGGCTGTACGGGTTGGTCACGCCCGGGCCGAGGCGGACGCGCGACGTGCCGAGGGCGAGCGCCGCCAAGACGCCGAAGAGGTCCTTCTGCAGGCGATCATCGTTCGCCCAGACGAACGAGCAGCCGAGGCTCTCCGCCTCCCGGGAGCTGGCCAGGAGCTCCTCGAGCGGCGGTTGCAGAGGCAGCGCGATCCCCAGCTCGACGGATCTCATTCTTCTGCTTCCAGGTCCAGCCGGAGGTTGAGGTAGCCGTCGACCCACAGGCGCTGCCCCTCGTGCACCAGCACGGTCGTGTCGGGGGCCTCGACGACGGCTGGCCCGAGGACCTCGTTCCCGGGCCGGAGCCTCTCGGCGTCGAGCACGGGGACATCGTCGACCCGGCCGCGACCGTGCAGGTAGACCGGGCGCGATCCCCGCAGCGCGTGGGACGCGTCGGTACCCTCCGAGGGCAGCGCCTCGAGCGCCGGAAGCGGCAGCCCTGCCGTCGCCTCGACGCTGAAGGTCAGCACCTCGACCCCGGCCTGACGGTAGGCGGTCCCCGGCCCGTAGCTCGCCTCGTACAGCTCCGTGAAGCGCTCGACGACCCTCTCGCCCCCGTCGTCCCGGTCGAGGTCCTCCTCGGCGACCGGCACGCGTACCGTGTGCGCCTGCCCCTTGAACTGCAGCGCGACCTGGCGGGAGAGCACGAGGTTGCCGGTGGGGAGGCGCTGCTGCTCGAGCTCGCGGCGAAGCTCGGCCTCGAGCCCCTCGAAGCGGCGGCGCCAGCGCGCGAGGTCGAACGGGGCGATCATCGGGTCGGAGGCGATCGCGACCCGTTTCGCGTCGCTGACGCCGATCCCGTAGGCAGAGAAGACGGCTGCGGCGCGGGGCACGACCACGTGCCGGCACCCGAGCTTCGCCGCGTACGAGGCCGCGTGCAGGCCGCCCGCTCCCCCGTAGGCGAAGACGGCGAAGCGCGAGGGGTCGAGACCTCGCTCGATCGTCACCCGGCGGATGAGGTCGGCCATGTGCGAGTCGACGATCTCCACGACGGCATCGGCAGCCTCCTCGGGCTCGAGCCCGAGCGGCGTGGCAACCTGCTCGACGGCGCTGAGCGCACGGTCGGGGTCGATCCGCATCCGCCCGCCCAGGAAGTAGTCCGGGTCGAGGCGCCCCAGCACGAGGTTGGCGTCCGTGACCGTCGGCTCGGAGCCGCCGGCGCCGTAGCAGGCAGGGCCCGGCCTGGCGCCGGCGCTCTGTGGGCCGACCCGTAAGACGCCGCTCTCGGGCTCGATCCAGGCGATGCTCCCCCCGCCGGCGCCGATGGAGGTGACGTCGATGATCGGCAGCGCGACCGGGTACTTCGCGAACACCGGCGAGCGCGCGTAGGAGACGTCGCCGTCGACGATGAGACCCACGTCGAAGCTCGTGCCTCCGACGTCCGTGGCGACGACCCGCTCGAAGCCGAGCTGCTCGGCGAGCGCGCGCGCGCCCAGCATCCCTCCCGCCGGCCCCGAGGAGAGCAACGTGACCCCGCGCTCGCGCGCCTCGTCAACCGAGAAGACGCCGCCGGCGGAGTGCATGATCGCAACGGCGCCCTCGTGGCCGCGAGAGCGAAGCTCCGAGCGCATCCGCTCCAGGTAGCCGTGGACCGACGGGGTCAGGTACGCGTTCAGCACCGTCGTGGACGTCCGCTCGTACTCGCGGACGACCGGAACGAGCTCGCTGGACGTGGTCACGAACCAGGGGCTCCCGTTGCCGTTCGCTCCCACGCCCTCGAGCCAGGAGCGGAGCCGGCGCTCGTGCTCCGGGTTGAGGAAGGACCAGAGCAGGCTCACCGCGACCGCCTCGACGCCCTCGGCGTGCAGGCGCTCCGCCAGCCCGTCCAGGCGGTCGAGGTGCAGGGGCACGACGACCGAGCCCTCCCGGTCGACGCGCTCGTCCACGCCGAAGATCCGCGAGCGGGGGACGAGCGGCTCCGCCTTCGCGAGCCTGGCGACGTCGATGATCTCCGCCTCCGAGAGGCCCGCCACCTTCTGCACCGTCCGGCCGATCACGATCGCGTCCTCGTGGCCCCTCGTCGTGAGCAGGGCCGTCCTCGCGCCCGTGCGGGTGATGAGGACGTTCGTCGCGACCGTGGTTCCGTGGGCGAAGATCGACGTCTCGGCGAGCAGCTCCTCGAGGGTGAGGCCGAGCACCTTCGCCGCCTCGGCGACCGCCGCCAGCACCCCCCGCTCGAAGTCGGGCGGCGTCGAGGGAGCCTTGGCGCGCGTGATCGCGCCCGCCGCGTCGCGAACGACGCAGTCGGTGAACGTCCCTCCGCTGTCGACGGCGACGACGTAGGTCACGTCCCCATCTCCAGCTTCGGGCGCTGCTCCTCGAGCCAGGCCGCCGAGAGGGCCGCGTCGTCGAGGACGGGATCGGCCGGACGTGCGATCTCGGTCTCCAGGAGCCCGAAACAGCTCGGACAGTAGAACTCCCGCAGCTCGAAGCGCGCGCCGCCGATGCGATGCGGGTTCACGTGCGGCCCGATCCTCTGGACCGGGTAGCGCGCACTGGCTGCAAGCGACTTGTACGGCACGCCCGCGGGGCCGAGGACGTACCCGCACGCGCAGCGAACGCGGGGCTCCTCGCCGGAGAGGTCGTAGAAGAGGAGCTCCGAGAGGCGCACTCCCTCCGCCGACGGGTCCCACGGGTCGGCCGGCTCGGCCCGCGACTCGGCCCCGCTGGCCGCCCGGCGCTCCGCCAAGAGCTCGCGCCGGCAGGCCGCGGTCGCGGCCTCGTCCACCTCGTATCCGCCCTCGGCGAGAACGACCCCATACATGCGCCGCGCCCACTCGCGGGAGACGAGCGACCGCTCGACGTCGCTCGCGACGAGCGCCGGGTCCCGACGGAGGGGATCGCCGTAGCCTCCCCCGCCCATCGACATCGTGAAGTACACGTCCCCGGCGGCCATCGAGGTGACCGCGTACGCTCCGCACACCTCGAGCTCGCCCTCGAGCTCGTCCAGCGATTGGGGCACGACGCCGGCCGCGAGCCGCTCGCGCACGTTCGAGCCGCGCAGCAGGGCGAACTGGTTGGTCGTCGACGGGTACCCGCCGCAGAGACCCGGAGACTCCGGCTGCTCGACCCCGAAGGTGTGGAGGATCTTGGTCGGGATCTCGTCCACGCCGTGGGCGACGTACATCATGCTGATGCCCGCTCCGCCCCGGTACATCCCCGGGCCGCCCGAGTCCTCGGTCTGGCGGCGGAAGAGGTAGAGGATCGGGTAGCGGAGCTCGTAGCTCTCGACGTCGGCGATGGTCGCGCGCAGCGAGCTGGTGTGGCCGCCGGTGTCGATCCCGTCCCGGTGGCAGAGCGCTCCGCCACCCCCCGCCATCCCGTCGAGGAGCGGTCCTCCGAAGCGCCGGCCCTCGCGGTCGAAGCCGAAGAGCTCCTCGAGCGCCTTTACGCCCTGCCAGCCCGCCATCGCCCGGTCGCGGTGGCGCTCGCTCGCGGCGAGCAGCTTGCCCAGCGTGATGCTGGCGAGGTTCCGCACCTCCCAGATGGCGGTCGTGGTCGACTTGGAGACCCCTGCCGGATGCCGGGCATGGACGACGGTGCCGGGGCGAGACTCGATCGTCAGGACCCGAGCCACCCCCGCCGGCGACCAGGGGATCTCCCAGCAGAGGTAGACCATCACGGCGGCGAGCACGCCGCCCACGAGCCCGTGGACGGCGCAGTTGATCACCGCAGGCGCCTGCTCGGCGGTCTCGGTGAAGTCGAAGGTCAGATGATCCCCTTCCTTCGTCATGGTCACGTGGCAGTCGTAGATCCGGTCGCCGAACTCGATGTAGCCCCGGTGCCGCCACGTCCCGTCCGGCAGCTCCGAGAGGCGTGCCCGCAGACGGCGCTCCGTGTAGTCGATGACGTCCTCCATCGCAGCGAGGACGGTCTCCGCCCCGAACTCCTCGAACGTCTCGAGCAGGCGCCGGCGGATTGCCTGGACGGCGGCGATCTTCGCCCGCAGGTCGAGCGCGAGCAGATCGGGCAATCGTGAGTTGCGCAGGTAGGTCGCCTCGACGTCCTTGCGGACGGTGCCGTCCTCGACGATCTTGATCGGCCCGATGAGCGGCTGCTCACCGAAGATGTCGGCCGCGTCCACCTGCACCTGGCCCGCGGTCGGACCGCCGACGTCGATCACGTGGAGCGACGCCCCCGCCCAGGCGACGAGCTCGCCGTCGTGGAAGATCGGCGCCACCGCCTGGACGCAGTTCTGATGGCAGACGGAGACGTAGGGGTCGTTGCACAGGAAGACATCCTCGGGCCCGAAGCCGGGGTTCTCCGCGTACTCCGCGAGGAGATGCTTGACGTGCGCCGACAGCGTGGTCGCCTGGGCGCAGATGAAGTTGTCGATGTAGACGAGGTCGCCGGCTGCGGTCATCAGCCCGGCGTTCATGTCGAACACCTCCGTCGCGACCGGCGAGCCCGAGGTGCGGCTGATCGTCAGCGCGCCCTCGTCGTTCAGGTACCAGAGGCGGTGCCGGAGGATCTCGAAGGTCGCGGGGTCGAGCCGAAGGCGGATCTCCGAGGGCGCGAGCGTCACGGGCGCACCGCCTCCGCCAGCTCCTGCTGCACCTCCTCGACGATCGGCCGCCACTCGCTTCCGCGCACGCCGGGCACGATCAGCGAGGGCAGCTCGTCGAGCGAGACGACGGCGCCGAAGTACGTCTCCACCTTGGCGAGCGTGTCCTCGTGGAACGACGTCCGCGGGCCGGCGACGCAGTCGCGCACGACCACGACGTCGAGGTCGCGGTAGTACGCGTCCCGGATCGTCGTCTCGACACAGAAGTCGGTGTTGCAGCCCGAGATGAGGAGCATCTCGATCCCGAGCATCCGGAGCTTCGTGTCGAGGGTCGTCTCGAAGAGGACGGACGCTCGGTGCTTCTCGATGACGTAGTCCTCGGGCCGCATCGCCGGCACGATCTCGTCCGCGAAGTCCACCTCCCAGGTTCCGCGCAGGCAGGGCGTCCAGCGTTGCTTCGCCTGGTGGCTCGGGATCCGGCGCCGGCGGCGGGTGACGTCCTCGGGGAAGTGGATCTGCTGCGACCAGAAGACCGGCAGCTCGTGCTCACGGGCGAGCTCGACGAGGCGGAGCACCGCTGGGATGATCGCGCGCTGGTTCGCGGTCCCGACGCCCGACTTCTCCATCCGGCTCTCGGGATGGCAGAAGCCTTTCTGCATGTCGATCACGAGGAGCGCGGTCACGCGGGGGTCGATGTAGGGCTCGGCTGCGGTTGTCGACATCTGGCGGGTCACCTCACTTCGTCGGGGGCTGGGGAGACGCGGAGCGGGAGCGGGAGCGGGGGCGGGCAGGAGCGGAGACGAAGCGGTCGATGTCCCGCTCGACGCTGGCGAGGTGGGCGACGAGACGCCGCCGGGCCCCCGGGCGGTCGCCCGCGCGAACCGCACGCGCGATGCGGGAGTGCTCCTCGAGCGAGCGAGCGGCGCGGCCGGGGAGGTCCCAGACCGCGGCCCGCTCGGGAAGCAGCTGCACGCCCAGCGTCTCGCTGAGCTCGACGAGGGCGTCGTTGCCCGTCGTCTCGGCGAGCGCGCGGTGGAACATGACGTCCGACTCGACCAGCGCGGTCACGTCGCCCCGGTCGAGGGCGACGCGCATCTGGTCGAGCGCCGCGTCCATGCGCTCGAGACCGGCGGGCACCTGGCGGAGCGCGGCCAGCTCGGCCGTGAAGGCCTCGAGCCCCCGTCGCACCTCGAGCAGCTCGTGCACGCGGTCTGCGTGCCGCGCCGTCCAGCTGCGCCACTCCCGCCGCAGCCGCCGCGGATCGTCGACGGCGCTGGCGACGAACGTCCCCGTCCCGTGGCGGATCTCGAGCAGGCCGAGGGCGTGCAGGAACTGGATGGCCTCCCGCACCGTGCCGCGGCTGACCCGGAGCTGCTCGCTCAGCTCGCGCTCGCTCGGAAGCTGCTGTCCCGGCTGCAACACACCGTCTTCGATGAGCTGGCGCAGGCTACGGCTCACCTGCTCCTTGAGCGGGAGCGGCTGCAGGGGCTCGAGAGGAACGCCGGCCGGGTGCGAGTGAACCTTGGCCGTCATGCCTCTTCACCCCTGGACGCGCCCAGCGCAGGCCCGTGCCCTCCGCCATCGGCACCCGCCAGTCGGAGGGCGCGAAGCGCGATGATGTCGACGACCACCCTCGCCCCTACTCGCGCCGTGTTGCCCGAGTGATCGAGGAACGGCGCCACCTCCACGCAGTCCGCCGCCCCGATCGGCCCCGAGGCGATGATCTCGAGCCCGCGCACGAGCTCGCGCCCGGTCATGCCGCCGATCTCGGGACCGCACGTGCCCCAGGCGAAGGCGCCGTCCAGCACGTCGATGTCCACGGACAGGTAGGTCGTCTCGGTCCCGGCGGTCGCGAGCTCGAGCGCTCGCGTGGCGACCTCGTCGATCCCGAGCCGGTCGAGGTCGCGGACGGTGAACACGGTCGCGCCGTGCTCGGCCGCGACCTCCTGCTCGAGCCGTGGGTTCGCCGCTCCGTGCGCGCCGATGATGACGACGTTCGCCCCCTCGACGTTGGGCAACTCGAGCGTCCGCGCCACCGGCGAGCAGTGTCCGAGCCGCTCTCCGTCGAGGTCCGGAGCGGTGTCGAGGTGGGTGTCGAACATGATGAAGCCCATCCGCCCGCTCGTGTGACGAGAGAGGGCAGCCGCGCCCGGGATCGTGGTGGCGTGGTCGCCACCGAGCAGGATCGGGAAGCAGCCCGCGGCGTAGATCTCGTCGAGCGCCTCGGCCGCGCGCTCGAACGTACGGGCGGCGTTGCCCGCGACGGGATCCACGTCCCCGCAGTCCACCACGGTGACGTGGTCCGAGTACGTGATCTGGTAGTCGAAGTGGAAGCTCTCCCCGAAGGCGAAGTGGGACGAGGCGTCGCGCATCGCGCGAGGTCCGTGGCTTGCCCCCGGGCGCGTGATCGTGGTGCTGTCGAAGGGGAGGCCCAGCACCGCGACCGTGGCTTGTGCCTCCTCGAGCGCGGCGCGCTCGGGGGGCACGTGGGGCGCACGGAGGAACGTTGCGATGCCAGCGTGCAGGATCGCCATCGATCAGCCCTCCTTGTCCGGCGACGCGGACGCCAAGCGGCGTGCCGCATCTCTGACGGCGTCGACGATGTTGTGGTACCCGGTGCAGCGGCAGAGGTTCCCGGCGAGGGCCTCTCGGATCTCGTGCTCCCCGGGAACGCCGCGGGCGTGCTCGAGCACGTAGCTCGCGGTCATCAGGAAGCCGGGCGTGCAGAAGCCGCACTGCAGCCCGTGGTGCTCGCGGAACGCCTCTTGGAGCACGCTCAGCTCGCCGTTCCGAGCGAGCCCCTCTACGGTCTGGATCTCGGCCCCGTCGCACTGCACCGCGAAGAGGAGGCACGAGCGTGCCGGCTCACCGTCGAGGAGGATGGTGCAGGCGCCGCACACTCCGTGCTCGCAGCCGAGGTGGGTGCCTCGCAGCTCCAGGTCCTCGCGGAGGAAGTCGGCGAGGAGGCGGCGGGGCTCGACGACGCGCTCGAACGCCTCGCCGTTCACGCGCAGCCGGACTCGTAGCGCGTCGTGCAGGGCGCGGCTCACGCTGCCACCTCCAGCCCGGCGCGCGTGCACGCGAGGCGGAGCGCCCGCTGGGCCAGCACGCCGGCCACCTCTCGCCGGTACTCCGCACCGGCGTGGCCATCCGAGAAGGGCTCGACCGTGTCGCGGACGTGCTGGGCGACCCGGCCGAAGAGCTTGTCGCTCGGCCGCTCGCCCAGGACGATCTCGTCGACGGAGCAGGCGGTCGGGGTCGCCCCCACTCCGCAGAGCGCGAGCCGGACGTCGTCGAGGGTGCCGTCGGCACCGGCGTGGAGGAGGGCGGCCACACCGGCGAGGGCGAACGCGCCGTGCACGCGCGCAACCTCGACGAACGCCCAGCCCGCACCCGCTGGCGGCGGGGGAAACTCGACCGCCAAGAGGATCTCCGTCGGGGAGAGACTCGTGAGAAACGGACCGAGGTAGAAGTCGGAGGCGGGAATCGTCCTGGTTCCCTCGCGGCTCGCGACGTGCATGCTGGCGCCGAGAGCGACCGTGACGGCCGGGATCTCGGCGGCCGGATCGGCGTGCACCACGCTCCCGCCGAGCGTGCCCCGCGTCCGGATGGGGATGTGTGCGACGAGCCCGAGCGCCTCGTGCAGGAGGGGCAGCCGCTCCGCGATCGCGCTGTCGAGCTCGAGCGCCCGCTGGCGCGCGGTCGCGCCGATGCGGACCGTCGCCGGTTCCTGCGCGACCTGCGCGAGACTCTCGATGCTGTTCAGGTCGACGAGCACCGCGGGACGGATCACGCGGAGGTTGAGCAGCGGCACGAGGCTCTGCCCTCCGGCGAGAGCCTTGGCCTCGTCGCCGTGCTCCTCGAGGACGTCGAGCGC
Source organism: Gaiellaceae bacterium (assembly GCA_035559835.1). GTDB lineage: Bacteria > Actinomycetota > Thermoleophilia > Gaiellales > Gaiellaceae > GMQP-bins7. Next base: position 15,158 of record DATMAP010000184.1, read on the forward strand.
CTCCTCCACCGTCTCCGGAGCGCAGTAGCGGAAGGAAGACGGCTTCACCGCGCCTCCTCGACTGCGGGCGTAGCCGCCTCCCGACGGCCGAGCGTCCCGATCATGGCCAGGACGCGCTCCGGCGTGAGCGGAAGCCGGGTCACCGTGGGTCCGAACGGGCGGAGCGCATCCTCGACCGCCGCGGCGACCGCCGCCGGCGAGCCGATCGCGCCCGCCTCGCCCACGCCCTTCATCCCGCCGGGGATGAGCGGGGACGGAGTGACGAGGTGATCGACCCGCGGCCGGGGGATCTCGAGCGCCGTCGGCAGCAGGTAGTCCATGAACGTCCCGAAGAGCGGCTGCGCCTCCTCGTCGTAGGCCAGCTGCTCGTACAGCGCCATGCCGACCCCCTGCGCCATCCCCCCGTGGATCTGCCCCTCCACGATGAGCGGGTTGAGGATCGTCCCGGTGTCGTGCACGTACGCGTAGTCGAGGAAGGAGACGAGCCCGGTCTCCCGGTCGACCTCGACGACTGCGACGTTCACGCCGTAGGGCCAGGCCATCTGGGGCGGGTCGAAGACCTCGATCGCCTCGAGGCCGGGGTCCATCCCCTCGGGCAGCTCGGCCGGCCGCAGGTAGGCGGCCCTGCCGACGTCCGCCATGGTGACGAAGCGCTCGCGCGATCCGCGCACGGAGATCTGGCCGGCCTCGAGCTCGAGGTCGTCCACCGACGCCTCGAGCATGTGCGCTGCGATCTCGAGCACCTTACGACGCACCGTCCTCGCCGCCTTGCCGACGGCAGCGCCGCCCACCGAGGCGGATCGGCTCGCCCCCGTCCCGTAGCCGGTGACCGGGCACACCTGCGTGTCGCCGGTCACGACCGTGACCTGGTCGAGGTCGATGCCCAGCTCGTCGGCGCAGAGCTGCGCGAGGCCGTTGGTGAAGCCCTGGCCCATCTCGCACAGGCCGGTGAAGACCGTGGCCTCCCCGTTCGTCTCCAGGCGGACGTGGCCGATGTCGTAGCCGCCCGCGACCACCCCGCCGGCGTTGAGGATCCGCGACGGCCCGAGCGCGGTGTTCTCCACGTAGAAGGAGAGGCCGATCCCGACCAGGCGCCCCTCCTCCCGCAGCTGCCGCTGCCGCTCGCGCCAGCCGCCGTAGCCGGCGACCTCGAGCGCCTTGTCGAGGCAGTCCTCGTAGCGGCCGCTGTCGAAGACGTGGTGCAGCCCCTTGTAGGGGAAGCGGTCGGGAGGGATCAGGTTCCGGCGGCGGAGCTCCGCCGGGTCGAGATCGAGCCTGCGCGCCACCTGGTCGACCAGCCGCTCGACCACGAAGTTCGCCTGCGGCTGGCCCCACCCGCGGTAGGAGCCGAGCGGCGTCTTGTTCGTCACGATCGCCCGCGCGCGCACGCGCGCGTTCGGGATCACGTAGACGTTGGTCATCATGACCGCGGTGAGCCAGACCGGGCCGTAGCTGACCGTGTGCAGCGCGGCGCCCATGTCGCCGAGGATGTCCGCCGTCACCGCCGTGATCACCCCGTCGCTCCGCGCCGCCATCGTCGCCTCGACGACCTGCTCGCGGGCGTGGACGGTGGCGAGGAAGGACTCGGCGCGGTCCTCGACCCAGCGCACCGGACGCCCCGTCGCCCGCGAGGCGAGCGCCACCGCGACCTCCTCCGGGTAGAAGTGGAACTTCGCGCCGAAGCCTCCGCCGACCCGGGGGACGATCACCCGGATGCGCGGCTCCGGGAGACCGAGCACCCAGGAGAGGAAGTCCCGCGCGATGTGCGGGATCTGGCTCGACGTCCAGACGGTCAGCTCGTCCCGGTACACGTCCCACTCGGCGAGCACGCCGCGGCCCTCGAGCGGGCAGGCGAAGAGCCGCGCGAGGTCGAAGCGCTCGCTGACGACGAGATCGGCGTCGCGCAGCGCGGCGTCGACATCCCCCATCTCCGTCTCGAAGGTGGCGGCGACGTTGTCCGGCCAGTCCTCGTACAGGAGCGGCGCGCCGTCGGCGAGCGCGGCCTCGGCGCTTGCGACCGCGGGCAGCGGCTCCCACTCCACCGCGACCAGCTCCCGCGCGTCCTCGGCCACGTAGGGCGAGTCGGCAACGATCACCGCCACGGGCTCGCCGACGTAGCGCACGCGGTCACGCGCGAGCGCGTAGTACGGGGTCTCCCGCTGCCCGTGGAAGGCGTGGTTGAGCGGCTGCGGCGGGAACTCCGGCGGGAGGTCGGCACCCGTTAGGACCGCGTGGACTCCGGGGATCTCGAGCGCCGCTGAGGCGTCGATCCCGACGATGCGCGCATGCGGATAGGGGCTGCGGAGGAAGACGGCGTGCAGCATCCGCGGGCGCGTGAGGTCGCCCAGGTACCGGCCCCGGCCCGTCAGGAGCTCGGGATCCTCCCGCCGCGGGAGCGGCTGCCCGACCCAGGTAGTGGTAGGACCTCTAGACGTAGAGCGACTTATAGTCCGGGGCAGCGGGACGTGTCAATCCCCGGGCTCGGGAGCGCCGAGCAGCTCCTCGAGCAGGACGGGATCGAACCGCTCCGTTCCGTCCAGGCGCTCCTCGAGGTTCTCGTAGCCCGCCCACGCGTCGAGATCGGCCGCGAGATCACCCGAGTCGTACCCGAGCTCCCGCAGCCGAGCACCGACGCGCTCGAGGAGCTCGGCGGTGGCCGGCACCCATGCCTCGCGCGGCGTCGCTCCGAAGTAGCGGTCGTGGACGCGGTACAGGCGCTCGAGCTCGACGATCGGCTCGGGGTGGTCGTCGACGCGGAGATCGACCACGATGCCGCTTCCCCCGTAGCCGCCGCCGGCACGCACCACCTTGAGCGCGGCCGCCTGCTGTCCGCGCCGGTCGCCGCCCGCCGCCTGCGCCGCCGCGAGCGCGGCCAGCAGGCGCTCGGCGAGGGGCCGGCCGGCGGTCGCCTCGAACGTCTCGGCGAGCGCGTCCACCGTCTCCTTCGAGACGAGCATGTTCCCCTGCGCCGCGTACCCCGCTCCCGTCCGGCTCCCCGCCCAGGGCGCGCACTCCCGCCCCGTGAACGCGGCGGCCCGTCCCTCCCGATCGACGACTCCGACCTGGCGCTTCTCGCGGCCCGGATCCTCCGCCGTCAGCCGCGCGAGCACGTCCTCGGCCGGCGCTCCCGCACGCAGGAGCTCCAGACCTCGCCGCCCGTAGCTCACCTCGATCCAGGACTGGGTGGCGATGGCGCCTGCCCCCGGCTCGGCCCACGGGGTCAGCGCGCCGATGGCCGGGAACTTCGATTGGACGGCGACGCCCCATTCGACGCGCTCCGGGTCGAAGGCGACGAGCGAGTACGTCGAGGGCGCCATCGTCGCCGATGATCACAGATCCAGCGCCCACCGGGCCCGGAGAGGCGACCCTGCCTCCAGGGATGCTAGGAGCGGATGATGGGACTCGAACCCACGACCTTCTGCATGGCAAGCAGACGCTCTAGCCAACTGAGCTACATCCGCACGCGCGGCCGATTATAGCCTCGGCCTCTCAGGGCCTCCGGTACGTCGCCGTCAGGCGCGCCTCGGCGAGGACGAGCGGGGCGACCGCGGCGTCGAAGGCGGCGCGGCTGGCGCCGGACTCGAGGTCGACGCGTGCGCGGAGGGCGAGCAGCCGGAAGACGTAGCGGTGCTCCTCGCCGCGGGGAGGGCAGGGCCCGCCGTAGCCCGTGCTTCCGAAGTCGTTCCGGCCCTCGCTCACCGTCCGTGGCCCGTACCCCGTCCACCGCCCCTCCCCGCCCTCGAGCCTGGAGAGGCCGGGATCGAGACCCCAGACCAGCCAGTGGGTGAAGGTGCCTCCGGGTGCGTCCGGATCCTCGAGCACGAGCGCCAGCTCCCGCGCTTCCTCGGGCACACCCGTCCAGGCGAGCGTCGGCGCAACGTTCTGCCCGTCGCACGTGAACCGCGCGTCGAGTGACCGTTCCGAGACGACGGCGCTCTCCGCGGTGAAGTCGAAGCCGGCTCGGGCCGGCCCACGCTCGAGCGAGGTGCTGCCACCTCCGCCGCCGCAGCCGACGAGGAGGGGGAGCACGACGAATCCGACCGCCAGCGCTCGCACGTCCCCCTGAGCATACGAGCCCGTCGGCTCAGGACACGGTCCGGTCGAGCGCCTCGTTGACGAGGCGGTCGGCGAGCTCGTTGTGCTCGCGGCGGACCGCGCGGTAGCGCACGCGGCCGAGCTCGCGCGCGAGCCGGGAGGCCTCGAGGAAGAGCTCCTGCAGCTTGCGGTTCTTGACCCGGTAGGAGCCCTGCATCTGGCGCACGACGAGCTCGGAGTCCGACACGACCTCGAGCTCGCTGACGCCCGCCTCGAGCGCCCGCCGGAGGCCGGCGACGAGCGCCCGGTACTCGGCGACGTTGTTGGTGGCGACGCCGATCGCCTCCCCGCGCGCGTCGAGGATGGTGCCGTCCTCGGCCTCGAGCACGTAGGCGTAGGCGGCGGGGCCGGGGTTGCCGCGGGCCCCGCCGTCGGTGTACAGGGTCGCCTTCACGCCTCGACGAGCGGGTACACGTCGTAGGCGGGCTCCTCGTAGGGGTGAGCCGCCCGCAGCGCGGCGACGACCTCCGGGACGCGCTCGGCCGGGACGACCGTCTCCACCCGCAGCTCCGGCACGCGCTCCTCCCTCCCCCGCTCCCCGACCGCGGGCGCCGTGCCCTCGCCGCCGTAGAACGTGCCCGTCCCGGGCGCGTACCAGGAGCAGCGCTCGTACTCGCCGATGCGCCCGCCGCCGGCGGCGAAGACCGCCTCGCGCGTCGCGTCGAGCGCCTCCTCGGGGACGAACCAGACGAGCTTGACGCGCTCGCTCACTCCACGTTGTCGATCTGCGCGCGCTGGAGCGTCCCCGAGTAGTCGACGTAGACGGCCTTCCACTCGGTGAAGACGTCGAGCGCGGCCTGCCCGGCCTCGCGGTGGCCGTTCCCGGTCTCCTTCACGCCGCCGAAGGGCAGGTGCACCTCGGCCCCGATCGTGCCCGCGTTGACGTAGGTGATCCCGGCCTCGAGGTCGCGGATGGCGCGGAAGGCGCGGTTCACGTCCCGCGTGAAGATCGAGGAGGAGAGCCCGTAGCGGATCCCGTTCGAGACGCGGATCGCCTCGTCGAGGTCGCGCACGCGGATGAGGGCCGTCGTGGGACCGAAGATCTCTTCCTGCGCGATCCGCATCCCGGGCTCGACGTCGCCGAAGATGGTCGGGCGGTAGTAGAAGCCCTTCGCGAGGTCACCCTCGCTCGCGACCTCGCCGCCGGTGAGGAGCGTCGCCCCCTCGTCGAGGCCGATCTGCGTGTAGGAGTGGATCTTCTCCAGCGCGGCCGCATTGATGACGGGGCCGACGTCGGTCGAGTCCTCCCAGCCCGGTCCCAGCCGGAGCCGCTCGGCGCGCTCGACGAGCCGGCGCGCGAGCTCGTCGTAGACCGCCTCGTGCACGATCACGCGGCTGGCGGCGGTGCAGCGCTGCCCGGAGGTCCCGAAGGCCGACCAGATGATCCCGTCCACGGCGAGGTCGAGGTCGGCGTCCTCCATGACGATGACCCCGTTCTTGCCGCCCAGCTCGAGGTGGATGCGCTTGAGCGCGTCGGCGGCGTTCCGCATCACCGTCACCCCGGTCTCGCGCGAGCCGGTGAGGGTGATGACCGGGACGTCCGGGTGGCGGACGAGCCGGTCGCCCACCGCCCCGCCGCCGCCGTGGACGATGTTGACCACACCCTTGGGCACGCCGGCCTCGTCGAGCAGCTCGACGAAGCGCTGGCCGAGCGCTGGCGTGTCGGTCGCCGGCTTGAAGACGACCGTGTCGCCGCAGACGAGGGCGGGGGCGATCTTCCAGGAGGGGATCGCGATCGGGAAGTTCCAGGGCGTGATCACGCCGATGACGCCGATCGGCATCCGCACCGACAGGTTGAACTTGTCGCGGAGCTCGGAGGGGGTCGTCTGCCCGAACAGGCGCCGGCCCTCGCCGCCCATGTACGTGCTCATGTCGATCGCTTCCTGGACGTCGCCGCCGGCCTCCGCCTTGACCTTGCCCATCTCGTGGGTCATCAGCTCGGTCAGCTCAGCCTTGTGCTCGACGAGAAGCTGCGCGAAGCGGAAGAGGATTTCGCCGCGCTTGGGCGCGGGCACGAGCCGCCACTCCTCGTAGGCCGCCTTCGCGGCGGCGACGGCGCGATCGACGTCCTCGGGGCCCGAGCGCGGGAAGACCCCGATCAGCTCGCCGTCGGCGGGGCTCCTCGACTCGAAGGTTTCGCCGGAGGCGGCGTCCACCCACTCGCCGCCGATGTAGTTGCGGTAGGTGCGTGTCTCTGTCGTGGCCATGGCCTCGAGCGTATCGTTCCGGACGTGGGTGCGGGCGGCTCCAGCGACCTCGAGCGGCTTCACCCGCGCGACCGGGAGTACGTCGAGCGCTTGGACGAGGCTGAGCGCGAGGTCGTCGTATCGACGATCCTCCGCTACCAGCGGCCCGGGAAGCTGCGTGTCGGGGATCGGCTCCCTGGCCTCGAGGTGCACCGCCTCGACGGCGAGGGCACTGTACGGCTCGACCGGCTCTCCGACGGGCGCCCGCTCGTGCTCGTCTTCGGCAGCTTCACCTGACCGCCCTTCCGGCGCCGGTCCGGCGACGTGGAGACCGTGTACCGGAGGTACCGGGAGCTGGCCTCCTTCGCGTTCGTCTACATCGCCGAGGCGCACGCGGTCGACCAGTGGCAGCTCCAGTCGAACGTGGACGAGGGAGTGCTCCTCTACCAGCACGCGACGCTCGCGGATCGCTTCGCGGCCGCTCGCGCAGGCGTGGCCCGCCTCCGGCTCTCGCTGCCCGTCTTCGTGGACGGGATGGACGACGCCGCCAACGAAGCCTTCGGCGCCTGGCCGGAGCGGCTCTACGTCGCCGGCCGGGACGGGCGGATCGCGTTCGCCGGCGGCCCAGGCCCGTGGGAGTTCGACCCCGACGCGGCGGCCGCGGCGCTGTCCGAGCTGCTCTAGCGGGCGACGTCGGGAACGACCCGCCCGTTCTCGTCGAGCTGCGCGTTCCAGCTCGTGAACGCGGGCTCGATCTCGGACAGGTCCGCTCCCCGGTCGGCCAGCCGGATCGGCTGCGAGGACTCCGGCACCACCCGGTACTGGTACCAGGTGATCTCCCAGGCGAAGGTGAGCACGACCTCGCCCGTGACCCCGGAGAGCGGGACGATGGAGACCAGCGGCGCCCCGAGCGCACGTGCCACGCCCTGGACGGTCCGGGTGAAGAGGCTCGCGTTGAAGAGGTCGGCCGCCTCCACGAGCGCCGCCTCGGACTCCGAAAGCCGGCGCAGGACCGGCTCCGGCACGACCGGCTGCGTCTCTCCGGTGCGCGCGCCGAGGAGCTGGGCCCAGCGCGAGCGGCGCCGCCTGGGCGCCGAGAGCACCGGCGAGAGGGGGCCTCCCTCGCGCACCCAGCCGTACTCGAGGGCGACCCCCTGGCAGAGCGGGCAGACGTCCACGAACTCGATGCCGTCCGGGGAGAAGCGGAGCGCATGCTCGCCCTGGAGCAGCGTGCGCTCGCAGACGGCGCAGATGCGGCGGACGCTCGCTTTCGTCACGCGCATGGCGGCGACTCTACCAGGGCGCTACGCCTCGGCGGCCTCCGGTGCAACAGGGGGTCAGGTCTCGTTTGTTGCACGCACGCGCGCAACAGGGGGTCAGGTCTCGTTTGTTGCACGCATGCGTGCAACAAACGAGACCTGACCCCCTGTTGCGCTACGCCTTGGCGGCCTCGCGCTCGCGGCGCGCCTCCTCGATCACCTTCTGCGCGACGTGCGGCGGCACCTCCTCGTAGCGGAGGAAGTGCATCGTGTAGTCACCGCGCCCACCGGTCATCGAGGTCAGCGACTGGGCGTAGGTGAGCAGCTCGGCGAGCGGTACCTCGGCCCGGATCGTGGTCATGCCCCCGAGCGGCTCCATCCCCTGCAGGCGGCCGCGGCGGGCGTTGAGGTCGCCGTTGACCGCGCCCACGGCCTCGTCCGGCACCGTCACCTCCAGCTCCATGATCGGCTCGAGCAGGACTGGGTCGGCCTTCAGGTAGGCCTCCTTCCAGGCCAGCGAGCCGGCGATCTTGAACGCCATCTCCGAGGAGTCGACGGCGTGGTAGGTGCCGTCCACGAGCTCGACCCGGACGCCCTGCACCGGCGCGCCCGCCAGCTCGCCGTGCTGCATCGCCTCCTGGATCCCCTTGTCCACCGCCGGCCGGAAGCCCTGCGGGATGACTCCGCCGACGATCTTGTCCACGAACTCGTAGCCGCCGTCCTCGAGCGGCGAGATGACGATGTGGCAGTCGCCGAACTGGCCGCGCCCACCCGTCTGCTTCTTGTAGCGGCCGTGCCCGCGCGCCTCCCGGCGGATCGTCTCGCGGTAGGGGACGCGCGGCGGGTGGAGCTCGATGTCCACGCCGAAGCGCCGCTTCGCGCGCTCGAGCGCGACCTCGACGTGCATCTGGCTCATCCCCGAGAGGATCTCCTCGCCGGTCTGCGGGTCGCGCCGCAGCCGGAGCGTGGGATCCTCCTCGGCGAGGCGGCGGATCGCCGTCGCCATCTTCTCCTCGTCCCCCTTCGACCTGGGGGTGATGGCGAAGCTCATCACCGGCTCCGGGAAGCCGAAGTCGGGAGGCTCGAGCTCGAGCTCCCGGTCGGCGAGCAGGTCTCCGGTCTGCGCCTCCTTCAGCTTGGCCACGGCGCCCAGGTCGCCCTCGCCGAAGTCGAGCGCCGGCTTGTGCTCCTTGCCCTGCAGCTCGAGGAGGGAACCCAGCCGCTCCTTGCCCTTCGTGCGCAGGTCGACGAGCGTCGTCTCGGCGGTGACCCGGCCCGCGAGCACCCGGAACAGGTTGATGCGCCCGGCGAAGGGGTCGGCGACCGTCTTGAAGACGAAGACCGCCGTCTCGGCGCCGTCCGGGTCGATCGGCGGCCCCTTCTTCGCCGGCGAGGGGACGCCCTCGACGAGGAGGTCGAGGAGCGCGTGCGTGCCCAGGTTCTTCGTGGCCACGCCGCAGGCGACCGGGAAGACCTCGCCTCGCGTGACCGCCTCCTTGAGCGCTGCCGCTACCTCACCCGCCCCGAGCTCCTGCCCGTCCAGGTAGCGCTCCATGAGCCCCTCGTCGGTCTCGACCACCGCGTCCAGGAGCTTCTCTCGGTACTCCGCGGCAAGCCCGGCCACCTCCTCCGGGATCGGGCCCGGCTCACCCTCACGCGCTCCTTCGATGCTCGTGTAGGCGCACATGTGCAGCACGTCCACGATCCCGGACAGCTCGTGCTCCGAGCCGATCGGCAGGTGGACGGCGACGCAGTGCGGCGAGAGCTGGGCCCGGAGCTGCTCCAGCGTCCGGAAGAAGTCCGCCCGCTCGCGGTCGAGCATGTTGACGAAGAGGACGCGCGCGAGCCCGAGCTCCTCGGCGAGCTTCCAGGCGCGGGTCGTCCCCACCTCGACGCCGAGGACGCCCGAGACGGCGAGCAGCAGCCCCTCCACCACCCGGGCGGCGCAGCGGAGCTCCCCCTGGAAGCTCGAGTCGCCGGGGGTGTCGAGGAGGTTCAGCTTGCGGCCCTGCCAGCTCGCGTGGGCGAGCGACATGGAGATCGAGAGCTGCCGCTTCTGCTCGTCCTCGTCCCAGTCGCAGACGGTCGTGCCCGCCTCGACCGTCCCCAGCCGGTTGATCGCGCCTGCCTGGAAGAGGAGCGCCTCCACGAGCGACGTCTTCCCCGTCCCGCGGTGACCGGCGACGGCGACGTTGCGGATCTTGGCAGGCTCGGGCATGTGCGGTCAGTCCTCCTCGGGATCGGTTCAGAGGAAACACTAGTCAGCCGCCGGCCCGCGGACGGCCGGGTCCTACGTGCCTTCGGCGGCGGCTTCCCTGAGCTCGCTGCAGCGGTGGACGACCTTCGACCAAACCGATTCAGGAACTCGCGGAGTCCCTAGCCAGACCAGGACCGCGTAGTCGTCCTCGAGCCCGAGGACGTCGTCTTGGCCGAACGGCAGGAACCCCGTGCTGAAGTTGGTCACTGCTCGGCGGAGGGCGTCTGGCCAGTCCTTGTCCGTAGCAGTGAGCATCGCCGGCCCTGGATCGGTGTCGGTGGCGACCTCGCCGACGCCCCAGACGGCCCGGGTACGCGCGACGGCGAGAGCGCCTCGGCCGCAGCGCCCGGCGACGGCAAAAACGAGCTCCGCGCCTGCGTCGATCCGCTCGTTCGCGATCCGCTCGCATGCCGTCACGTCCTTCGTGTCGCGGACGTAGTCCACGCTCACGCGGACCGTCCTGGAGCCGTGCCTCAGGCCGCGGACGAACCCCTGCACCACCCGGCGCGTGTGCGGCGTCGGCCCTCCCGCGACGATCGAGACGTTCTCGATGCGAGACTCGACCGAGCCGACGCGAGGAGGAGCGAGGGCGCTCGCGTACCCAGCGAGCTCGCTCGACTGCTCGTCCCGGAACCGGATCGCGCTCGCGTTGGGAGCGCCTCGGAGCGAGAGATCGGCGAGCGACGCGTCCGCGAACACGAACGTCGTCTCCGGCAGCTCGCGGACGAGAGGCCGGACGGCACGGGCGACGACACCGTCCCCGGCCACCACGACCAGCGCGAACCGCCCGGCTGCCACGCGCTCCCGGAGGCTGTTCCCGGCATCGCTGCCCGGGGCAGCCTCGTCGAAGACGACGAGCTCGGGCTCGTACCCCCAAGCCTTCGCCCAGGTTCGCCACGACTCACCCCACACCATCGCTTGAGCCGGATCCGCGTCCAAGGGACGAACGAGCACGATCCGCTTGGACACACCGCCCACCGTCGACGGAATCGTCGCGCCGCCGCTGGCAGTCAAGGCCATCGTGGCCGCGACGACGGCACCGGCGAGGACGAAGCCGGTGAGCCGACGCGTGCGATGCGGCTCCTCCTTGCTCGACAAGGGTGCCTCGCGGTACCCGCTCGGCCGTGGCCGGCGGAGCTCGAGCTCCTGGCGGACGATCCGGCCGGAGAGCGCTCGGAGCTCCTGGCTCGGCTGCAGGCCGAGATCCTCGTCGAGACGCAGCCTCGTCTGCTCGTACACGTCGAGCGCGTCCGCCTGCCGCCCGCAGCGGTAGAGCGCGAGCATGAGTTGGGCGACGAACCTCTCGCGATACGGGTTCAGGCCGACGAGCGTCTGGACGCGGCCGACGATCGCGTCGTGTCGGCCGAGGGCGAGCTCCGCGTCGAACAGCAGCTCATAGGTGCGGAGCCTGAGCTCCTCGAGGCGCTCCGCCTCGCCGCGACCGGACGAGGCGAGCGCGACGTCGGCCAGCGCTGGCCCGCTCCAGAGCTCGAGTGCCCTGGTCGCCAGCCGCGAGGACTCCTGGAAGCGGCCCGCGCCCGCGGCGCTCCACCCTTCGTCCGCGAGCCGCTCGAACTCGAGAGCGTCGAGCGTGGCCCCGCCCAGCAGGAGCACGTAGCCCGCGCCGCGCCGTAGGAGCGCCGGGCCCGACCCGTTCAGGAGCTGGCGCAGCCGCGACACGTACGCCTCGAGACTGTGGGGCGCCGACGGCGGCGGCGACTCCCCCCAGACCTCGTCGACCAGCTGGCCGACGGGAACGACCTCTCCCGACTTCAGGAGGAGCGCTGCCAGCACCGCCCGCTGCTTCGCCCCGCCGAGCGCCAGCGGCGTCCCGTCGACGACGACCTCGAGCGGGCCGAGCACCCGGAACACGACCCGTGGGTCACTCGTCACACGCGTAGCAAAGCAGACTTGGGCCCGAATGCAAGCGCGTGCGAGCGGCCTGCGAGCGATCTGCAAGCGAGCGCTCGCCGGACGCGAGCCGAGTGCGAGTCCGCTCCGAGCGCTCTGCCCCAGCCTGCGCCGAGCAAGCACACGAGAAGGACGCGCCGCGCCCGCAAGGCCGGCCCGTTCGGAAAAGGGGGCAGGAAATGACGCACCACCTTCGAAGGCTCGCCATCGCCGGCATCGCGGTTCTTGCTGGCGCCGCTTTTCTCGCGACGGTCGCAGCGGCGATGCACTTCACCGCCTGGGGACCGGTCGTGGTCGCCGAGCCGGCGGGCACCAACTCCGTGAACACGGCCGCCCACGACGGCTGCCCGATCGAGTCGCCCGACGGGCTGAGCCTGTTCATCGCGTCGAATCGGGACGGCTACACCGGATCGACTCGGAACCTCGACATCTGGGTCGCCACGAGGGCGAGCGTCGACGCGCCGTGGGGGGCACCTCAGAACCTCGGCGAGCCGATCAACACGGGTGCCGACGAGTTCTGCCCGACTCCCGTGCGCGGCAACGGCCTCTTCTTCGTGAGCCGGAAGGCTGGAGGCTGCGGGCTCGGTGACGTCTACTTCACTCGACGGAACCCCGTCCACGGCTGGAGCGAGCCGCAGAATCTCGGCTGCGCGCCAACCGGGCCGAACAGCGACCTCGACGAGCAGGGCCCGTCCTACTTCGAGACCGGCGCCGGGGCGCAGCTCTACTTCTCGCGCTCGCGGACGGCCGCTCAGGGCGGAGCCGTGCCGGGAGACATCGTCGCGAGCGAGCTGTCGGGCGGTGGGTTCGGGCCGGCCTCGGCCGTCGCCGAGCTGAACAGCACTAGCAACGACATCCAGCCGAACGTCCGCAAGGACGGGCGGGAGGTCGTGTTCTCGTCCAATCGGGCAGGCGGCCAGGGCAGCCAGGACATCTGGGTCTCGACTCGCGCGAGCACCGACGATCCTTGGTCGGCGCCCGTGAACCTGGGGACGAACGTCAACTCGGCGAACAGCGAGTCGCGCCCGTCGCTCTCCTGGGACGCGAAGACGCTCTACCTCGGCATCACGCCGCCCGCCGGGCCTCCCGGCGACGTGTACGTGACGACGCGGGAGAAGGCCAACGGAAAGTGAGACATCGCGAAGGCGGCACGGTCCCCGGGTCGCGCCGCCACGACTTCGAACCAAAGGAGACATGCAATGTCACGCCGCACACAGAGAGCCGCCGCGACCAGCTTCGTCGCAGCCGTCGCAGCCGTTCTCGCGGGATTCGCCTACGCCCAAACGGCCGCGTGGGCCCCCGCGCAGAAGATCGACACGATCGGCGGCAACCACGCCGAGCTCAACACACCCCAGCTGGAGGGCTGTCCGATCCAGTCACCGGACGGGTTGAGCCTGTACATGGCGTCGAACCGTCCGGGTGGGATGGGCGGCCTCGACATCTGGGTCTCCACTCGAGCGACGACGAGCGCGCCGTGGGGTGGACCGCAGAACCTCGGGGAGCCCGTCAACTCCGCAGCCGACGACTTCTGCCCGACACCCGTGGGGCGGAGGGGGCTCTTCTTCGTGAGCCGGGAAGCCCTTCCGGGAGCGTGCGGACAGGGAGACATCTACTTCACGTACCGGACCGCGTCGGGAGCGTTCGTCGAGCCGGAGCGGCTCCTGTGCAGCCCCGCCGGCCCGAACTCGGCGCTCGACGAGCAGGGTCCGTCGTGGGTCAGTGTCAGCGACAAGCTGCGCGGGCCGAAGCTCCTGTACTTCTCGCGAAGCTCCGCCTCTCCCGCGGTGGCCGGCGAGATCTTCGTCAGTCAGCGCGAGAGCGGAGCCCGCTTCGGCCCGGCGACTCCGGTCGGCGAGCTGAACGACGCCGCGGCAAACGACGTCCAGCCGAACGTTCGCGCAGACGGGCTCGAGGTCGTCTTCACGTCCAACCGCGAAGGTGGGTCGGGCGGACAGGACCTCTGGGCCGCGACTCGCGCCAACGTCACAGCCGGGTGGTCGGCGCCGGTCAACCTCGGCACGGCGGTGAACACGTCCGCGGCCGAGACCCGTCCTTCGCTCTCGCGAGACGGCCGTCAGCTCCTCTTCGGCCGCACACCCGGGCCCGAAGGGAGTGGCGACATCTACGTATCGACGCGGTAGCGATGCGAGGCGGAGAACGCGACGCAGCTTCCGGGCCGCGCCGCGTTCTCCGCCTCGGCGAGCCGCATCTGCGATCCACCTTCGGCAACGGCGACCGAAAGAGGCCGGATGAACCGATTCGTCGTACGTGCATGGGCGCTCCGAGCCCGGCCACGCCCGGAGAAGGTGATCGCCGTCGCAGCCATGTGCGTCGCGCTCGCCCTGGGAGTTGGCAGCGATGCGAGTGATCGGTCCGCGGGAGCGCCGGGATCGCTGCCCGAGGTCGGGGGATCGCCCCCGACCGACGACCATCTCATCGGCACGTGGCGCGAAGAGCGCGCGAGCGGCCCCGCGTTCGTTCGGTTCGACCGAGACGGCACGTTCGCCATGGACACCGTCACGCTCGACGTGCCGTACGACGCGGCGGGAACCTACGAGCTCGAGGGAGACACTGTCGCGTTCGTGTCGAACGGGCCGGATTGCGACTCGTCCTGGAGATGGCGGGTCGGCATCGTGGAAGGTGCCAACGGGGCGAGGGACGAGCTGGACGTCGTGTCCCTCGACGAGTGGTGCCAGCAGCTTCGGGGCGACGAGCACACGTTCGCCCGCGTCGCGCCGTGACGCGAAGAGCGAGGAACAGCCACTCGCGGGAGAGCCGCGCGCCTACGTCTCGGCCGGCTCGCGGGTCGCCCCCGCGAGGTGCGCCTTCAGCCGCAGGATGGCCTTCGTGTGGAGCTGCGAGACGCGGGACTCGGTCACGCCCAGGACCTCCCCGATCTCGCGCAGGGTCAGCTCCTCGTAGTAGTAGAGGGTGACGACGAGCTTCTCCCGCTCGGGCAGGCCCGCGATCGCCTCCGCGAGCGCCTCCCTCACCTCGCTCTCCTCGAGCGAGTGCTCGGGATTGGGCCCGGAGGCGTCCTCGATCAGGTCGATGAGCGCGACCTGGTCGCCCCCGCCGCTCGCGCCGCCCGGCGACCAGAGCTCGTCGAGCGCCGCGACCGAGGAGCGGGAGATCTCGTGCAGGCTCTCCTCCAGCTCGTCGGGCGAGACGCCGAGCTTCTTCGCGATCTCGGCGTCGGTGGGTGCGCGCATGAGCTCCTTCTCGAGCGCCGTGATCGCCCGCTCGATCTGGCGCGCCCGCGTGCGCACGGAGCGCGGCACCCAGTCCAGCGAGCGCAGCTCGTCGATGATGGCGCCGCGGATGCGGGCGATGGCGAAGGTCTCGAACTTGATCTCGCGGTCGGGGTCGTAGCGCTCGATCGCACCGATCAGCCCGAGCAGGCCGTAGGAGACGAGGTCCTGCTCGTCGACGTGCGAGGGCAGGCCGGCGCCCAGCCGTCCGGCGACGAACTTCACGAGCGGCGAGTACGTGAGGATCAGCCGGTCGCGCAGGGCACGATCGCGCGTCGCGCGATAGTCCTGCCACAGCGA
Source organism: Gaiellaceae bacterium (assembly GCA_035559835.1). GTDB lineage: Bacteria > Actinomycetota > Thermoleophilia > Gaiellales > Gaiellaceae > GMQP-bins7. Next base: position 30,417 of record DATMAP010000184.1, read on the forward strand.
CAGCGTGTCGTCCGAGCGCGGCGAAGGCGTCATCGCGCCGCGCCGTCCCGACGTCTTCGTCGATTCCAACCCACCCACAGAAGCAGGATACGCCGCGGGTCCGCTGTCGCCTCTTGCGCTTTGGTCAGTGT
>DATMAP010000185.1:0-2359 GCA_035559835.1 Gaiellaceae bacterium
GCGGCGGGCGAGCGGCCGCGGGGAGCGCGCGGCCGTCTGCGCCGCTTCCCCTCGCGCGTGCGCTACGAGGCGATCGTCCGCCGCTGTCAGGAGCACATCCGGGCGGGGGACGCGTACCAGATCGTCCCCTCGCAGCGGGCCGAGCGGCCCACCCCGGCCTCGCCGCTCGCCCTCTACCGCGCGCTCCGGCGAGTGAACCCCTCGCCCTACCTCTTTCTGCTCGAGCTGGACGGGCTCGCGCTCGTGGGCTCCTCGCCGGAGCGCCTCGTCGCCTGCGCGGACGGATGGGCGAGCGTCTGCCCGATCGCGGGCACGACGACCCCCGGCGAGGGCGACGCCGAGCGCCTGCTCGCCTCCGCGAAGGACCGCGCCGAGCACGTCATGCTCGTCGATCTCGGCCGCAACGACCTCTCGCGCGTGTGCCGGGCGGGCAGCGTGCGGGTGACGCGCTTCCAGGACGTGGAGCGCTTCTCGCACGTCTCGCACCTCGTCTCGGAGGTGGTCGGCGAGCTGCGCCCGGGCGTGAGCCCCTTCGACGTGCTCCGCGCCTGCTTCCCGGCCGGGACGGTGACGGGCGCGCCCAAGGTGCGGGCGATGCAGATCATCGCCGAGCTGGAGGGCTACCGCCGCGGCCCCTACGCCGGCGCGGTCGGCTACGTCCTGCCCGGCGGGACGATGGACACCTGCATCGCGCTGCGGACGATCGTGCTGGCGGACGGTGTCGCCCGCCTCCAGGCCGGCGCGGGCGTCGTGGCAGACTCGGACCCCGCGGCCGAGCACCGCGAGTGCCTGGCCAAGCTGGCCGCGCTCGAGGCGGCGATCGAGCTGGCGGAGAGGGAGTACGCGTGAGGGTCCTGCTGATCGACAACTACGACAGCTTCACCTGGAACCTCGTCCACCTCTTCGAGGAGCTGGGAGCCGAGGTCGCCGTCTACCGCAACGACGCGATCACGCTGGAGGAGGCGGAGGCGCTCCGGCCCGACCGCCTCGTCATCTCTCCCGGCCCGGGGCGGCCCGCCGAGGCCGGCGTGTCGGTGGACTTCGTCCGCCGGCTCGGCCCGCGTGTGCCCACCCTCGGCGTCTGCCTGGGTCACCAGGCGATCGTGGAGGCCTTCGGCGGCGAGGTCGGGCAGGCGAAGGCGCTCCTGCACGGCAAGGCGAGCCGGATCCGGCACGACGGCCGGGGGATCTTCGCCGGTCTCCCGGAGGAGATCGAGGTGGGCCGCTACCACTCGCTCGCGGCGACGCGCGTGCCGGAGGACCTCGTCGTCTCCGCCCGCACCGCGGACGGCGAGGTGATGGGGGTCCGGCACCGCCTGCACCGGATCGAGGGCGTGCAGTTCCATCCCGAGTCGGTCCTCACGCCGCTCGGCCGGGCGCTGGCGGAGAGCTTCCTGCGGTGATCCGGGAGGCGATCTCGCTCCTCCTCGCCGGCGCCGACCTCGGCCGCGAGCGCTCGCGCGCCGTCATGGGGGAGATCATGCGCGGCGAGGCGACCCCGGCGCAGATCGGCGGCTTCCTGGTGGCGCTCCGGGCGAAGGGGGAGACCGTGGAGGAGATCGCGGGCTGCGCCGAGGCGATGCGCGAGCACGTCCTCCCCGTGCGTCCGAGGCGCGAGGACGTGGTCGACGTCGTGGGAACCGGTGGCGACGGCGCGCGCACGTTCAACGTCTCCACCACGGCTGCGATCGTCGCGGCCGCGGCCGGCGCCGCCGTGGCCAAGCACGGCAACCGGGCGGTCAGCTCCGTCTCCGGCTCGGCCGACGTGCTGGAGGCGCTCGGCTTCCGGCTCGAGCAGCCGCCGGAGCGGATCGCCGAGTCGATCGACCTGCTCGGCTTCGGCTTCATGTTCGCCCCTGCGCACCATCCGGCCATGCGTCATGCCGCCCCGGTACGCCGCGAGCTGGGCACGCGGACGGTCTTCAACCTGCTCGGCCCGCTGACGAACCCGGCCGGGGCGAGAGCCGGGATCTTCGGCGTCTACGCGCCGGAGCTGGTGCGGACGGTCGCGGACGTCCTGGCCGCGCTCGGCGCCCGGCGGGCCTTCGTCGTGCACGGCGCGTACGGGATCGACGAGCTCTCCCCGGCCGGCCCGAACGCGGTCTGCGAGGTCGTGGAGGGGACGGTGCGGGAGCGGACGGTCGACCCCCTCGAGCTGGGCGTCCCCCGCTGCGCCCCGGAGGAGCTGCGCGGCGGGACGCCCGAGGAGAACGCCCGGACCGCCCGCGCCATCCTCGCAGGCGCGCCGGGGGGCAAGCGGGACGCCGTGCTCCTGAACGCGGCCGGCGCGATCGCCGCCGCGGGCCATGCGGCCGACCTGCGCGAGGGGCTCGCGCTCGCCGCCGAGGCGGTCGCGAGC
>DATMAP010000186.1:0-4533 GCA_035559835.1 Gaiellaceae bacterium
CCGAGCGCGAGCGTGCGCTCGCCGACCGAGGTCTCGAGCGCGACGTAGACAGGGGCGTCGCCGGGGAAGTCGCGGACGAGCGTGGCCAGCTCGCGGATGACGCCCGCGGGCGCGCGGCGCGCGTCGATGCGCAGTCGCACCTCCGTGCGGGCCGGCACGGCGGCGAAGGGGCTCACCTCCAGCGCGACCAGCTTCGTCTCGCCCGCCTGCCGGTGGTCGACGCGCCCCTTGACGACGATGATCTCCTCCGGCTCCAAGTGCTCGCGCGCGGCCGCGTAGGCGGAGTTGAAGACGACCACCTCCACGCTCCCGGTCGGGTCGTCGATCGTGGCGAAGACCATCGGCTCGCCGCGCTTCGTCGTCGCCTGCCTGAGCGCCGACACGATGCCGCCGACCGTGACCACCTCCCCGTCGCGGCGCCGTTCCAGCTCGGCGAGCGAGCAGTCGGTCTTCCGGCGCAGCTCGCCCCGGACGCGCTCGAGCGGGTGGTCGGAGACGTACAGGCCGAGCGTCTCCTTCTCCAGGCGCAGGAGCTCGCGCTCGTCGAACTCACCCGCCGGGACCTCGGGATGGTGCCGCTCCGCCGCCGTCGCGAGCTCGCCGGGGCTGTCGAAGATCGACACCTGCCCGGCCAGGCGGTCGGCGGCGTGGCGCTGGCCGTGGGCGAGGACCTGCTCGAGCACCGCCAGCATGCCCTTCCGCGGAGCTCCCGTCGAGTCGAGCGCGCCGCAGCGGACGAGCGACTCGAGCGCTCGCTTGTTCAGAAGCTGAGGGTCGACCCGCTCGACGAGGTCCCAGACTGACGTGAACGGCCCTCCCTCGGCGCGGGCGCGCACGATCGCGTCCGCGGTCCCCTCGCCGACGTTCTTGACCGCGTTCAGGCCGAAGCGGATCTTCCCCTCCACGACCGCGAAGTCGGTCTGCGAGGAGTTGACGTCGGGCGGCAGCACCTCGATCCCCATCTCCCGGCACGCGTTGACGTAGAAGGGGACGCGGTCCTTCGTGTTCATCACCGACGAGATCAGCGCCGCCATGTACTCGTGCGGATGGTTCGCCTTGAGCCAGGCCGTGCGGTAGGCGATCAGCGCGTAGCAGGCGGCGTGGGACTTGTTGAAGGAGTAGTCCTGGGCCTTCTGCATGTCCTCCCACAGCTGCTTCGCAACGGCGGGCGCGACGTCGTTGGCCGCGCAGCCGTCGAGGAACTTCTGCTCCAGCGAGGCCATCAGCGAGTGGATCTTCTTGCCGATCGCCTTGCGCAGGTCGTCCGCCTCCGCGGGCGAGAAGCCGGCGAGCTGCTTCGCGATCTCCATGTACTGCTCTTGGTAGATGCAGATGGAGTACGTCTCCTTGGTGATCGGCTCCAGGCGGGGATCGGGGTAGGTGACCGGCTCGCGTCCGTGCTTGCGCGCCGCGTAGGTGGGGATGTACTGCATCGGCCCCGGCCGGTAGAGGGCGACGAGCGCGATCAGGTCCTCGAACCCGGTCGGCTTGACCAGGCGCAGCGCCTCCCGCATCCCCGGCGACTCGAACTGGAAGACGCCGGTGGACTCGCCTCGGGCGAGCATCTCGTACGTCTTCGCGTCGTCCAGCGGCAGCGCCGAGATGTCCACGCCTCCGGCGAGCCGCGCCGCCTTCTCGATCACGTCCAGGTTGCGAAGCCCGAGGAAGTCCATCTTCAGCAGGCCGAGCGCCTCCACGTCCCCCATCGCGAACTGCGTGACCACCTCCTGGCCGGCGCCCTTCTGCTGCAGCGGCACGACCTCGAGCAGCGGCTGCGCCCCGATCACCACCCCGGCGGCGTGGATCGAGTCGGCGCGGGTGAGGCCCTCGAGCGGACGGGCGAGCTCGACGATCTCCTTCGCGACCGGGTCGGAGTCGACGGCCTGGCGCAGCTCGGCCCCGGGCTTGAGCGCCTCCTCGAGCGTCTGTCCGGGCCCTTCCGGGACGAGCTTCGCGATCCGGTCGACGACCCCGTAGGGGACGTCGAGCACCCGGCCGGCGTCGCGGATCGCGGCCCGGGCGGCCATGGTGGAGAAGGTGATGATCTGCGCCACGCGGTCGCGCCCGTAGCGCTCCGCCACGTAGTTGATGACCCGGTCGCGGCCCTCGACGGCGAAGTCGATGTCGATGTCCGGCATCGACTTGCGGCCCGGGTTGAGGAAGCGCTCGAAGAGCAGGTCGTAGCGGATCGGGTCGAGGTCGGTGATCTCCAGGCAGTAGGCGACGAGCGAGCCCGCCGCCGAGCCGCGCCCGGGCCCTACTCCGATCCCGTTCCGGCGGGCGAAGCCGACGAAGTCGGCGACGATCAGGAAGTAGTCCGCGAAGCCCATCTCGCGGATCGTCTTCAGCTCGTAGCGCAGCCGCTCGGTCAGCTCCGGCGTCGCCCGGCCGTACCGGCGGACGAGCCCTTTCTCGCACAGCTCGACCAGGTAGTCGAAGGAGTCCCGGCCGTCCGGCACCGGGAAGCGCGGGAGCAGGATCCTCCCCAGCTCGATCTCGACCGAGCAGCGCTCCGCCACCTCGAGCGTGCGCGCGAGCGCCGCCTCCAGGCCGGGGAAGTCGGCCGCCATCTCCGCCTGCGTCTTGAAGAAGAACTCGTTCGTGCCGAAGCGCCAGCGGTTCGGGTTCTTGAGCGTGTCCCCGGACTGGATGCAGAGGAGCGCCTCGTGCGGGTAGGCGTCCTCGGCATCGAGGTAGTGGACGTCGCCCGTGGCCACGAGGGGCAGGCCGGCCTCGGCGGCGAGCGCGACCAGCTCGGGGTTGATCCGCTGCTGCGCGTCGAGGCCCGCGTTCTGGATCTCGACGTAGGTCGAGTCGCGGCCGAAGATCTGGACGAGGCGGTCGAGGTCGGCGCGCGCGCCGTCGCCTCGCCCCTCGGCGAGCGCGCGGGCAACGCGCCCGGAGAGGCAGCCCGAGAGCGCGATCAGGCCCCGCGCGTGCCGCTCGAGCAGCTCCCAGTCGACGCGGGGCTTGTAGTAGTAGCCCTCCAGGTAGCCGAGCGAGCAGAGCTTGATCAGGTTCGCGTAGCCCTCGTTCGACTCGGCGAGCAGGGTCAGGTGCGCGTAGCCCTTCGTCTGGGCGTGGCGGTCGTCGGCGACGTAGACCTCGCACCCGAGCAGGGGCTTCACGCCCTGCGCACGGGCCTCGCGGTACAGCTGCACGACTCCGGCGAGCGAGCCGTGGTCGGTGAGCGCGACCGCCGGCATCTCCAGCCGCGCCGCCTTCTCGACGAGCGCCGGGATCCGGCAGGCGCCGTCCAGGATCGAGTACTCGGAGTGGACGTGGAGGTGGACGAACGGCGGAACGGCGGCTCGACTCACGGGAGCGCCATCGTACTGCTCCCGGGAGACGGCACCCGGAGGCAGCCCAGACAGGCCTGCTCAGGCCGGCTCGGAGGGCGTCTCGGCCCAGAGCGCATCCGCGAGACGGCGCCACTCGTCGCGCAGCTCGGCCCGGCCCGTGCGACGCTGGAGCTCCCAGTAGCAGCGCACGAGCGCGCCCAGATCGGCCTCCAGCCCGTCCGCCCGGCACTCCTCCAGCACGCGCAGGTACCAGGAGCCGGGGTCGAGCCCGAGCTCGGCCGCGAGCACGAGCGCGCGGTCACGGAGCGCGTCGGTGGAGGATTCGAGACGGGCCATGGCGCTGCTATCGGCACCGATCCGGCGGCGATTGAGCACGCCCACCCGGACGGGGGTGTCTCAGGCAACAGCCGTCTCGGTCAGCTCGAGCACGCCGAAGGAGGCGCCCAGCGGGTCGCGCAGCTCGGCGGTGCGGCCGTACGGGGTCTCCCGCACCGGCGCGGTCACGGCCCCGCCCAGCGCCGCCGCGCGCGCAGCCGCGCGGCCGGCGTCCTCGACGGCGAAGTAGACCTCCCAGCGCGACCGGCCGCGGACCTGCCAGAGCCCGCAGGGACGGCCTCCCGCGCGCAGGACGAGGTAGGGAGCGGCTGCGTCCGCGCGCGGCTCGGCCCGCCAGGCGAAGACGGTGGCGTAGAAGCGGGCGGCGGCGGCCGCGGCCTCGGTCCGGAGCTCGTACCAGGTGGGCGAGCCAGGCTCGTCCACGACGACGCCGCCCGCGCGGGCCCCTCCCTCCCAGACCCCGAAGAGGGCGCCGCCCGGATCGGCCGCCAGGCAGGTACGCGCCAGGCCGGGCAGGTGCTCCGCCGCCAAGGCGCGGCCCCCGGCGGCCGCGATCGCGGCGAGGGTCGTCTCGAGGGCGGCGACGGCGAAGTAGGTCTGCCAGCTCGCCGGCGTCGTCTCCGCCGGCCGCAGGCCGGCGACGGCGAGACCGTCCAGCTCGAAGACCGCCCACGCACAGCCCCCGGCGAGCGCAGCCTGCCTCCAGCCGAACAGCCCGCCGTAGAAGCGCGCGGCCTGCTCCGGGCTCGCCGCCGAGACGGCGACCCAGCACGGCTCTCCGGGCTCGTACGAGGTGACGACGCTCACCGCGGCCCTCCCGCGTCGCGCGACCTGCCGGACGCCGGGGAGCGTAGCGCCGCTCCGCCGGGCGTGCCGGCGGGCAGAATCGCCGGAT
>DATMAP010000187.1:0-6488 GCA_035559835.1 Gaiellaceae bacterium
CCCTGGATCGTCTTCTTCCAGAACGTCGATGCGATCGTCGGCCCGGACGAGCCCGTCATCTACCCCGAGCACCTGACCGAGGAGCTCGACTACGAGCTCGAGCTGGCGGTCGTCCTGCGCAAGTCGGGGAAGTGGTTCTCGGCTGAGGAAGCGGCCGACTACGTCGGCGGCTACGTGATCTTCAACGACATCACCGCGCGCGACATCCAGCGCCGCGAGATGCGCTCGGGAGTCTTCTCCTTCTGCAAGGCGATCGATACCTTCTGCCCGCTCGGCCCCTGGATCGTCACCCCGGACGAGGTTCCCGACCCGCACGACCTGGCCATGGAGCTGCGCGTCAACGGCGAGCCGCGGCAGGTCTCCCACTCCGGGAGGATGAGCGTGACCATCCCGGAGATCCTCAGCCACTACTCGCCGCTCGGGTACTCGGCCGGAGACGTGCTCTCGACCGGGACGGTGTCGGGGGTAGCGGGCTTCTCGCCGGACGCTGCCTCCCTCTACCTGCGCCCGGGCGACGTCATGGAGGCGGAGATCGAGCGGATCGGCGTGCTCCGCAACCCCGTCATCTCCTGGCAGGAGGGGCACGGCGAGCCCGCTCCGCCGCGCGTGCGCTGGTAGCGTCGCGGGCGATGGAGGACTTCCGGGTCGAGGCGACGCTCCGCGACGGCGAGCACGCCGAGGCGCTGCGCGACGACCTCCGTGCGGCGACGCTGGGCGCAGAAGGGCTCGCCGGTCTGATGGTCACGCGGGACGGCCGCCACGTGTTCCTGTACGCGGACACGGAGGAGCAGGCCCGGCGGGCGGAGCGGCTGGTGCGGAGTCTCGCGCCGGCCGCCGAGGTCGCGGTCACGCGGTGGCATCCGCTCGAGGAGGCGTGGAAGGACGTCTCGATCCCGCTCCCCACGACCCCCGCGGAGGAGGCGGCCGAGCTGGCCGCGCGCGAGGCCGCCGAGCTCGCGGAGGCCGAGGAGGAGGGCGACTACGACTGGCACGTCGTCGTCCACCTCCCGTCGCGCCGGGACGCGATGGAGCTCGAGCGCGCGCTCAGGGCCGACGGGCTCCCCGTCAGGCGCCGCTGGCGCTACCTCGTCGTCGGGGCCCTGACGGAGGAGCGGGCCGGGGAGCTCGCGGAGCGCATCGCGGCCGAGCAGCCGGAGGCCGACGTGCGGATCGAGGCGAACCTGTCCGACCTGGAGCGCTCGCCGCTCCAATTCCTCCCCTTCTGAGCGTGGGCTGGCCGCGGGACGACGCGAAGCTCGAGCGGGTGCGCGCGTTGATGGGCGAGCGCGGCCTCGACGCGCTCGTCGTGCGTGCGCCGGACAACGTCCTCTACCTGACGAACTTCTGGGGGATGAAGGGCTACGACGCCTGCGTCTTCCCGCGCGAGGGCAAGCCGACGCTCATCTGCCTCGAGGCCTCGGCCGAGGACGCCGCGCGCACGGCGTGGACGGACGACGTCCGCTTCCTCCGTGGGTACGACCCCGGGGACCCGAGACCGCCGCTTGCCCGCACGCTCGAGCTCGCGCAGGAGGCGGCGCGGGGCTACGAGCGCATCGGCCTCGAGCTCTCGCTCGGGACGCAGGCCGCGGACCGCATGGTCGGCGAGCCGACGACGTTCACCGCCGCCTGGTTCTCGGGCTTCGGCGAGGTCGACGACGCCACGCCGCTCCTCGCCGAGGCGCGCGCGCTCAAGACGGAGCAGGAGCTGGAACGGATGCGGCTTGCGAACGAGATCGCCGCCGCGGCGATGGAGCACTGCCGGCTGGTGATCGACGCCGGCATGAGCGAGGCGCAGATCGCGGCCGAGTGGGAGGGCTTCGTGCACGGCGAGGGCACGGGCTGGGAGGGCAAGGTCGAGCTCGCGCTCGGGTTCTCGCTCGTCTGGTCGGGGCCTGGGATCAAGACGTTCACGGCGACCACGTCTCGCCCCGTCGTCGAGGGCGAGCCGACCCTGTTCGAGATCTGGGTTTGCGCCGACGGCTACTGGTGCGATCACACGAAGAACCTCGTGGTCGGCGAGCTGACTCCCGCCTACCGCAAGCTGGAGGAGGGGCTCATGGCCGTGTACGCGGACGCGGTCGCCTTCGCCCGCCCAGGGGCGAGCCTGGCCGAGCTCGACCGCCGGATCCGGGCCGGGATCGAGGAGCTCGGCTTCCCCGGGCAACCCTCGCACCCGGTCTGCCACGGGGTCGGCGCGCGGGCGCACGAGCCGCCCTATGCGCACCAGGCCGGCGCAGGCGAGATCCGCCCGGGCATGGTTCTTGCAATCGAGCCGGGATGCTATCTGGAGGGCGGCGGGGGCCTCCGCCTCGAGGACAACTTCCTGATCACCGACGCTGGCGCCGAGAAGCTCTCCCCCTTCCCCGACGGGATCGTGGCGGCGCAAGGAGCCAAGTGACACTTTGTCACAAGCGACGCTGGATCGCGTCGGTGCGCAGGTGCCGGCGCGGCGGCGCAAAGAGCCAAGTGACACTTTGTCACAAGCAAGTGACGCTTTGTCACAAGCGACGCTGGATCGCGTCCGTGCGCAGGTGCCGGCGCGGCGGCGCAAGGAGCCAAGTGACACTTTGTCACAAGCAAGTGACACTTTGTCACAAGGGGGCGGGGTCGTGACCATCGACCGCTCGAAGGTGTGGACCGGCGACCTGAACGCGATGGCGCTCGAGCCGCAGCCACGGGTCACCGTGGGCCTGTACGACACGACGCTGCGCGACGGCGAGCAGACGGTCGGCGTCGTCCTCTCGCCCGAGGACAAGCTCGCGATCGCGCGGGCGCTCGACGAGGCGGGAGTCGACCGGATCGAGGCCGGCTTCCCGCGCGTCTCCGACGACGACGCGCGGGCGATCGCGCTCATCCTGGAAGCGGGGCTCGCGGCGGAGATCTGGGGCTTCGCGCGCGCCGTGCGGGCTGACGTGCAGGCGCTCGTCGAGCTGGGCGTCCGCTCGGCGGTGGTCGAGAGCCCGATCTCCGACGGCAAGCTGCGCGCGCTGGGCGTCTCCCGCGAGGAGATGCTGGGGCGGATCGCGAGTGCGGTCTCGTTCGCCGCGGAGCAGGGAATCCGGGTCGCCTACTTCGGCGTCGACTCGACCCGGGCCGACCTCGAGTTCGTGCGCGTCGCCTACGAGAGCGCGGTCGAGGCCGGCGCCGCCGAGGTGGTCGTCGTGGACACGCTCGGGATCGCGACACCCGAGGCGGCCGCCTTCCTCGTCGGCGAGGTCGTGGAGCGGCTCGGCCACGGCGTGCCCGTGCATTGGCACGGCCACGACGACTTCGGGCTCGCCACCGCGGCGGCGATCGCGGCCGTCCAGGCCGGGGCGACTTGGGTGCAGGGGACGGTGAACGGCATGGGCGAGCGCGCCGGGAACGCCGACCTGGTCGAGATCGCGCTCGCCCTGGAAGCGTTGTACGGGATCCCTACGCGACTTCGGCTGGAACGCGCGCGCGAGCTCTCCCGGCTCGTCCAAGAGCTCGCCGGGACACCCCTGCCGCCGTGGAAGCCCGTCACCGGGGAGAACCTGTTCGTCCGCGAGTCGGGGGCGGTCGCCGCCCAGTTCCACGATCCGCCGGCGATCGAGCCGTACGCGAGCGACCTGGTCGGCGCCGAGCGGGGGATCGTCCTCGGCAAGAAGAGCGGGCTCGACTCGATCCGGATCAAGGTCGCCGAGCTCGGGCTGGACGTCCCCGAGGAGCGCTACCCCGACCTTCTGGCCGCGGTCAAGCGGCTGGCGGCGAAGAAGCGCGGTCTGGTCACCGACGCCGAGCTGCGACGGCTGGCCCGGAGGACGCGCTGAGGGCCTTCCAGGGAGGGTCGGGGGTCACCTCCGGTTTGACTGACATGTCACCGAACGGGGATACTCGTGGCGTGCCGGTGCAGCGGGAGCGGGAGACACGGGCGAGGTCGGGCGGAGGCCGGTGAGCGAGCGGGTCTGCATCGTCGGTGCGGGCGTGATCGGCAGCCTCTTCGCCGGGCACCTGGCGCAGGTGTGCGAGGTATCGGTGCTCACCCGCCGGCCCGAGCACGCGGAGGCGCTGAACCGCGAGGGCCTGCGCGTCAGCGGCCGCAGCGAGCTGCACGCCCGCGTCCGGGCCTCGGCCGACCCGCGCGAGCTGCCGCCCTGCGACCTCGTCATCCTCGCGACGAAGGCGACCGGCCTGCGACCGGCCCTGGAGACGCTCGCGGGTCGCTTCCCGGAGGCGACGATGATGCCCGTCCTGAACGGCCTCGGGGCAGAGGAGATCGTCCGCGAGTACGGGGACTGGCCGCTCGTCTCCGCGGTCACCTTCATGAGCGGGACGCGGCACTCGGACACGCACGTCGAGTACATCCTCGACACGGAGACGTGGCTCGGCCCCTACGGGGACACGCCCTTCGCCCGGGTGCAGGAGATCGCTGCCCTGATCGTGGCCTCGGGGCTGAAGGCGGAGGCGCTTCCCGACCTCCGGCCCGCGCAGTGGTCGAAGCTGATCTTCAACGCCGCCGTCAACCCGGTGGCCGCGCTGACGCGGCTCCCGCACGACCGGCACTTCGCGGCGGAGGCCGAGCCGACCGATCTCGGCCGCGTCGTCCACGGGCTCGTCGACGAGGGGAAGGCGGTCGCCGCCGCAGCGGGCATCGCGCTGCACGACGATCCGTGGGAGATGAACGTCCTCGCCACCCGGCGGGGGTCGGCTCACCTCCCCTCGATGCTCGAGGACGTGGAGGCGCGGCGACCGACCGAGATCGACCTGATCACGGGCTCGCTCATCCGCGAGGCCGAGCGGCACGGCGTGCCCGTGCCGCTGCATCGGGCCCTGTACGCGCTCGTCAAGGGGAAGGAGGCCTCGTGGTGAGGCACCCCTGCGTGCAGGGCAGGAGGGAAACCGTCGACCCCAGGAGGGTGGAATGACCGGAGCAAGGAAGGTGCTGCTGGCGCTCGCCGCCGTCGCAGCCGTGGCCGGCGGCCTCGTCGCCGCGAGCGCGGCCTCGCCGCAGCAGACGAAGACCGTGACCATCGGCTGGGCCTACGACGGGAAGGGGGCGATGGCGCCGTTCGACGGCCCCGCGCTCGCGACCGCGAGGACCCGGATCGCGCAGGTCAACAAGACCAGCAAGATCAAGCTACGGCTGATCACCTGCGACACGCAGGGCAACAAGCCGGCGATCGCCAAGTCGTGCGCGGCGAAGCTGCTCGGCCAGGGTGCGGACATCATCATGACCACCTGCGACGTCGACCTCGCCGCCCCGGTCGTGCAGGAGTCGATCAACCGCGGCAAGCTGACCGTGGCCGCCTGCATCGGGACCGACCAGATGGGGCCCAAGCGCTTCGGGCCCAAGGGCCGGCTCGCCTTCTCGTTCGGGAACGTCGCCCAGGACGAGGGCTCGGCCATGGCCGAGTACGCGTGGAAGCGCGGCTGGCGGAAGGCAGCCCTCGCCACCGACACCGTCATCGTCTACTTCCGGAACGTCGTGCAGGCCTTCGAGGCCCGCTGGAAGCAGCTCGGCGGCGAGATCGTGACCAAGGAGACCTACCAGTCCCTGGGAGGCAACCCGGCCTCGTGGCAGAACGTCGTCACCCGCCTCAACGCGAAACAGGCGGACGTGATCGTGACCTCCACCGCGGCCGCCTTCGGGGCGCAGGTGCCGATCCTGAACGGCCTGCGCACGCTGGGGAACTCGACGCCGATGCTCAACTCCTGGGCCGGCGACGGGAACTACTGGTACACGAAGGATCCGCCGGTGACGAACTACTACTACGTCACCTTCGCCTCGGCGTTCGGGGACGACCCGAACCCGGCGGTGAACGCGCTCGTGAAGCAAAACCGGGCCGCGATCGCCAAGGCGGGGAGCACGGGCGGGTTCATCACCGGACCGGCCGCGATCGACGGCATCCTCGTCGCGCTCAAGCGGACCGGCGGCAACACCGACGGCGCGGCGCTCGCCGCGGAGATGGAGAAGTTCCGCAACGTTCCCACGCTCTCCGGGAACGTGAGCTTCTCCAAGCAGCTCCACACGGTGTTCGGGCGGACGTACCGCGTGATCCGTGTCGAGAACAACACCCCGAAGGTCGTGGGGACGATCAAGGCGAAGGTCGTCCCCAAGATCTAAGGCGACCTTGCCGGAGGCGGAGACGCATCCCGCGCAGACCCGGCGGCCCGGAGCCTCGCTCCGGGCCGCCGGGGTCTCGCGTTCCTTCGACGGCGTCCAAGCGCTGCGCGGCGTGACTCTCGAGCTGCACCGGCACGAGGTCGTCGGCCTGATCGGCCCCAACGGGGCGGGCAAGTCGACCCTCGTCAACCTGCTCACGGGCTTCGACCTCCCCGAGGAGGGGACGATCGAGCTGGAAGGCAGGGACATCACCCGCTGGAGCCCGGACCGCCGCGGACGGGCGGGGCTGACCCGGACCTTCCAGCACAGCCGCTCCTTCCGCGGGCTCTCCGTGCGCGAGAACGTCGAGGTGGCGGCGCTCGGCTCCGGCGCGAGCCCGCGCGAGGCCCGCCGGCGGGCGGAG
>DATMAP010000188.1:0-8367 GCA_035559835.1 Gaiellaceae bacterium
GCGCTCGCGTCCGGACCGGGCCCGAGGCGAGGGGAGGCGCGGCGAGGACGGGCGGGGCGAGCGCTCCGGCCCGCGCCGCGGCGAAGCCGACGACCGCGGCGAGGGCCCTGCCGAGACGGGGTCCGCCGCCGCCGACCACGAGGCAGACGGCAGGTCACGCTCCTCGTCCGGCCCCGGGCCGGGCGACGGCCTCTCGGACGAGCTCGAGTCCTCCGGCTCGTCGGGCTCCTCGGGCTCGTCGGGCTCCTCCGGCTCTTCCGGCTCGTCGGGCTCCTCGGACTCCTCGGGCTCTTCGGGCTCGTCGGGCTCGTCGGGCTCTTCGGGCTCTTCGGGCTCCTCGGGCTCCTCCGGCTCGGGCTCAGGAAGCGGCGACGAGGGGAAGTCCGGCTCGTCCGGGCACGGTTCGGGTGACGACGAGCCGGGAGACGACTCCGAGCGCGAACCGGACGACGACTAGCAGCACGGCCGTCGGCCCTAGGATGGCGGCCATGGAACGGTCGCCGGTCAGCCTCCGTCAAGTCCTGATCGCGACGGCGGCGTTCGCAGCCCTCTGCGTGGTGGGCACGGCAGGCTTCGTGCTGATCGCCGATGAGTCGGTCTTCGACGCCTTCTACCGCACCATCATCACGGTCTACACCGCGGGGCTCGTGGCGGCGCCGGAGACGGTGGCGGCGAAGGCGTTCACGATCGTGCTCGTCGTCTGGGGTGTGGCAATCTTCCTCTACGTCTTCGGCCTGATCATCGAGCTGACGGTCAGCGGGACCGTGGGCGGAGTCTGGGAGGCGCGGAGGTTGGCACGGCGGGTGGAGCAGCTCAGAGACCACGTGATCATCTGCGGGTACGGGCGGGTCGGGCGCCGGGCGGCGCGCGAGTTCCGCGAGGTCGGCGTCCCCTTCGTCGTGCTCGACTTCAACCCCGAGTCGCTCGACCACGCACGCCGCCTCGGCGACCTGTACGTCGAGGGGAGGGGCACGCAGGACGAGGACCTGGAACGGGCCCGCATCGCCGTCGCCCGAGGGCTGATCGCCTCGTCCGACTCCGACGTGGACAACCTCTACATCACCCTCTCGGCCCGCTCGAAACGGCCCGACCTGACCATCGTCGCACGGGCGTCGACCGCGGATGCAGCCGAGAAGCTCCGCCTGGCGGGCGCCGACCGCATCGTCCAGCCGTACGCCACCGCCGGCTTGCACATGGCCAACCTCGTCCTCAAGCCGCAGGTCGCGGAGTTCCTGGACATCGTCTCGACGGCGGGCGGGCCGATGCCCGACCTCCGCTTCGAGGAGATCGAGGTCACCGCCGGCTGCCTGCCCTGCGGGCGCTCGATCGGCGAGCTGCGCATCCGGGAGCGGACGGGGGCGCTCGTGATCGCGATCCGGCGGGTCGACGGCACCTTCGACGTGACGCCGGGCGCCGACGCCGTCTTCCAGGAGGGCGACGTCCTCATCGGCGCGGGGACGGTGGACGAGATCGAGCGCCTGGAGCAGCTCTTCTCCCCGCGCGAGGCGGCAGTTGGCTGATCCGGTCTCGCGCCTCGCTGCGGCCGTCTCCTCGGCCGCGGGGGCGCCCGCCGGGCTGGAGCGGCCGGCCGACCCGGCCCACGGCGACTACGCGACGAACGTCGCGCTCCGGCTCGGGCCCGAGCGCCGGCGGCCTCCTCGGGAGCTGGCAGCCGAGCTGGCGGCGGAGCTCGTCCGGGGCGGCGTGGTCGAGGCCGCCGAGGCGGCGGGCCCCGGGTTCGTCAACCTGCGCGTCTCCGACGCCTGGCTCGCAGGCGCGCTCAGAGAGGTCCTGGACGCGGGCGAGGCGTTCGGGGCGGGCTCGGCGGAGCGTCCGGAGCGGATCCAGGTGGAGCTCGTCTCGGCCAACCCGACCGGGCCGCTCACGGTTGCGCACGCGCGGAACGGCGCCTACGGCGATTCGGTCGCCCGGCTTCTCTCCTTCGCCGGGCACACGGTCGAGCGGGAGTACTACTACAACGACTCGGGCTCGCAGATGGAGCGCTTCTACGCCTCCGTCGAGGCGCTGCGGCGGGGGGAGGAGCCTCCCGAGGACGGGTACCGGGGGGAGTACCTGCGCGAGCTGGCTGCGCTTCCGGGCGACCCCGTCCCGGCGATGCTCGAGCGCATCGAGGCCTCGCTCGAGCGCTTCCGCGTCCACATCGACACCTGGGCGCGCCAGAGCGAGGTCGAGCGCGACCTCCCCGAGGTGCTGGCCCTGCTCGACACCTACGAGGCCGAGGGGGCGCTCTGGGCGCGGACGAGCGCGCACGGCGACGACAAGGATCGCGTCCTCGTCCGCTCGGACGGGACGCCGACGTACTTCGCGGCCGACGCCGCCTACCTGCGTCGCAAGTACGCGGGCGGGTTCGATCGGCTCATCTACGTCCTCGGCGCCGACCATCACGGGTACGTCGCGCGCCTGCAGGCGCTCGCGGAGATGCTCGGCCGTCCGCGCGACTCGGTCGAGGTCCTGATCTACCAGCTCGTCCACCTCGTCGAGTCGGGCGAGGCCAGGCGGATGTCGAAGCGCCGCGGGGACGTCGTCTTCCTCGAGGAGCTCCTGGACACGATCGGCGTCGACGCCGCCCGCTGGTTCCTCGTCTCGCGGGGGCACGACCAGACGATCGAGCTGGACGTGGATCTGGCCCGTGAGCGGACGCAGAAGAACCCCGTCTACTACGTCCAGTACGCGCACGCCCGCATCGCCGGGATCCTGCGCAACGCGCAGTCGCGTGCCGGCAACACGGGGTCTGCCGGCAACACGGGGTCAGGTCCCGATCGTTGCACTGTGGCGCAACGATCGGGACCTGACCCCGTGTTGCACGACCCCATGTTGCGCGCGCAGCTCGCTACCGAGGAGCGCGAGCTCGTGAAGCGCCTGCTCGAGCTCCCTGCGATCGCGGCCGAGGCGGCGGAGCGGCGAGCTCCGCACGCGATCCCGATCTACGCGATCCGGGTCGCGGACGACTTCCACCGCTTCTACCACCGCCACCAAGTGCTCGGCTCGAAGGCCGAGGAGTTCCGGCTCGCTCTCTGCCGCGCCACGCAGCTCGTGGTCGCGCGCTGCCTCGACCTGATCGGGGTGGAGGCGCCCGAGCGGATGTAGGATTGGACGACGTGGGCGCGGTTCCGGATCGCAACCTGGCGCTCGAGCTCGTCCGCGTGACCGAGGCCGCTGCGACCGCCGCCGCACGCTGGATCGGGCGCGGCGACAAGATCGCGGCCGACCAGGCCGCGGTGGACGCGATGCGGCTCATGCTCGGCACGGTCAGCATGCGCGGCATCGTCGTCATCGGCGAGGGCGAGAAGGACGAGGCGCCGATGCTCTACAACGGCGAGGAGGTCGGGGACGGGACCGGCCCGGAGGTAGATGTGGCCGTCGACCCGCTCGAGGGCACGCGGCTGACCGCGCTCGGGATGCCGAATGCGATCTCGGTCATCGCGGTCGGCGAGCGGGGGACGATGTTCTTCCCCGGCGCGGCGCTGTACATGGACAAGATCGCCGTCGGCCCGGAGGCGGCGGACGCGATCGATCTCGACGCGCCGCCGAGCGAGAACCTGGAACGCGTGGCCGAGGCCAAGGGCGTGGACGTGAACGACCTGACCGTGGTCGTCCTCGACCGCGACCGGCACACGGACCTGATCGCCGAGCTGCGGGAGGCGGGCGCCCGGGTCAACCTGATCACGGACGGCGACGTCGCCCCCGCAATCGCCGCTGCGCAGCCGGGCACGGGGGTCGACCTCCTGATGGGGATCGGCGGCACGCCCGAGGGCGTCATCTCCGCGGCCGCGATCAAGTGCCTGGGCGGCGCCATGCAGGGGAAGCTCTGGCCGCGGAACGAGGAGGAGCGCCAGCGGCTCGTGGCCGCCGGCTACGACGTCGACGCCATCCTCACGGCCGACGACCTCGTCCGCGGCGAGGACGTCTTCGTGGCGGCCACCGGGGTGACGAGCGGCGCTCTGCTCCGCGGCGTCCGCGTCGTCGGCGACCGGGTCGAGACCGAGTCGATCGTCATGCGCTCGCGCTCGGGCACGGTCCGCCGCATCCTCGCCTCGCACCCATTGACCAAGATCCAGAGCTTGATGAAAGGAGCGCGCTGATGGCGGCTACGGAGCTGCATGAGACCGCCCGCGCGATCGTCGCCGACCACAAGGGGATCCTCGCGGCCGACGAGAGCACGGGCACGATGAAGAAGCGGCTCGACTCGGTCGGGGTCGAGTCGACGGAGGAGAACCGGCGCTTCTACCGCGGGCTCCTCTTCTCGGCGCCGGGGATGGAGGAGTTCATCGGCGGCGTCATCCTCTACGACGAGACGATCCGCCAAGCGGCCGACGACGGGACGCCGTTTCCGGAGCTCCTCGCAGCGAAGGGCGTCGTCCCGGGGATCAAGGTGGACACGGGCGCACACGACCTGGCCGGCTTCCCGGGCGAGAAGGTGACCGAGGGTCTCGACGGCCTCCGCGGCCGGCTGGAGGCCTACCGCGGGCTGGGCGCGCGTTTCGCCAAGTGGCGCGCGGTGATCACGATCGGCCCGGGGATCCCGACCGACGCCTGCATCCGGGCGAACGCCCACGCGCTCGCCCGCTACGCCGCCCTCTGCCAGGAGGCCGGGCTCGTCCCGATCGTCGAGCCCGAGGTGCTGATGGACGGCGACCACACGATCGAGGCCTGCTACGAGGCGACCGCGCGGACGCTGCACGCGGTCTACGACGAGCTCTTCTCGCAAGACGTCGACCTGCGCGGCACCTTGCTCAAGCCGAACATGGTCATCTCCGGCCAGTCCTGCCCCGAGCAGGCGCCAGCCGAGCGGATCGCCGAGCTGACGATCGACTGCTTCCTCCGGCACGTGCCCGCGGCGGTGCCCGGGATCGTCTTCCTCTCCGGCGGCCAGACGGAGCTGCAGGCGACCGAGAACCTGAACGCGATCAACCGGATCGGCGGGCCTTGGCCGCTGTCGTTCTCCTACGGGCGCGCGCTACAGGCTTCGGCGCTCAAGGCCTGGGGCGGGAACGCAGCCAACGCCGAGGCGGCGCAGGCGGCCTTTGTGCACCGCGCACGCATGAACTCGCTGGCGGTCGCCGGGGAGTGGTCGGCCGAGCTCGAGCAGCCCGTGGCCGCCTGAGCCGCTCACCACAGGTTCGACCCGCCGGCAAGCGCGGGCTGCTCTCGCCGAGGAGCCCGTGGCCGCCTGAGCCGCTCGCCACGAGGCCCAAGTGACACTTTGTCACATGGCGCTCCGCGCCGCCCGGCGCGCACGTGCCCAGCCGAGCGCCTCACGCGCGGCGGCGGCGAGGAGGACGAGCGCGAAGGCGTCGACGAGGAAGCGGATCCGGTTGTTCTCCACGATCTGCACGAGGGACGTCGCAGCCGTGACGTACACGAGCGTCAGCCACATGTAGGCGAGCGTCACCGCCGCAGGCGACGAGGGGATGCGCTGGCGCAGGAGGCGGTAGGTAAGGCGGAGGCCGTACAGGAGCGCCAGCGTGTGCGAGAGCACGATCGCCCAGGCAGGCTCCCCCGGCTTCACCTGGAGGAAGAGAGCACGGTGGGCGATCTCGCTGTAGGCGCCGAGGCGCTCCCGATTCCCGGCCACGTAGATCGACTCGGTCGGAGGCCGCGCGTACAGCCCGAGGCTCAGCCACACCGCCGTGGCGTAAGCGCGGGGCCGCAGCCGGATGAGCCGTACGGAGTCGGCCAGGTACTTCTCGGACACGTCGAGGAAGATCGCGTGGTTCATGTTGGGGTTCTCGTCCGTGCCGAGGCGGTCGAGCACCGGCACTCCGCGGGGCCGCGGCTGTCCGAGGAGCGCGACGTAGTCGGCAGGGGGCGAGAAGGGATCCTCGAGCGAGACGCGCGAGAGCTCTCCGCGGGCGACGAGGGCCCGCCGCTCGTCTGGCGGGACCTGCGAGTACACGACCTCGGCCAGGTTCATCCCGAGCCACGAGCTGGTCGAGGGGACGCCGAAGACGACGAGGTTCTTCCCCACGAGCAGGAGTGTCGCGCCGATCGCGACGGCGCTCGTGCGCGCTGCCCGGCTGCGGAGGCCGCCGGAGCAGAGCACGAGCAAGAGGACGACGAGCGCGAGCCACAGGGGCTGGAAGGCCGAGCGAAACCAAACCAGGGCGGCGACCGTCCCGAAGAAGACGAGCCCCGCCCGCGTCGTGCCCCGGTGGAGGAAGCGCCAGAGCAGAAGCGCCGAGACGGCGAGCAGCATCCCGGCCGGGTACTCGTAGAAGAGCCAGTTCTCGTAGGTGAGCCACGGTGGGCTCGCGCACACGACGGCCGAGACGGCCGCGCTCGTCCAGCGCTCGATCCCGGCGACGAGGTGGAGGAGAAGGTAGAGCGCGATCGTGAAGGCGAGCCCGACGAGGAGGTAGAGCACGGCGAGCGCGAGCTCGTAGCGCTCGGGGAAGAGCCTGAGCACGACGCCGAGCAGCGCGTTGAATCCCGGTGGCTGGCTGTGCAGGTGGTAGAGGCTCTCGAGCAGCCGGCTGCGCAGGAGGTCGGCGTCGACGATCTGCCAGAAGTAGCCCAGCGGCGACGCGTCGAAGCGGACCCCTGCGCCGTAGGCGGCCATGCGCGACACCGCGAAGGCGCCGACCACCAGCCCCGCGGGGCCGGCGAGCCTCGCCGCGTCCGCTCTTCGCGCCTGATCGTGGATCAGAGCAGTAAAACGGCTCGTGCCGACGTCGCTGCAGGCCGGGCTCGGGCAATCCGTGTGCCGGCCACGCCCGTAGTGGCAGTCAAGGTAGCGCCATCGAGGAGAGGGGGAAGAATGAAGCGAACGCTGTTCGTGCTTGCGGCGGCGGCCACACTGCTCGTTGCGGTCGCGCCGCAGCCGGCGTCGGGCGTGGTGCACGAGATCGTCGGTCAGTGGTGCGCCGGCCAGGGTGAGCTCGAGCCGTTTGGCCTCAGCCGCGACGGGAGCAAGAACTTTGCGGCTCCGCTCGTCAAGAGCGGCGTCGTCTCCGTGCACCCCTTCGTCGGTGCGGCCGGGCCGGGGCTGCTGATCGACTTCGACTTCACGAAGCCGCAAGTCAAGATCGCACCGACTGGAAACATCGTCCAGATCGGCAGCATCCCAGGGGTCGGGCCGCTGTACCTCGAGGAGTTCGTGCTCGGCGATCGGGCGCCGTTCACAGTGTGCAAGCGGTTGCAGACCTGAAGCCGGAAGAGGCGAGGGCGGCGCTCCGCCGCCCTCGCCTGCCGTGAAGCGGACGACGGGGCTCGAACCCGCGACACCTGGCTTGGGAAGTGGTCGAGGGGTTCCCGAGGGGTCCCCTGGACACCCCGAAACGGCTTGAGTAAGCCAAATCGTTCCCGAGCGTTCCCGTGGATTCTGCGCGGTCGCGTGACACCGGCGTGACACGGGCGTGACACGCCTCACGGTCCACGAACGAGGCGGTCTCAGGCGAGCTCGCCGAGCTCGACGGCCTCGACCCGGACGCTGACCGAATAGGCGACGTCCGCGAGGTCGCCCGGAACCGCCTTCTCCGGCCGGAGAGAGAAGCCCTTGCCGCTCGCGGTCCCGGTCACGATCAGGCGCACGGGCGCTCCGAGGCGGAGCGCCGCCAGGAAGGCGAGGTCGTCGGTCGAGGTGCGGTCGAGCTCGCAGGCGCCCGAGAAACGCAGCGCGATCCGCTGCGCGCGGAGTCCGTCGCACTCGGGGACGTCGAGCCGGTAGTCGTCGACGGAGAAGCTGATCTCCTGTGCTGTCGTCATGCCGTCCCTATCGGACGATCCGATAGGCCGCGTGATGGCAACTACCGACCTCCTGGGCGCCCACGAGGCAGCGCAGCTCTTCGGCCTCACGCGCGCCGGCTTGCGCAAGCGGCGCGCGGCGGCCGACTTCCCGGCGCCCGCCGCCGAGCTCGCCTGCGGGCCCGTGTGGACGCGCGCGCAACTCGTCGAGTACGCCCGCCGCCGCTCGGCGCGCTACTACGAGCGGCCCGCCGTCGAGGCGCTCGCCGGCCGCGGCGAGGACGTGCTCTCCCTCGAGGAAGCCGCACGCATCCTGGCCGTCCCGGTCGGGCGCCTGCGCGCGCTGCTCGAGGGGTGGGCCTGGGGCCCCGGGCGCTTCGATCTCAAGACGAACACGCTCGTCGGCGTCCGTCGCGCCGACCTCGGCCTCGTCGCCCGGGCGCTCGGCGTCCAGGTCCGAGAGGTGGCGGCAGCGTGAGCCGCACGGTCGGCGTCCTCGTCGGTGCCGGGATCACCGCCGCGCCGGCTGAGCGCCCGCTGCCGCCGGCGGACCACCCCCGGGGCGCGGCCTGCGTCGGCTGTCCGGGCGTCCGCGACCGTACCTGCTGCAAGACGACCTGGCGGCCGCGCTGGGTGTGGGCGCTGAGAGAGGAGAAGCGACGG
>DATMAP010000189.1:0-4930 GCA_035559835.1 Gaiellaceae bacterium
CGTGCCGGCGGGCAGAATCGCCGGATGCGCCCGCCGAGCTGGATCGCGCCCGACCTGCTCGCCGGCCCCCATCCCTGCGCCTGGGGCCGCGAGGAGGCCCCCGCCGAGGTGCGCCGCCTGCTCGCCGCAGGGATCACCCTCTTCCTCGACCTGACCCAGCCGGGAGAGCTGGAACCCTACGACGACCTCGTCCCGGCCGCCGTGCGCTACGTGCGCCTCCCGATCCGGGACTTCTCGGTGCCGGCCCCGGACCTGCTCGTGAGCGCGCTCGACGAGATCGACGGCGAGCTGCGCGCGGGAGGCCGCGTCTACGCCCACTGCTGGGCCGGCTGCGGGCGGACCGGAGTGGTCGCGGGCTGCTGGCTCGTGAGGCACGGTCTCGACCCGCGCGCCGCGCTCGCCCGGATCGCCGAGACGCGCGGCCTGGGCTGCCCGCAGACGCTCGAGCAGCGCCTGCTCATCCTGAGCTGGGAGGCAGGCCGCTGAGCGGCGCCGGAGCCCGAGGCCGAAGTCCCTGAGACGGGTGAGCGACCGCGCGCCCGTGCGCTCCGATACCGCCTCTGAGCATGTGCGTCCTCCCCCCCAGATCCGCGGCGCACGCGCCCCTCGCGCGACGCGGCGAGAGCCGGGGGGCGGCCCCTGCTCGCTCCTGCGGCGTGCCCACGTTCCGCCGTCCCCGGAGCACGCGTGCACCCGCGGCTGCCTAGCCCGGAGGAGCGCGCCGAGCACGCGCTCGCGCAGCGCGTGGAGTCCCTCGCCCGCTGGGTCCAGGAGCTGGAGACGCGGATCCGCGTCACCGAGGTCGCGACCGGTGACGAGGACGTCGCCCGGGAGCTCCGCACGGCGCTCGCGGCGCTGACCCGCCACGACCCGGCGCTCGGAGAGCGTCTCGGCGAGCGCATCGACGTCCTCGGGGAGCGCCTCGCCGGCCTCTCCGCCACCGTCTCCGCGACCGCCGCCTCCCTGGCCGGCAAGGACGGAGAGCTCGCCCTCCTCCGCCGCGAGCTGGAAGCCGCGCGGGGCCGGATCGAGGAGGTCGCCGCCGAGGCGGCGCGCGAACGCGACCCCGCGGTCCTCGAGGAGCTCCGCCGGGCGGTCGCTGGCCTCGCCCGCGACGTCGCCGCCCGGCACGGGCAGGAGCCGCTGGACGCGCTCCGTGGCCACGTCGAGGCGCTGACCGAGCGCCTGGACGGGCTGGCCGAGACCGTGGCGGCGATCGCCGGCGGGCTCGCCGGCCGCGAGGGTGAGCTGGCGGCCCTGCGCCGCCGGGTCGAGGCGCTCGCAGCGGGCTCACCGGACGCGACCGCGACCGCAGCCGACGGCCCCCGGCTCGAGCAGCTCGCCTCACGCCTGGCCGGCGTCGAGCGCGAGGGGGCGGAGCTCGCCTCCGAGCTGGCACACGTGACGGGCTCGTGGTCGTCCCGGCTCGGCTCGCTCGAGGCCCGGCTCGCGGAGCTGGAGACCGCGCGCTCCGCACCGGACGGGGAGCGGGCGGAGGAGATCGGACGGCTGCGCATCCTGCTCGACGGGCTGCGGATGCGCGTGGCGCGCACCGAGAAGGAGCTCGCCGCGCTCGCCGTCCCCGACGACGTGGCCGCCCGGCTCGACGATCTCGTCCGCCGCCTCGACTCGCTCGAGCAGGGGCGGGACGCTGCCCTCGCCCCGCTGCCCGGCGACGGCCGCTTCCGGCTGGAGCTGCGTGGCCTCGAGCTGCGGCTGCAGCACCTGGAGTCGCAGTCGAGCGAGAGCCGCGAGGCCGTGCTCACCCAGCTCGAGCGGCTCGCCTCCCGCATGGAGTGGCGGCTGCACCGGCTGGAGGCCGAGCGCCGGCGCGGCGCCGAGCCGCTGGCGCGCGTCCGGGTCGG
Source organism: Gaiellaceae bacterium (assembly GCA_035559835.1). Taxonomy (GTDB): domain Bacteria; phylum Actinomycetota; class Thermoleophilia; order Gaiellales; family Gaiellaceae; genus GMQP-bins7. Next base: position 1,866 of record DATMAP010000189.1, read on the forward strand.
CGGCGGGCAGGTCGTGCCCCTCCCAGAGCGGGACGGCTAGTCCACGGCGTAGGCCATCAGGATCGCGTCCACGTACTCGCCGTCGCGCTCGTAGTGGGCCTTGCGATAGCCCTCGCGCTCGAAGCCGAACGACTCGTACAGCCTCAGGGCGGGCTCGTTCCAGGGGAAGACGTGCAGCTCGAGCTTGCGCACGCCCGACGTGCGCGCCCATCCGACCGCCTCCTCGAGCAGCCTCCGCCCGATTCCCCGGCCGCGGTAGCCGGCTGCGACCATCAGGCCCAGGTCGGCCACGTGCCGGCTCGCGGGATGGGGGTCGCGCGCCAGCGAGAGCCGGGCCACGACCCGGCCCCCGTCCTCGGCGACGAAGACGGCCGCGTCCGGGTGGTGACGAACCCCCCGCAGGTACCGGCGCTCCTCGCCGACCGACCGCCAGCGCTCGGTGGAGAGCAGCCAGCGGCCCTCCTCGCGCCCGACCTCCTCGGCGAGGGCGACGAGGGCAGCCGCGTCGCGCGGCTCGGCTCGGCGCACGCGGATCACGGGACGACCAGCCCGACGCCGCCGCGGCGCGGATCACCGGCCGCGGCGAGGGTGCCCTCGGGGGTGCGCTCGACGGCCTGCACGCCGCCGAAGTAGAGGTTCAGCCCCTCCCAGCGCACGACCTCCCACCGCGCGGAGACGCCGTCGACGTCCTCGTCCGACCACCCTCCCTCGAGATGCAGCGTGCTCCCCTCGACGTGCAGACGCGGCGCGTCGATCGCCGCGGCCACACCCAGGCCGCGAAGGATGCGCCACGTGACCTGGGCGATCGCGCCCGCGAGCCGCACCGAGCCGGCGCTCCCGATCACGAGCCGGGGACGGCCGGCCTCGTCCAGCACGACCGTGGGCGCCATCATGCTCGACAGCCGCTCGCCCGGCGCGCGGGCGCCGAGGCCGATGACGTCGAGCTCGCCGAGCATGTTGTTGAGCTGGGTGCCGCCACGGAAGAGGCCGGAGCCCGACCCGAGCGTGGACGAGAGCGAGGCGGCGGTTCCGTCCGCGTCGAGCACGGAGATGTGCGTCGTGCCGGTGAGCGGCCCGCGAGCGCCCCCGTAGGCGCGCGCGACGAGCTCCGCCTCGCCGGCCAGCGACCACCGCTCGAGGCCCACCAGCCCGGAGAGGACGTCGAGGACGATCCGACCTCCTCGGGAGGGCGGCGGCGTCGTCAGCACGCGCACCCCGGCGAGGCCGGCGGCGATCGGCTCGAGCGCCCGGACCTCGTAGGCGTCGAGATCGCCGGCGAGCTCGGGCACGACCTCCCGGACCGCGCTCGCTCCGGCGTCCCGCAGGAGCTCCAGCGTGGGCACGAAGGAGGCGGTCTCGATGCGCCCCGAGCCGCCGTAGATCGCGCGCCCGCTCTCCGTGCGCAGCAGGATCTCGCGCAGGATGCCGAACAGGAACTCCCGCGGCGGATCGACCGGGACGCCGTTCCGGGCGAGCTCGAGCGCAGGCTCGACGAGCTCTCCCCAGGGACGGGAGGCGAACCGCCGGTGGGCCTCCTCGAGACCGGCCACGAGGCCGGGAACCGCAACCGAGCCCGCGCCCACGTGGAAGGCCTGCGTGCCGGAGTCCGCGAAGTCGACGAGCACCTCCTCCAGCTCGCCGAGGCGCCGGCTCGGCTCGGCGAAGAAGCAGTCGAGCACGACCGCGGGCTCCCCGGCTCGAGCGACGAGGAGGAACCCGCCGCCGGCGGGGCCGGTCAGCGGCCCCTCGGTCACGAACGCGGCGAAGGCGGCGGCGAGGAGCGCGTCGACGGCGTTCGCGCCCTCGCGCAGCACGCGCGCGCCGACCTCGGCGGTCAGCGGATGCCCGGCTGCAATCGCACCCCGCACGCCGCGGAGCGTACTGCGGGACCTGCCTCGCCACGCAGCGCCTGCTCGCCGGTGGCCGCTACGAGCTCAGGAACGAGGGCAGCTCGGGCTCGGAGGTCGCGGACGCGCCCGCCTCGAGCGCCGCCCGCGACGGCCGCCGCCGGCCGCCCAGCCCGGTGGCGACGACGGTGACCCACACCTGCCCGGTCAGGCGCGGGTCGACCGTCGCGCCGAAGATGATGTTCGTCTCGTCCGTCGCGGCCTTGCGCACGACCTCGGCCGCATCGTGCACCTCGAGCAGGGAGAGGTCGTCGCCGCCTGCGATCGAGAGCAGGATCCCGCGTGCGGCGACGATCTCGGCGTCGATCAGCGGCGAGCCGAGCGCCCGCTCGGCCGCCTCGCGCGCGCGCTGCGGACCGGTGGCGTAGCCGATGCCCATCAGCGCCGTGCCGGCGTCCTGCATGACCGTGCGCACATCCGCGAAGTCGAGGTTGATCAGGCCGGGGGTCGTGATCAGGTCGCAGATCCCCTGCACGCCCTGACGGAGGACGTCGTCGGCGATCTTGAAGGCCTCGATCATCGAGGTCGAGCGGTCGAGCACCTCGAGCAGCCGGTCGTTCGGGATCACGATCACGGTGTCGCAGGCCGCGCGCAGCGCCTCCACGCCCGCGCTCGCCGACTCGCGCCGGCGCGTCCCCTCGAACTTGAACGGCGTCGTCACGATGCCGACCGTGAGCGCGCCCAGCTCGCGCGCGATGCGCGCCACCACGGGCGCCGCGCCGGTGCCCGTGCCGCCGCCCTCGCCCGCCGCGACGAAGACCATGTCCGAGCCGCGCAGCGCCGTCTTGATCTGGTCGTAGCCCTCCTCCGCCGCGCGCCGGCCCGTGTCGGGGTCGGCGCCCGAGCCGAGCCCCTGCGTGATCTCCTGGCCGATGTGGATCTTCACCGGGGCGTCGCAGAGCGCGAGCTGCTGTGCGTCCGTGTTGACGGCGACGAAGTCGACCTGGGCGATGCCGGCGTCCATCATCCGGTTGACCGCGTTCAGCCCGGCGCCGCCGACGCCGACGACGCGGATCACCGCGAGGTAGGAGGCGAGCTCCCCGCGCGGCACGACCTCCAGGCGGGGCGCCGCCCCGGGCATGGCATGGAGGAAGCGGCTCGCTGGCGGCTGGTACGGCGGCGACGGGCGCGCCGGCTCGGGCGCGCGGGCGGCTGGCC
>DATMAP010000190.1:0-13484 GCA_035559835.1 Gaiellaceae bacterium
CCCGGTCAGCCAGACGTCGTCGGGCAGGACGAGCGCGATCTCGCGCAGGGCGCGATCGAAGGCGGTGCGAGACCCGAGCGCGGCCGCGAGGGCGGCGAGGCGATTCGACCGCTCCTGCGCGAGCACGCTCTGCGAGACCGCCGGCCGGGGAGCCTTCGGCAGGCGGTCGATCGTCGCCTCGAGCGCCGCCAGCTCCGTCCGCCGGGCCTCGGCCGTACCGGAGGCGCCGGCGGCGAGCGCGACCGCGGCGGCGGTCGCCACCGCCAGGCCGCCGGCGAGCACGAGGAGGGGCATCCGCAGGCCCTCGAGGCGCGCGCGCTCCTCGTCTCTGGGCAGGAGGTTGATCGCGCGCATCGGCTCTAGTCCTCGATCCCCAGCCCGATCGCGACCGCCAGCGAGCCCAGCGGCAGCTCCGGGTCGACCTGCGTGCTGAGCTTCACCCGCCGCAGCGGGTCGCCGAGCCGGACGGGAACGCCGATCAGCCCCGCGAGCGCGTCGGCGAAGCCGGCCATGTGCGCGGTCCCGCCCGTGAGCAGGATCTCGCCGATGCCGAGCGCGTTCGGCTGGGCCTGGTAGAAGTGCAGCGAGGAGATCAGCTCGCGCGCGAAGGCGGTCAGGGCCCGCTGGAGCGCGGCGCGCGTCTTCACCACCTGCTCGGGCGTGAGGCCGTCCACCTCGGTCTCCTCCGCGAAGGAGAGCTGGCGCTTGATCCCTTCCACCTCGCTCGGAGCGCGGTCGAGCTCGCGGGCGACGGCCACGTTGAGCGACCACCCGCCCCAGTCGAGCACACGCGTGAACTCGCAGATTCGGCCGCTGGAGACGGCGATCGTGGTGCGGTCGTGGCCGACGGCGACCGCCACGAGCGCCCCGTCGGCGGGGTCGCGGTCGGCCGGCTCGGCCAGCGCGCGCAGGAGCGCGAACGCCTCCAGATCGATCCCGACCACCTCCAGCCCGGCCGTGCGGCAGGCCTGGAGGTAGCGCTCCACCACCTCGCGGTAGGCGACGACGAGCAGGATGCGCCGGAAGGGCACGCCGCTCTCGCGGGTGCCCTCGGCGAGGATGACGTAGTCGAGCACCGCCTCGTCGAGCGGGATCGGGAGCACCTCCTCGGCCCGGAAGCGGATGGCGTTGTCGAGCTGGCGCGGCTCGGTGACGCCCTCGATCTCGAACACGCGCACGCCGATCCGGTTGTTGAAGAGGCCGAGCCGAACCCCCTTCTTCGGGAGCTTGTGGAGCGCGAAGAAGCGCTCGAGCGCACCGGCGAGCTCCTCGGGGTCGCGCAGCTCGCCCGAGACGACGACGCCCGGCTCGAGCGGCTCGCGGACGAGGCCGACCAGCTCGGGCACGCCGTTGTTCACGACGCGCGCGGCCGCGATCTGGGAGGCGCCGATCTTCAGCCCGACGAGCTTGCGCGCCCTCTTGCGGCTCGCGACCGCCGGCTCGGCCACCCTGGCCCCGCGGCCGCGCCGGAGCGAGAGGCGGCGGCGCCGCTCGGGCGCCGGGGAGGACGGCTCGACCCCGACCTCCGCCTGCTGGACGAGCTCGGCGGGCTGGGGGACGGTGCTCTCGGTGCTTGCGGGCGCCATCGGGAGATCCTCCATCACGCGCTCCCGGCGAGCCTGAGGCCGGAGGCCAGCGGCGGCTCCGGCGGAGTGACGCCGACGGGGATCCCGGCGCGCTCGAGCATCCCCACGAGCTGCTCCTTGCGGCTGGAGGCGGCGAGCGCGACGTCGGCGCTGATCACGCTCTTGCGGATCAGCTCCAGGAACGCGTGCTCCATCGTCTGCATGCCGCGCTGGGTGCTCGTCTGCATGACCGAGTAGATCTGCTCGACCTTGCCCTGCCGGATCAGGTTCCGGACGGCGTCGTCGGGGATGAGGATCTCCAGGCAGGCGACGCGCCCGGTGCGGTCGGCGGTGGGCAGGAGGCTCTGCGTGACGACACCCTGCAGCGTGCCGGCGAGCTGCATGCGCACCTGCTCCTGCTGGGCGGGCGGGAAGACGTCGATCACCCGGTCGATCGTGGCGGGCGCGCTCTGCGTGTGCAGCGTCGCGAGCACGAGGTGCCCGGTCTCGGCCGCGGTCAGCGCGGTCGCGATCGTCTCCAGGTCGCGCATCTCCCCGAGGAGGATCACGTCGGGGTCCTGGCGCAGCCCGGCCCGCAGCGCCGCCGCGAAGCTGGGGGCGTCCGTCCCGATCTCGCGCTGGGTGACCACGCAGCGCTTGTGCCGGTGAACGAACTCGATCGGGTCCTCGATGGTGAGGATGTGCTGCGCCTTGGCGCGGTTGACCTCGTCCACCATCGCCGCCAGCGTGGTCGACTTGCCCGATCCGGTGGGGCCGGTGACGAGCACGAGGCCGCGCGGCCTCATGGCGAGGTCGCGCAGGGTGGGGGGCAGGCGGAGCTCCTCCAGCGTGCGCAGCTCCTCGGGGATGTGCCGGAAGGCCGCGGCCAGCGAGTCGCGCTGGAAGTGGACGTTCACGCGGAAGCGCGCGAGCCCGGGCACGCCGTAGGAGAAGTCGAGCTGGCGGTTCACCTCGAGCAGCTTCTGCTGCTCCGTGGAGAGGACGCGGTAGAGGAGCTGGCGGGTGTCGTCGGCCTTGAGCTGCTTCTCCCCCGGAAGCCAGGTGAGCTCGCCGTGCACGCGGATGGCAGGGGGCGCCCCGGGGACGAGGTGGAGGTCCGACGCGCCGGCCTCGACCGTGCGCGCCAGGAGCTCGTCGATGGAGAACGGCGCCGCATCCATGGGACAAGCCGACGTATCGGCAGCGGCCGGCGCGACCTTGAGCGCACGCTCCCGGGCGGCCTCGGCCGGGAGGCCTCCCCCACGGACTACCCCGCGAATCACCCGAAATGGGGTACCGGGGTGAGGAGGCACGGCCGATACGAGGCCGGTATCCGCACCCACCCTGAACCTGCGGAAAGGAGATCACCTCATGATCCAGCGGATCCGGCAGCGTCTCGACGGCGGCAGCTCGGAGGGCGGCTTCACGCTCATCGAGCTCCTCGTCGTCATCGTCATCATCGGCATCCTGCTCGCGATCGCCGTGCCGTCCTACCTCGGCTTCCGCGATCGCGCCAACGACAGCGCGGCCAAGTCGAACCTGCGCGCCGCCCTGCCGGCCGTCGAGGCCTACTACGCCGACAACGGCACCTACACCGGCATGACCCTCACCAATCTGAAGACGACCTACGACCAGAACATCAAGCTGACGGCGCTCACGGTTCCCACGGCGACCACCTACTGCATCCAGAGCACGGTCGGCGGCAAGAACTGGAAGATCGCCGGGCCCGGGAACACCGACCCCGTCACCGGTACCTGCTAGGCGCGCTCGAGCGACACGTGCGGCGAAAGGGGGCGCGGGCGACCGCGCCCCCTTTGCGTTGCAGGCGCGCGCGCCTTCGGCCCAGGGTAGCCCGGAGGCTCGTCCGGCGGGTCGAGCGGGTCAAGCCACCCCGCCTCGCTGCCGATACAGGACACCGTGAGCGTCACCCTGAGCCCACCCGTGCGCCTCGCCGCCTTCGTCGGCCTCCTCGCGGCTACCGCCGTCGCCGCTTTCCTCTTCCTCCTCGGGCGCGGGAGCACGGGCGAGAGCGCGCACGCGGCTGCGGCGCAGGCGAAGGTCGCCGAGGGCGCGCGGCAGCCCGCCACGTCGGCGGGAACGGCCCGGCCGGAAGCGGCGAGGCCGGCGGCGAGGCCGTCGCGAGCGACTGGGCCGCGCACGGCCTCCGGCCAGACCCGGAGCGGCTTCCCGCCCGTGGTCGACCGGGCTCTCAGGCGACACGGCGTCGTGGTCGTCGCCGTCACCCTGCCCGGCTCCCCCGTCGACGCGTTCGTCCGCCGGGAGGCCCGCACGGCCGCCTTCCTCACCGGCGCCGGCTTCGTGTCCGTGACCGCGACGAGCGAGCGGGTCGTTCGCCCCTTGGTGGCCAAGACCGGGATCCTGTCCGAGCCGGCGATCCTCGTCGTGCGCCGGCCCGGCGTGCTCGTGACGGCGCTGGGGGTGAGCGACCGGGAGGTCGTCGCGCAGGCTGTCTCGCACGCGCGCCGGTGAGCGCGCGGCTGGGGCCGGTGGGCGGCAGCTCCGCTACCGGAGACGATGGCGCAGGGTATCGCTGATCCCGGCCGCGGCTGGCCGCCCGGGGGCGAGGCGACCCCGGCCGGCGCCTCGGCCGGGCCCGGCCGCGAGCTGTACGTCCGCCATGCGCGCCTGCACGGACGCTCGCTTGCCCGGCTCCGCGTCGTCGACGAGGGCGTGCGGTGCGTCGTCGAGGCCGAAGCCTGGCAGGCTGGCTCGGAGGTCGACTCCCCTCCCCTTCGCCCGGGCCCCTACGTCTTCCCGTCTGCGGTCGAGGCGACCCGCTTCGTCACACATGCAGTGGAGGCGCTGATCGCCCTCGGCTGCGACGTGCAGGCCTCCTGACGCGGCGCCCAGCCACCCCGCGCCCCCGTGCGCACACACCCGGTGTCGCACACACCCGGTGTCAGACACCGATCGCTGTCAAGGGTCGAGTGCGCCAATTGTGCGAAAACGTGTCCACAGGCTGCACCCCGATGCACGCCGTCCACTCGGCGCTGCCGCCGGGCCGTCCGGGCAGCATGGCTCGTTTGGCCCGGTCCGCGCACTCCGCCCTCCGCGGCGGTCCCGCAGAGCGGTGTCTGACACCGGCGGTCCGCGCGGGTCGTGGGCTACGCGAGCACGCGCGCGAGCTCCTCGACCGAGGTGAGCCCCGCCGCGACCTTCTGCATCCCGTCGTCCCAGAGCGTCCGCATGCCCTGGGCGAGCGCGGCCCGCTCGATCTCCGCACGGCTCGCGCGCTGCACGGCGAGCGCCGCGATCTCCTCCGACATGCGCAGGAGCTGGAACACGCCGATGCGACCGCGGTACCCCGTGTGCCCGCAGCGCGGGCACCCCTTCCGGCGGTAGAAGACCGCCCCGTCGAGCGCATGCGCGACCTCCGGCGAGACGCGCGCGTCCAGGAGCTCGGCCGGCCCGGGCTGGTAGGCCTCGCAGCAGTGGGGGCAGAGCTTCCGCGCGAGGCGCTGCGCGAGGACCGCCGACACGGCCGCGCCGACGAGGAACGGCTCGACCCCCATCTCGCCCAGCCGCGTGATGGTGGAGGGAGCGTCGTTCGTGTGCAGCGTGGAGAGGACGAAGTGGCCGGTGAGCGCGGCCTCGATCGAGATCTTCGCCGTCTCGGCGTCCCGGATCTCGCCGACCATGACCACGTCGGGGTCGGAGCGCAGGATCGAGCGGAGCGCCGAGGCGAAGGTGAGGCCGGCCCGCACGTTGATCTGCATCTGGTTCACGCCGGCGAGCCGGTACTCGACCGGGTCCTCGACGGTGATGATGTTGATCTCGGGCCGGTTGATGTGGGCGAGGCAGCCGTAGAGCGTGGTCGACTTGCCCGACCCGGTGGGGCCGGTGACGAGCAGGGCCCCGGTCGGCAGGCGGACGATCTCCTCGAGCGCTCCCCGCATCGCGTCGGAGAAGCCGAGCTCGGAGAGGGTCGGCGCGCGCCGCGACTTGTCCAGGAGCCGCATCACCACCTTCTCCCCCTCGACCGTGGGCAGGGTGGCGACGCGGATGTCGAGCATCTGCCCGCCGGCCGAGAGGGTGATCCGCCCGTCCTGCGGCTTGCGCCGCTCGGCGATGTCGAGCTTCGCCAGCACCTTGAGTCGCGTCGTCACGCCCGCCGCCAGACGCCGGGGGATCCGCTGCGTCTCGCGCAGCACGCCGTCCACGCGAAAGCGGACGACGAGCGCGTCCTCCTGCGGCTCGAAATGGACGTCGGAGGCGCCCTCCTCGGCAGCCTGGAAGACGAGCGCGTTCACGAGCCGGACGAGCGGCGCGTCCGAAATGCCGTCGTCGGCGTCGACGTCGTCGCCGAGAGCGGCCTCCTCGTCGACCTCGACGACGCTGCCGAGCGCCTCCGCCGCACGCCTCAGCTTGCGCAGCTCGGCCAGGATCTCCCCCCGCGCCGCCACCGCCAGCTCGAGCGGGAGGCGGGTGGAGAGCCGCAGCTCGTCGATCGCGTGCAGGTTCCCGGGGTCGGCGACGGCGACCTGGAGCACGTCGTCCATGAGCGCGTACGGGATGGCCACGGTCCGCTCGAGCGTGTGGGCGGGGATCGCCTGGACGGCGTCCGCGGCGACGCCGGTGGCCGCGAGGTCGACGAGCGGGAGGTGGTGTCGGGCGGCCAGCATCCGCGCCACGCCCTCCTCCGTGGCCACGCCTTCCTCGGCCAGCGCCTGCGTCACCGGCACGCCTCGCCGCGCACGCTCGCGCACGCGGTCGAGGGCGTGGGGGGCGACGAGCCCCGTGGCCGCGAGCAGGTCGAGGACGAGCTCGGCGGTCGCGTTGACCGCGAAGGCGCTTCCGCCCTCCCTCCCTGCGACGCCGACGCCCGGCCGCGTGGCGGCCGCGGGCAGCGTCGGGCTGGCTGAGCGCTCTCTCTCCATCGAGGCTCCCTCGAACGGGTCATCGGCAGGAAACGCCACGCGCTTGACGGGCGCTTCCCCCGCCCGGGTCAGAAGAGCCCCAGGTAGCGGTCGAGGAGCGCGTCGCCGGCGAAGAGGGCGACGACCGCGCCGAGCGCGAGGAAGGGGACGAGCGGGAGGGCCAGCTTGCGCGCCGCCGCGCCGTGGCGCAGCAGGAGCACGCCCGAGGGCACGAGCGCGGCGACGAGCCCGACCATGAGAGCGACGGCGACCTCCTGTCCGAGGACGGCCCCGAGCAGGAGCGCGAGCTTCACGTCCCCCAGCCCCAGCCCTCGCGGGTAGGCGAGCGCGAACAGGAAGAGGAAGCCCGAGGCGGCGAGCGCTGCGAGCAGCCACTCCGGGCTCGGGTCGAGCAGCGTGCGCGCAACGAGCCCGGCGCCGGCCGCGGGCAGCACGATCCGGTTCGGGACGATCCGGTGCTCGACGTCGATCACGGCCAAGACGACGAGCACGGCGCAGAAGGCGCCCGCCAGCGCCGCGTACGGCGTCAGCCCGTACACGGCGGCGCAGGCGGCGACGAGCCCCGCCGTCCCCGCCTCCACGAGCGGGTACACGAGCGAGATGCGCGCCCCGCAGTGCCGGCAGCGGCCCCGCAGCAGGAGGTAGGAGAGGAGCGGGACGTTGTCTCGCCAGAGGATCTCCTCCCCGCAGCTCCCGCACGAGGAAGGCGGCCGCAGGAGCGAGCGGCGGGCGGGGACGCGCGCCGCGACGACGTTCAGGAAGCTCCCGAGCGCGAGCGCCGGAGCGAGGACGAGGGCGGCGGCCGCGGCGTCCACGGGCGCCTCCTAGCCCGCGTAGCTGCCGGCGATCGCCTCGACCCGCGTCTCCGTCGTCGTCCCGGCGGGCATGCCGGCCAGGAGGTCGCCGAAGTCCCCGGGCAGGGGCTTGAAGAGCCCGGAGTTGGTGATGGTCGCGTTGCGCGCGATGACCGGGCCCCAGATGGTCGTGTTGTTGTCCTGGTCGTAGTCGTTGACGCAGTAGATCGCGCCCTGGAAGTTGACCTTGTTGCCGATGTCGCCCGAGAGCGGGGTCGTGCTCGTCTCCGAGACCATCGAGCCCGCGACGAAGACGAGGAAGTCCACGCTCGGATCCCAGGTCGCGTCGCAGGCGGCCACGCCGCAGAGGTCGGCCTGGTTCTTGATGATCAGCTTGCCCGAGGCGTAGAGGGTCGCCCGTCCGTCGTACTGGATCAGGGACAGGTTCGACCAGGTCAGGTTCCCGTCGAAGTAGATCGTCCCCTTGATCGTCAGCGTCCCGGTCTGTGAGGGGTTGGAGCCGGGCACCCAGCTGAGCTCGGCGACGGTCTGGCCGTTCACGACCTTCTTGCAGCTGTACGCCGAGCTCGGGGTGAGGTCGACGTCGCCTCGGCTGACGTCGCGGACGCCGTTGTTGTCGAAGCCGCCGGGGAAGCTCCCCGTCGTGCACGTGCTCTGCGGACCGAGATCGGCGTTCGCGTACCAGTAGGCGAGGTCGATCGGCGGCTTGGAGAGCACCGGCGGCGTCGTCCCGATCGTGCTCGCCCAGATCCGCCCCGCCGGGCCGCAGGTGGTCAGCGCGCCGTTGTAGTAGCAGCTCCCGGTGGCGAGGAACTCGGGGATGGGGCTCGCCGAGGTCCCGATCGAGGCCTGGGGGCTGTTCACGTACACGTTGCCGAGCACGTGCACGGCCGGCCCCTGGACGAGCGCGTTGTTCTCGAGACAGAGGTTGCCGCGCACGTAGAGGGCGATCTCGAGCGTGACCGTGTTGTTCAGCGTGAAGCAGCCCGAGGGCTGGTCGATGAAGAGGTAGTTCCAGGGACGGCGGTCGCCGACCGTGACCGTCGTCACCTGCGCCTGCATGCTCGCCGTGCGGCTCACCGCCGCGACGCCCGGCCCGGTCGGGTTGGCCACGCTCGAGGTCCCGCTCAGCGTCCAGAGGTTGCCGCTCAGCGTGCCCCGGTAGGTGACGGTGCCGCCGGGAAGCGTGACCGTGGTCTCGGGCACGGCGGTCGGCGAGTACGGGTCGGCCGCGTTCTTCAGCGTCGACATCGCGTAGCTCAGCCCCGCCTCGGCCAGCCCGTAGGCGCGCTGGTCGGCACGGGAGCGCTCGGCTGCGCTCTGGTTCGTGGAGGCGTACAGGAAGATCGCCGCCGCGAGCGCGGTCAGGACGACGGTGGCGCCGAGCGCCATCGGCAGGGCGACGCCGCGCTCGTCGCGCAGCCGCCGCAGGGTTGCCGTCAGCTGTCCGTGGGGCACGCCATGCTCCTTCCCGGAGATCCCCGCCCACTGAAGGCGGGCGCGGCCAGCCGCGCATCCCCCTTCGGGGGGAGGGTGCGCTCCCTGCTCACGCCCGGGTCGAGTTGCGCAGGACGATGTCGTCCTGCAGCCGGTAGTCGGGGAGGCCGCTGCCGGGCTTCGGGTTCACCGGCAGCGTGACGGAGAGCGTCGCCAGGCTGCTCGCCGACTGCGGGGTGAAGGTGAACACCTGGCCCGTGGTCAGGAAGTCGGCGGCCTTCTTCACCGACGTGCTGCAGGTCGAGCCCGGCGCCCGGTAGAGCGCGTAGCGAGTGCCCGAGCCGCTCGTGCACCAGGTCACCGTGGCCCCGCCCGCCGCGCTCGGGCAGCGGTTCCCGAGCACGATGGTGATGCTCGAGGAGGCTCCGGTCGGCGTCACCGAGCTGGCGCAGTGGATCTCGCGGCGGAGCTGGTCGAGGGCAAGCCGCGCGTTGATCTGGGCGCCGAAGCGGCGGTTCAGGTCATCCTCTGCCCGCGTCGCCGCCATCAGCACGGTGGCGAGCGCGCCGATGACGATCCCGAGCAGAGCGATCGCCGTCAGGAGCTCGATCAGCGTGAAGCCCCGCTCGTCGCGGAGGCGCTGGCGCACGCTGGGCAGGACGCGGCTCATGTCCCCGCGAGGCGCAACGCGGGCAGGTCGTCCTCGGGCGCGCGGGCCGACGCCTCCCGGGCCGCCCGGTGCCCGGCGCTCTGCCCCGCCTGCGCCGCCTTCTCGGCCCGCTCCAGCTCGAGCACGAAATCGTGGCGGTTGGTGGCCGCGTTGGCGGCCGTCTCGCGATCGACCAGCCCGCGCAGGACGAGGTCGATCAGCGCCTGCCCGAAGGTCTGCATCTGGAAGAACTCGCCGTCGGCGACCGCGTCCGAGATCTCGGCCGTCCGGCGCTCCCTGATCAGCTCCGCGATCCGCGCATTCGTGACCATGACCTCGACCGCCGGGATGCGGCCGCCGCCGAGCGCGGGCAGGAGCCGCTGGCTGATGACGCCCCTGAGGACGCCGGCCAGGATCGAGATCACCTGCGCCTGCTTCTCGGCGGGGAAGTACTCGACCAGCCGCCCGATCGTCTCGGCCGCGTCCAGGGTGTGGAGGGTCGAGAGGACGAGGTGCCCCGACTCCGCCGCCTGCAGCGCGACCTGCGCCGTCTCCGTGTCGCGCAGCTCGCCGATCAGGATCACGTCCGGGTCCTGGCGCAGCACGCGGCGCAGCGCCTGCGCGAAGCTGTCCGTGTCCAGACCGACCTCGCGCTGGCTGACGATGCAGCCGCGATCCTCGTGCACGATCTCGATCGGGTCCTCGATCGTGACGATGTGCTGGCGCCGAGTGCGGTTGATGTGGTCGAGCATCGCCGCGAGCGTCGTCGTCTTCCCCGACCCGGTCGCGCCCGTGACGAGCACGAGGCCGCGCCGCTCCTCCGCCAGCCGGGCGACCCCGGGCGGGAGGTGGAGCTCGTCGAACCCCGGGACCTGGTCGGGGATCACGCGGAAGGCGAAGGAGATCGCCCCCCGCTGCCGGAAGCCGTTCACGCGGAAGCGGGGCAGGCCGGGCTCCGAGTAGGCGATGTCGAGGTCACCGGTCTCGTCGAAGAGCTGCCGTCGCCGGGGGGCGAGCAGGGTGACCTGCTCCAGGACCTCCTCGAGGTCGGCGTCGGCGAGCGGCGGGAAGTCCTTCGCGGGCTCCAGCTCGCCGTCGTAGCGGCAGACGGGCGGCTGGCCCACCTTCAGGTGGACGTCGCTCGCACCGTTCTCGACCGCATGCCGGAGCACCGCGCTGAGATCCATGGGCCCTTCGGCATCGGCAGAGACGGGGAGCGGCTTTAGCCGCGGATCACTCCCGCGGGCCGGGTGAGGCACACCCCCCGACGGGGGGAGGCCGCGGGGGAGGGCTCTCCCTACGGTGCGCTCGGCGACAGGAGCGGCTCGGCGCCCGGCTGCGTGCCGAGCGGGCGCGGAGCGCGAGGGCGGAGACGACGAGGGAGCACCGACTCGTGACCACGGAGAGAGGCGTCTGGTACGGAACCCCGGCGAGGCGGCAGCGGCGGCCGCGCCGCTCGGGGGCGCGCCCGTGAGCGTCACCCTCTCTGCCACCGTGAGCCGTGGGCCCCAGGGCCCGTCGCTCGCCCGCGGCGCGTCCGCCCTCGGGCTCGCCGCCGGGGCCGCCCTGGTCGCCTTCGCGCTCCACTCGGCGCTCCTCTCGGAGCTCGAGCCGCCCGCCGGCCGGATCGCGGTTCCCTGGTGGAGCTTCGTCTTCCTCTTCTTCCTGGCCGAGGCCTTGCCCGTCCAGGTCCACTTCCGGAGCGAGACGCACAGCGTGTCCCTCGGGGAGCTCGTCCTCGTGCTCGGGCTCTACCTCGTCTCCCCGAGCCAGCTCCTGCTCGCCCTGCTCCTCGGCGCGGGAGCGGCGCTCGCCCTCGCCCGCCGGCAGCGCCCGCTGACGGCGGCGCTCAACCTCGCCGTCCTCGCCTTCGGCACGTCGGTCGCCCTCGTCGCCTTCCACGGCTTCCTGCGCCTCGGGGCCGCCCACGGGCCCGCAGGCTGGGCGGGTGCGGTCGTGGCCGCCGGCACGTACGCCCTCGCCGCCCTGCTCGCCACGGGATCCCTGACGGTCCTCGGCCCTCGGCGCTCGCTGGCCGACGAGCTGCCCACGCTGGCCGCGATCGCAGGCGGCGCCTGCTTCGCCTGCGCGAGCCTCGCGATCGCCGCCGTGCAGCTCGCGCAGGTCGACCCGCGCTCCCTCTGGGCGATGGCCGCGCCCATCGCGGCCACCGTGCTCGCGCTCACCGCCTACTCGACGCAGCGGCGCCGGCAGGGCCACCTCGAGTTCCTCTCCCGCTCGATGCGGGCGATGCAGGGAGCCGAGTTCCGCTCCTCGGTCCGGGAGCTGCTCGAGTCTGCCCGCACGATGCTGTTCGCCGAGGTGGCCGAGATCGTCGTCTTTCCCGAGGGGGCCGAAGGGGACGCCCTCCGGAGCGCGGTCAGCCCGGCGGAGGACGTCCTCCTGGAGCCGATCGAGGTCGACGAGACGCGGTTGCGCGCCCTGCGCGAGGTGTCGTCTCAGCAGGCGGCGGTGCTCCTCCCCCGCGGCCGCCAGCGCCACCCGCTCGACGCCTACCTCGCCCGGGAGGGCCTCGAGGACGCGATCGTGACCGCGCTGCACGGCGTCGACCGCGTGTTCGGGATGGTGCTGGTCGGCAACCGCCGCGGAGACGCGGCCACCTTCACGCAGGACGACCGGCGGCTCTTCGAGACCTTCGCCAGCCACGCAGGCGCCCTCCTGGAGAACGACCGGGTCAAGAGCCAGCTCCGGCACCAAGCCTTCCACGACAGCCTCACGGGCTTCGCGAACCGCGTCCTCTTCGCGGAGCGCGTGCACCAGGCCCTCGCCCTGGCAGGCGCCGGCGAGCGGCGTCCGACCGTCCTCTTCGTCGACCTCGACGACTTCAAGACGATCAACGACAGCCTCGGGCACAGCGCCGGCGACCAGCTCCTGATCGCGGTCGCCGAGCGGGTGCGCGGATCGCTCCGCCCCGACGACCTCGTCGCCCGGCTCGGCGGCGACGAGTTCGCCGTCCTGCTCGAGCGCGCGGACCGGCACGACGCCGAGACGGTCGCCTCCAGGCTCGTGGAGGGCCTGCGCACGCCCTTCATGCTCGAGGGCCGCGAGCTGCGGATCCACGCCAGCATCGGGATCGCCCGCGCCGAGCCGGGGACGATCGCCGACGAGCTGCTGCGCAACGCCGACGTCGCCATGTACGCGGCGAAGACGAACGGCAAGGGCGGGTTCGCCTGGTACGACCCCGAGATGCACGTGCGCGCGAAGCGCCGGCAGGAGCTGGCGACCACGCTGGAGGGCTCGGTCGAGCGCGAGGAGATCGAAGCGCACTTCCAGCCGATCGTCGCGCTGGAGACCGGGCGCGTGGTCGGGCTCGAGGCGCTCGCCCGCTGGCACCATCCCGCGCGCGGCCTCGTCCTCCCCGACGCCTTCATCCCGCTGGCCGAGGAGACGGGCCTGATGCCGCCGATCGGCAACGCCATCCTCCGCCTCGCCTGCGAGCACCTGCGGGCCTGGCGCTCGCGGCACCGCTTCCACGACCGGCTGATGGTGAGCGTGAACCTCTCCCAGAGCGAGCTGCGCAACCCGAACCTGACCCGGGACGTGGAGGCGGTGCTCGCCGCCACGGGCATCCCGCCCGACCGCCTCGTCCTCGAGCTGACCGAGAGCAGCGCGATGCAGGATCCGGCCGCGGCGATCGAGACGCTCGGCAGGCTGCGCGAGCTGGGCGTCCGGCTCGCGCTCGACGACTTCGGCACCGGCTACTCCTCCCTCAGCCACCTGCGCGACTTCCCCATCGACATGCTCAAGATCGCGAAGCCGTTCGTCGACCGGATCGAGCGCGACCGGACGTTCGTCGAAGCGATCCTCCAGCTCGCCTCCACCCTGGAGCTGGAGGTGGTCGCGGAGGGCATCGAGACGCGCGAGCAGGCGGACGTGCTCCGCGCGCTCGGCTGCGCGCTCGGCCAGGGCTACTACTACGCCCCGCCGGCGGACGCGCTGCGGATCGGGTCGAGGCTCGCCTTCGGGCCGGTCGTGCTCAGGCCGGAGCGGCAGGCGCGCGTCGCCTGAGGCGGCCGCGCGCTACGAGGCGGAGCGAGCGAGCCGCGCGAGCGCCCGCAAGGGCGGACGGGCGAGCCCGCGCGCCTCGCTCGGGTGGCGG
>DATMAP010000191.1:0-48515 GCA_035559835.1 Gaiellaceae bacterium
CCTCGACCGGCCCCACGCCGCAGACGAGGCCGGCGTGGCCGCACAGCTCGGGCTCGGTGGCTGCGACGAGGAGGGTCACGGCGCGAACGCTACGGGACGCGCAGCCGGAAGACCGGGTGGCGCGGCGCCTCCGCCAGCCACTCCTCGGCGGAGGACTCGAGCGTCACGCCGAAGAACGGCCGGGTCACCCGGCCGAGCTCGTAGTAGCGCCGGAGCACGGGGACGGCCTCGGCCGGGGCCAGCTCCTCGACCGCGAGCCGCTCGCGCCGGCGGCCCCGGCGCAGCTCCACCCACCCGGCCGCCCGCGCGTTGCGCACCCAGTTGCGGTCGCCGTACGGCGCGACGAGGTAGCGCTCGCCGCCGTCGCGCACGATCGAGACCGGCGTCGACCAGAGCTTCCCCGTCCTTCGCCCGGGAACGGTGAGCAGGTGCGTGCGTGGGCCCGTGAGCCCCAGCCGTGCGAGCGGGCGGACGACGAGGTTGATCAGCCGCCGGGCAGGGCTCAGGCGGTAGGGCTTCGTCACACCCGGACCGTACAGCGGGGCCGCCCGCCGGCCGGCCGAGCCGACAGCGTTGGCATTAAGGCATCAACTTCTATGATGCTATGGTGCTGGAGTGCGAACGACGGTCAACCTCGATCCCGACCTCATGAGCGATCTCCGCGCGCTCGCCCGCGAGCGGGGCACCTCGTTCACAGCGGTCGTCAACTCCGTGCTGCGTCGCGGGCTCTCCGCGCAGGCGCCGTCCGCCGCCCGCCCCTACCGCCTCCGGACGCAGCGACTCGGCCTGCGGCCGGGAATCGACCTCGAGCACGCGCTGCGGCTCGCCGGCGAGCTCGAGGACGCGGAGACGATCCGCAAGCTCGAGCTGCGCAAGTGAAGCTCGTCGACACGAACGTCCTCCTCTACGCGGTCGACGAGGGCTCGCCGCACCACGCGGTCGCGAGGAGATGGCTCGAGGAGCAGCTCTCGAGCGCCGAGACCTTTGCCTTCTCATGGGCGGTCCTGCTCGCGTTCGTCCGCCTCGCGACCAACCCGCGCATCTTCGAGTCGCCGCTCTCGACCGAGGCGGCGTTCGACCTCGTCGACTCCTGGCTCGCACAGCCTGCGACGACCGTCGTGCACCCGCTCGACCGCCACCACCAGCTTCTTCGCGAGCTCCTGGCTCCGCTCGGCACCGCGGGGAACCTGACGAGCGACGCGCACCTCGCCGCGCTCGCGATCGAGCACGGCGCGGAGCTCTGCTCGGCGGACAGCGACTTCACGCGGTTCCCACGCGTGCGCTTCAGCAATCCCCTGGAGGCGTAGAGGACCGTGGAGGTCGTCCACGTTCCAGACAGCGAAGCGGCTGCCGTTCCCGGCAGCCGCCCGCGTCTCGTGTCGACCTCGCACCGGCTCGTCCCGAGCCTCACTCCCCTCAGTGCGTGAGCGGGCGGAACCGCGTCAGCCGCGCCGCCAGCACGAGCCCGAACGCGAGCAGGATGCCGAGCCCGAAGCCGATACCGAGCTGCGGCCACTCGAGCTCCCGCCCGTCGCCCGTCGGGCTCGCGGCAACCGGGCCCGTGGGCAGATCGAGCTCGTAGCGGTCGACGTGGCCGGCCGGGGCGCCGGACCTGATGGGCGCCATGCGCGCCCGCTGGGCGGCGTCGAGGTAGCCGGCCCGGCCCTCCCGCAGCGCGTTCTGCGCGGCCCGCTCGAACCAGTCGGGAGCGACGGCGACGCTCGGCTCCGTGGAAGCGGGCACCTTGGGCTCCGCGAGCGCTGCAGGGCCCCACGCGGCCAAAGCGACGAGGGCCGTCCCGGCGACGAGGGAGATCCTGTGGATCCTGCGGGTCATCGTCTCCTCCTTGCGATCCTGGTGGCCCGGACGGCCACCTGAGCTCGAGGCTAGGAGGCGGGAGACCCGCTCGAAACGGGCGAATCCCCTGTGTTTGAAGGCACCGCCACCTGGTTGTGACGCGACGCCAGCGCCGCCGCCAGCTCCCCCCGGTGCCGGATCCCGAGCTTCGCGAACACGCGCGAGAGATGGCCCTCGACCGTTCGCTCGGAGAGGTAGAGCGCGGCTGCGACCTCGCGGTTCGTCTTGCCTTCCGCGACGAGCGCCGCAACGCGCTCCTCGGCCGGAGTCAGCGCTCCAGCGGCCGGTGCGCGGCCGCTGATGCGACGCAGCTCCGCGCGGGACCGCTCGGCCCAGAGAGCGGCGCCGATCCGCTCGAAGAGGGCGAGCGCCTGCCCGAGCGTGGCCCGGGCCTCGCGGCGGCGCTTCATCCGGCGCTGTGCCGCTCCGAGGGCGAGCAGCGTTCGGCCGCGGTCGAGGGGGAGCTCGACCTTCGCGTGCCAGCGAAGCGCCTCCTCGTAGGCGCGGAGCGCCTCTTCGAGGCGCCCCTCGGCCGCGGCGAGCAGCCCCCGGCAGCGGGCGCAGGCGGCGAGCGCCGACACGCGGCGGAGCCGGCGCGCGTGACCTTCGTACCAGCCGAGCAGCTCCTCGGCGTCCTCGCGCCGGCCGAGCTCGAGCAGCGCCTCGACCTGGTCCGGGACGAAGCGCATCGCTCCCGGCTCGCCGAACTCCTCCTGCCGGGCGAACGCGACCGCGGGCCCGAGCCACGCCGCCGCATCCTCGGGCCCTCCGCTCGCGAGCTCGACATGGCCGAGCGCCCATCTCGCGAGCAGCTCGGCCGGCCGCGCCGCAGTCTCCGGAACGCGCGCGAGCGCCCTCGTGGCGGTGACACGCGCCCGCTCGGCGGCGCCGAGATGGGCCTCGGCGAGCGCCTCCAGGGCGAGGCTGTAGACGAGGGTCGTATGCTGCCCCGACTGCTCCGATGCCTCCAGCCCTTCGCGCGCCCGCTCGCGCGCCGCGGCGAGGTCGCCCCGGACGCACTCGACCTGCCCGAGGATCACGAGCACGTACGGGACCGAGGCCTCGTCGCCGAGCTCGCGGGCACGCTCGAGCATGTCGAGGAGCACGCCGCGCGCCCGGTCGAGCTCGTCCGCCCACCACCAGTGCACTGCCGCGATGCACAGCGGCTGGCCGAGCACGCGCCGCTCGTCGGCGGCGTCCTGGAGCGCGAGAGCGCGCGCGAGCGTCTTGGCGGCGCTCTTGCTTCCGAGGAGCGACTCCGCGAGCAGACGGCTGCTGAGCGCTTCCGCGGCGAGCGCCTCGTCCCCGAGCTCGAGCGCCAGCTGCGCGGCGCTCTCCGCATGCTCGGCCGCCTCGTGGAGGCGCTCGCGGAGCCTGAAGAGGCAGGCGGCGACACCCTCGTGGGCCACGGCGAGGAGCTCCGCGTCGCCTTCGGCCTCCTCGAGCGCGCGGCGGAAGAGGTCAGCCCCTTCGGCCTGGGCGTCGAAGGAGCGCACGCGCGCCAGCCGAACGAGCGCGGCGGCCCGCCTCCGGCCCGGTGGGAGCTGGCCGATCAGCTCGCGCAGCTGCACAACGGCGCGAGGCGAGTCGCCGGCCTCGAAGTGGAGGTAGGCGGCGTCGACCGCACGCCGGTGGGCAGCGTCCTCGAGCTCGGAGGGAGTGAGCTCGTGGGAGCGCTCGAGGAGCAGCGCCGCCGGCCTCGGTGCGCCCCGAGAGCGTGCATGGCGCGCCGCCTCCTCGAGCGCGGCGGCGACCGTCTCGTCCGGCTCGTCGACCGACGCTGCCAGCTGCCAGGCGCGGGCCTCCGGATCGTCCAGGAGCTCCGCCAGGCGAGCGTGGACCTCTGCGCGGCGGAGAGGATCCGCGACCTCGTACGCCCCGGCCGCGAGGAGCGGGTGTGCGAACCGGATGCGGTCGCCCTCGAGGTCGATGACCCGCGCCTCCAGAGCCGGCCGCAGCCCCTCGGCTCGAGCGACCCCGGACGCCGCCTCGGCGATCGCGACCGTCGGATGCGCGTGCGCGGCCGCCGCGAGCAGGAAGTCGCGGCTCTCCGGGGGAAGCGCGAGCAGCCGTCCGTGGACGAGGTCCCGGAGAGAGTCCGGGACAGGCAGCGGATGGCCCGCCTCGATCGATACGCCGGTGCGCTGCAGCATGCGGACGATCTCGAGCGCGTAGAACGGGTTCCCTCCGGAGGCATCGTGGACCTCCCTCAGGAGCGGTCTCGGCAGCGTCGTCGCCAGGTGCTCCTGCACGACGCGGTGGAGCTCGCTCGGCCCGAGCGGGCCGAGCTCGAGCCGGCGGAGGCGCTCGGGCGGAAGCGAGCGGGCGAGCTCGGCGACGAGCCCGCTCTCGAGCGAGAGGCGACGGGCGAGGAGGAGGGCGATCGGCTCCTCGCGCAGGCGCCGGCCGGCGAAGGCGAGCGCGGCGGCCGAAGCGGAGTCGAGCCACTGGACGTCGTCGACCGCGACGACGAGCGGTCGCTCTGCTGCGAGCGAGCGAAGGGCGTTCAGCACCGCGACCCCGACGGCGTGCGGATCCGGGGCGGGGCCCTCGCCCTCGTCGAGCACGAGCGCGCGGGCGAGCGCGCGCCGCTGCGCCGGGACGAGCGCGGCGAGCGCGTCGTCGAGCACGGGGTCGAGCAGGTCCCGTGCGGCCGAGAAGGAGAGGCTCGTCTCGCTCTCGGCCGGCCTCGCCTGCAACACGATGACTTCTCGCTCGCCCGCGTACGCGACCCCGGCCGACCAGAGGGTCGTCTTCCCCATCCCGGCCTCACCCTCGAGGACGAGCACGGCCACGCCGTCGGAGAGGCTCGCGACGAAGTCGCGGAGGGACGCGAGCTCCGCGTCACGGCCGACGATCCGACGACTCACGACCATCGATCGTACGCCGTGCCACAAGCTGCAGCCAGGCGGGCTCGAGCGCGGGAGCGTGCTCGTCGTGGCACGGGGACGATCCTCCGGCTCCGCGACGAGAGCTCGCCCCCTTCATCGACGGCGCCCCGCCTGTGAGGGAGGACGCCGACCTCTACGACGACGTGCCCGGAGGCTCGCGGCCGAGCAGGCCGAAGGTCAGGCGGCGCAGGCGGGCGCGGCGGCGGGCCACCTGCTCGTCCCACTCGCGCAGGCGCTGCTCGCGGCGCGCGAAGATCGCACGCGCCTCGGCGACGTTCTTCGCGATCTCAGCCTCCCTCTCGTGGTAGGCCCGACGCTCCTCAGGCGTCATCGCCTTCCTCTTCCGCCTCTTCATCGTCGATGTCCAGCCTCTCGCGGATCTGATCGAGCTTGGCGTCCATCGCCATGAGCATCCTGATGATGCCATCGACGGTCTCGCGATCCAATGCCGGTTCGCGTCGACGCTTCCACACCCGTCAATGGTCGCCTTTGAGAGCAGCGAGCCGCAAGCTGGCCGTCTCGGACTACGCCGTCGCGGCCTCGGCAAACTCGGCCCGCTCGAAGACGAGCTCGTCCTCGCGCACGTCCACCCGGACGACGTCGCCCTCGGAGAAGCGCCCCTCGAGCAGCGCACGCGCGAGCGGGTTCTCGAGCAGGCGCTGGATCGCACGCTTGAGCGGCCGCGCGCCGTAGGCGGGGTCCCACCCCTCCTCGGCGAGGAGCCCCTTCGCCGCATCGGTGACCTCGAGCGAGATCCCGCGCTGGGCGAGGCGCTCCCGCAGGCGACCGAGCTGCAGCTCGACGATCTCCGCGAGCTGCTCGCGCGTGAGCGGCCGGAAGACGACGATCTCGTCGATCCGGTTCAGGAACTCGGGCCGGAAGCGCTCCCGCAGCTCCTCCGGCGAGCGGACGTTGGAGGTCATGATCACGACCGTGTTGCGGAAGTCGACCGTGCGGCCGTGCCCGTCGGTGAGACGGCCGTCGTCGAGGAGCTGGAGGAGGATGTCGAACACCTCGGGGTGCGCCTTCTCGATCTCGTCGAGCAGGACGACGGCGTACGGCCGCCGCCGCACCGCCTCGGTGAGCTGACCGCCCTCCTCGTAGCCGACGTAGCCGGGCGGCGCGCCGACGAGCCGCGACACCGTGTGCCGCTCCTGGTACTCGGACATGTCGAGGCGCACCATCGCCCGCTCGTCGTCGAACATGAACTCGGCCAGCGCGCGGGCCAGCTCGGTCTTCCCGACGCCCGTGGGGCCGAGGAAGATGAAGGAGCCGATCGGGCGGTTCGGGTCCTGGAGGCCCGAGCGGGCGCGCCGGAGCGCGTTCGACACGGCCTCGACCGCCTCGTCCTGGCCGACGACCCGCCGGTGCAGCCGCTCCTCCATGTGGATCAGCTTCTCGACCTCGCCCTCGAGCAGCCGCGAGACGGGGATGCCGGTCCAGGAGGCGACGACGGCGGCGATGTCGTCCTCGTCCACCTCCTCCTTCACCATCGGCTCCTCGGTCGGCTGCTCCCGCTCGGCGAGCTCCTTCTCCAGCTCGGGGAGGATCCCGTAGCGGATCTCGGCGACGCGGGCGAGGTTCCCGGCGCGCTCCTCGCGCTCGGCCTCCATCCTGAGCTCGTCGATCTGCCGCTTGATCTCGGCCACGCGCTGGAGCGACTCCTTCTCGCGCGCCCAGCGGGCGGCGAGCTCGTCGCGCGCCGCCTTCGCCTCGGCGAGCTCGCGCTCGAGCGGGGCACGCGTCTCCGGGGACTCGTTCGCCATCCCGGCGAGCTCGATCTCGAGCTGGCGCACGCGCCGCTCCGCCTCGTCCAGCTCGACCGGCGACGAGTCGATCTCCATCCGCAGCCGCGAGGCGGCCTCGTCGACGAGGTCGATTGCCTTGTCGGGGAGGAAGCGGTCGGCGATGTAGCGATCGGAGAGCACGGCCGCGGCCACGAGCGCGGAGTCGCGGATCTCGACCCCGTGGTGCGCCTCGTAGCGCTCCTTCAGCCCGCGCAGAATGGCGATCGTGTCCGCGACGGACGGCTGCCCGACGAAGACGGGCTGGAAGCGGCGCTCGAGCGCTGCGTCCTTCTCGATGTGCTCGCGGTACTCGTCGAGCGTCGTCGCCCCGATCGCACGCAGCTCGCCGCGAGCGAGCATCGGCTTCAGCATGTTCGCCGCATCGACGGCCCCCTCGGCCGCTCCCGCGCCCACGATCGTGTGCAGCTCGTCGATGAAGAGGATGATCTCCCCGGCCGCGTTCTGGATCTCCGCGAGGACGGCCTTGAGCCGCTCCTCGAACTCCCCCCGGTACTTGGCCCCCGCGAGCAGCGCGCCGAGGTCGAGCGCCCACACGCGCTTGCCCTTCAGGCCTTCGGGAACGTCACCGGCCACGATCCGTTGCGCCAGCCCCTCGACGATCGCGGTCTTGCCCACCCCCGGCTCGCCGATCAGCACCGGGTTGTTCTTCGTGCGCCGCGAGAGGACCTGGATCACGCGCCGGATCTCCTCGTCGCGGCCGATGACGGGGTCGAGCTTGCCCTGCTCGGCGAGCGCGGTCAGGTCGCGGCCGTAGCGCTCGAGCGCCTGGTAGGTGCCCTCCGGGTCCTGCGAGGTGACGCGCTGGCCGCCGCGGACCTGCTGGAGCGCGGCGAGGAGCGCGTCGCGCGGAACGACCTCGAGCGCGAGCAGCAGGTGCTCGACCGAGACGAACTCGTCGCCGAGCGCGCGCATCTCCTCGAAGGCCCGGTCGAGCACGCGCGAGAGCGCGGCCGAGGCGCGCGGCGGCTGTGCCGCCCCGCCGGACACGGAGGGCTGCTGCGCGAGCCTCGCCTCCGCCTCCGCACGCACGGTCGCCACCTGCCCCCCGGCGCGCTCGACGAGCGTCCTCGGCAGCTCCTGGTCGAGGAGTGCGAGCACCAGGTGCTCAGGGACGACCTCGGGGTTGCCGAGCCTGCGGGCCAGCTCCTGTGCCGCGGCGACCGCCTCGCGGCTTCTCATCGTGAGTCTCTCGAAGTCCATTTCGTGCTTCAGCTCCTCCGGATCGGGTGTCTCGGCGGCTCGTAGAGCACGAGCTCGCGCTTGTAGGAACGGTGGACGGCCGCGATCTCCGCGCGCAGCTCGCGCTCGAGGCGCTCCATCCGCGCGCGCAGGCGCTCCAGCTCGTCCTGCAGCCGGAGCACGTGCTCGACCCCGGCCAGGTTGAGGCCCAGCTCCGTGGTCAGGCGCTGGATCAGGCGGAGCCGCTCCAGGTCGGCGTCCGAGTAGAGCCGCGTCCCGCCCGGGGTCCTCGCGGGGCGGACGAGCCCCCTGGCCTCGTACAGGCGCAGCGTCTGCGGGTGCATGCCGACCAGCTCGGCGGCGACGGAGATCATGTACCGGGGCCGCTCGTCCACCTCAGCTCACCTCCGCGAAGCGGCGACGCGGATCCTCGCGCGAGACCTTGCGGTAGCCCTCGAGCGCCTCTCGCTCCGCCTTGGTCAGCTTCTTCGGCACGGTGACCCGGATCCGGGCCAGGAGATCGCCGCGGCCGTTCCCCTTCACGTGCGGCGCGCCCCGGCCCCTGACGCGGAGCAGCTTGCCGCTCTCCGTGCCCGCCGGGATCTTGAGCGCGACCGGCCCGTCCGGCGTGGGGATCTCGACCGTCGCCCCCAGCGCGGCCTCCGCGTAGGTGACCGGGACGTCGAGCACGAGGTCGGAGCCCCGGCGCTCGTACAGCGGGGAGGGCTCGACCTCGACGACGACGTGGAGATCGCCCGGCGGGCCGCCGTGGCGGCCGGCCTCGCCCTTGCCCTTGAGCCGGATCCTGGTCCCCGTGCGGGCCCCGGCCGGGATCCGCACCGAGTAGCGCTTCGTCGTGCGCTCGCGGCCGGTGCCGCGGCAGCGCGTGCACGGCTTCTCGACGATCGTGCCGTTGCCGCGGCAGCGGGGGCACGGAGTCGAGAAGGCGAACAGGCCCTGCGACTCGGAGACGACGCCCCGGCCCTGGCACTGCGGGCAGACGACGGGCGCCGTTCCCGGCTCCGCGCCCGTGCCCCCGCAGACCGCGCACGCCGTCTCCGCCTCGACCGGAATCCGCACCTGGACGCCGCGCAGCGAGTCCTCGAACGAGATCCGGACCCGCGTCTCGAGGTCGCTGCCCCGGGACGGCCGCCGCGCGCCCGCCCCCCGGCGGGCGCCGGCGCCGCCGAAGAAGCTTCCGAAGAGGTCGCCGAGATCGCCGAGGTCGAACTCCTCGAAGCGCACGCCCCGCGGACCGGCGGCGCCGGGGCCGGCCGTCCCGAAGGCGTCGTACGCGCGCCGCTTCTCGGGATCGGAGAGCAGGTCGTACGCCGCCTGCACCTCCTTGAAGCGCTCCTCCGCCGCCGGGTCGTCGGGGTTGCGGTCCGGGTGGTAGCGGCGAGCCAGCTTGCGGTAGGCCTTCTTGATCTCCTCGGCGGAGGCCGTCCGCGCGACTCCGAGCACCTCGTACGGGTTCTTCATCGCGTCGTGTCCCCTGTCGCCCGTCTCGCCGCTCACTCGGCGACGATCACGCGCGCCGGCCTGATGACCTTCCCTCCGAGGCGGTACCCGCGCTGGACGACCTCCGCCACGGAGCCGGGCTCCGCGCCCTCCCGCCGCTCGGCGAGGAGGGCCTCGTGCACGTGCGGGTCGAAGGCTCCGTCCGCCTCGATCTCGGCGAGGCCCTCCCGCTCGAGCACCTGCCGCAGCGAGCGCTCGACCAGCCGGACGCCCTCGACCAGGGTGGCCTCCTCGTGGCGCTCGGCGGCCTCGAGCGCGCGCTCGAGGTCGTCCAGGACCGGTAGGAGCTCGCGAACGAGCCGCTCGTGTGCGTGCGCGACGAGGCGCTCCTGCTCGCGCGCAGCGCGCTTGCGGTAGTTGTCGTACTCGGCAGCGAGCCGCTTGAGGTCGGCCAGGTACTCGTCGCGCTGCGCCTCCGCAGCGGCGAGCCGCGCCTCCAGCTCCTCGAGCGGGGAGGGGCCTTGTGACAAAGTGTCACTTGGCTGCTCCCCGCCGGCCTCCACGGGCTGCTCGCCCTCGGCGCGTTCGCGCGCCTCGGCCGCCGCGCGCTCCTGTTCCTCGGGAAGCGTCTTCCTGCCCCGCGTGGTCACGAGCGCGTCGCCTCCTCCTCGTCGATGACCTCGAAGTCGGCGTCCTCGACGACCTCCTCCGCCGGGCCGCCGTTCCCGGGGGCCTGGGCGGAGGCCTGCGCAGAGGCCTGTGCGTAGATCGCGTCGGCGAGCTTCGCGGCGGCCTCCTGCAGCGCTTCCGTCTTGGCGCGGATCTCGCCCACGTCCGTGCCCTCGATCGCCTGCCGGAGCTCCATGATCCGGCCCTCGATCGTGGCCGCGTCGGCCTCGGCGAGCTTGTCGCGGTGCTCGGCGAGCGTGCGCTCGGTCTGGTAGGCGAGCTGCTCGCCCGCGTTGCGGGCGTCCGCCAGCTCGCGCAGCCGGTGCGCCTCGTCGGCGTGGGCCTCGGCCTCCTTGATCATCCGCTCGACCTCCTCCTCGGTCAGGCCCGAGCCGCCCTCGATGCGGATCTGCTGCTCGTTGCCCGTGCCCAGGTCCTTGGCCGAGACGTTGATGATCCCGTTGGCGTCGATGTCGAAGGACACCTCGATCTGCGGCACGCCGCGGGGCGCCGGCGGGATGCCGACGAGCTGGAACTTGCCCAGCGTCTTGTTGAACGCGGCCATCTCCGACTCGCCCTGGAGGACGTGGATCTCCACCGAGGGCTGGTTGTCCTCGGCGGTCGTGAAGATCTCCGACTTGCGGGTCGGGATGGTCGTGTTGCGCTCGATCAGCTTCGTGAACACGCCGCCCTTCGTCTCGATCCCGAGCGAGAGCGGGGTCACGTCGAGCAGGAGGACGTCCTTCACCTCACCTCGGAGCACGCCGGCCTGGATGGCGGCGCCGACGGCGACGACCTCGTCCGGGTTGACGCCCTTGTGCGGCTCCTTGCCGATCAGCTCCTTGACCTTGTCCTGCACCGCGGGCATGCGGGTCATGCCGCCGACGAGGACGACGTGGTCGATGTCGGCCGGGGTCAGCCCGGCATCGGCGAGCGCCGTCTTCGTCGGCTCGACCGTCCGCTCGAGCAGGTCGTGGGTCAGCTCGTTCAGCTTCGCGCGGGTGAGCTGGAGGTCGAGGTGCTTCGGGCCCTCCGGGGTGGCGGTGATGAAGGGCAGGTTGATCTGGGTCGTCATCGTCGAGGAGAGCTCGATCTTCGCCTTCTCGGCTGCCTCGTACAGGCGCTGCAGCGCCATCGGGTCCTGCCCCAGGTCGATCCCGTGGTCGCGCTTGAACTCGGCGATCATCCAGTCCACGACCGCTTTGTCGAAGTTGTCGCCGCCCAGGTGGTTGTCACCGTTCGTGGCCTTCACCTCGAAGACGCCCTCGCCCAGCTCGAGGATGGAGACGTCGAAGGTGCCGCCGCCGAGGTCGAAGACGAGGATCGTCTGCTCCGCACCCTCCTTGTCGAGCCCGTAGGCGAGCGCGGCCGCGGTGGGCTCGTTGATGATCCGCAGCACGTTGAGCCCGGCGATCTTGCCCGCATCCTTCGTCGCCTCGCGCTGGGCGTTGTTGAAGTAGGCGGGGACGGTGATGACCGCGTCCCGCACCGGCTCGCCGAGGTAGGCCTCCGCGTCCGCCTTGAGCTTCTGGAGGATCATCGCCGAGATCTCCGGGGGGGCGTACTCCTTGCCCCCCACCTTGACCCGGACGTCCCCGTTGGGCCCTTCGACGACCTCGTAGGGGACGATCTTCATCTCCTCCGAGACCTCGCTGTACTTGCGGCCCATGAACCGCTTGATCGAGAAGATGGTGTTCTTCGGGTTGGTCACCTGCTGGCGCTTGGCAGGGGCGCCCACGAGCCGCTGCCCGTCCCGCCCGAAGGCGACGACGGACGGCGTCGTGCGCCCGCCCTCGGCGTTCGGGATGACGGTGGGCTCCGAGCCCTCGAGCACGGCCATGCACGAGTTGGTCGTTCCGAGGTCGATGCCGATGGTCTTGGCCATGGTCCGGTCTCGCTCCTTCCTGACTTGAGTCTTGTTATCTAACGAAAACTTGAGTCCAACGTTAGCAGATTCTAGCGCGCGCTCCCGATGAGCGCACCCCCGGCCACGACGAGCAGCGCGCCGGCGACGAGGCGCGGGCCGATGCGCTCCGAGCGGCCGAGCACGAGCGCCGAGAGCGCCACGCCCCAGAGCGACTCCGTGGCCACGAGGGGAGAGACGACCGAGACCCGCCCGCCGTAGAAGGCCGCGAAGAGGCTGACGTAGGAAAGCCCGAAGAGCACCCCCGCCGGGGCGAACGGAGGGAGGGCGCGCAAGCGAGGACGCCGGCCCGTCGCGAGCAGGTAGCCGAGGATGCACACCCAGCCCGCGAGCAGCGCTGCCCCGGCGGCGAGCGCGGGTGCAACCTCCGTCCCCCCGGAGAGCCAGCGCACGACGTTGTCGCGGGTCGCGAAGAGGACGGTCGCGGTGAGCGCGAAGACGAGCCCGATGGGGGCGAACCGCTCCGGCCGGTGCCGCTCGGTGGCGAGCGCCGCGCCGCCGGCCACGACGAGCAGCGCGCCCACGACGAGCGCCCCCTCGAGGGGCTCGCCGAGGAACACGAGGGCGATCGCGACCGCGACGAGCGGAGCCGTGCCCACGGCGACGGAGGCCCGCGCGGGGCCCGCGTCGCGCACAGCCAGCGTGAAGAAGACCTGCGAGCCGCCGGGCCCCAGGATGCCGGCGAGCAGGAACGGCCACGCCCCTCTCACGTCGCCTCCCGCGGCGAGCGCGAAGGGGAGGACGACGCAGAAGGCGACGAGCACGGTGTGGAAGGCCCCCGTCTCCGCGTGCGCCCCGCGCTGCAGCGCGACCCGCACCGCGACCGTCATCCCCCCGAAGAGGAATGCGGACAGGCAGGCGAGCAGGACCGGCTGCATGGCGGGCTCAGCGCCTGCGCGGGACGAGCCGGCGGAGCGCGCTCGTGGCCGCGGGCTCCGCGAGCAGGATCGCCGCCATCATCACCGCGCAGCCGAGCCAGCCCGCGACCCCGAGCGCCTCCCCGGCGAGGAGCACGCCGAAGAGGGCCGCGAACGGGGCTTCGAGCGTGAACACGAGCGCGGCGCGGGCGGCCGTCGTCCGCGCCTGCACCCAGGTCGCGACGAGATACCCGAGCGCCCCCGCGAAGAGGCCGGTGACGAGGAGCGCGCCCCACACGGTCGCGCCGCCCGGGGTCTCCACCTGGTCCGTCGCGCCGGCGATCAGGGCGAAGGCGACGAGCGAGGTCGCCATCATCAAGAAGGTGAGCGCGCGCGCGTCGTACCGAGGCGCGAAGCGCTCCATGGCGGTGATCTGGAGCGCCTGCACGACCGCGTTGGCGAGGACGAGCGCGTTGCCCGCCACCGATCCCCCGGGGACGCCGTTCAGGAGCAGCAGCCCGGCGACCGCGAGCGCGACTCCGGCCCAGAGCGCGCGCGGCACCGGCGTCCCGAAGAGAGCCAGCGCGAAGAGCGGCGTGAAGACGACGTACAGCCCGGTGATGAAGCCCGTGCTCGCGACCGTCGTCAGCTCGAGGCCGGCGGTCTGGAGCCCGTACGCCGCGGCGAGGAGCGCGCCGACGCCGATCCCGGCGGCGTAGCCGCGGCGTGGCAGCTCCCGCAGCGGCGCCCAGGCGAACGGCGCCAGCGCCGCAGTCGAGATCGCGAAGCGAACGGCGAGGAAGGCGAAGAGCGGGTACAGCTCGAGAGCGTCCTTGACCTGGACGAAGGTGACGCCCCAGACCGCGGTGACGCCGACCAGGGCGAGGAGAGGGCCGAGCCGGCTCACCGCGCGGATTCTCTACGCTCCCTGGCGATGGATGTCACGGACACGTTCGGACGGCCGCTCCGAGACCTCCGCATCTCGGTCACCGACCGCTGCAACTTCCGCTGCGTCTACTGCATGCCGAAGGAAGTCTTCGGGCGCGAGTACCGCTTCCTCCCGCGCCGCGAGCTCTTGACCTTCGAGGAGATCGAGCGCGTCGCGTCCGTCTTCGCCCGGCTGGGCGTCCGCAAGCTCCGCCTCACCGGTGGCGAGCCGCTCCTGCGCCGCGACCTCGAGGTCCTCGTCGGCCGCCTCGCCGCGCTCGGTGAGCTCGACCTGACCCTGACCACGAACGGCGCGCTCCTCGCCCAGAAGGCCGAAGCCCTCGCCCGGGCTGGGCTCTCGCGCGTCACGGTCAGCCTCGACTCCCTCGACGACGAGGTCTTCCGGGCGATGAACGACGTCGACTTCCCCGTCGCCCGCGTGCTCGAGGGCATCGACGCGGCCGCGGCCGCCGGCCTGCCGGTGAAGGTGAACGTCGTCGTCAAGCGCGGCCTGAACGACGGCTCGCTCGTCGACCTCGCCCGCCACTTCCGCGGCAGCGGCCACATCGTGCGCTTCATCGAGTACATGGACGTCGGCGCGTCGAACGGCTGGCGCCTGGACGACGTCGTCCCCGCGGCCGAGATCGTCGCCGCGATCGACGCCGAGTTCCCGCTCGAGCCCGTCGACCCCGCCTACCGGGGCGAGGTCGCGAGGCGCTACCGCTACCGGGACGGCGCCGGCGAGATCGGGGTCATCGCCTCGGTGACACAGCCCTTCTGCGGCGACTGCACGCGCGTGCGGCTCTCGGCCGACGGGAAGGTCTTCACGTGCCTGTTCGCAGTCCGCGGCCACGACCTGCGAGCTCTCCTCCGCGCGGGCGCCGACGACGCGGAGCTCGAGCGGGCGATCCGGGCGATCTGGGAGCGCCGCGGCGACCGCTACTCCGAGCTCCGCACCGAGCAGACGAGCCGCCTGCGGAAGGTCGAGATGTCCTACATCGGCGGCTAGCTGCGCTGCGGCGCGACCGCCCGGTCAGCCGAACCGCGGCCGGCCGTGGGCATCTCCCGTATCCGCGGGACCGTCAGACGGTATAAGATGACTGACCAGTGATCCCAGACGCGGTAGACCCCGAGCGAGATGAGGCGATGACTCGAGCCCGGCGCTCCGGCAACGCTCGCCGCCCGAGCCCGCTGACGTCGATCAAGCGCACTCAGCGAAGCGAGGAGGTCCGCCTCCAGATCGAGCGGGCGATCCGGCAGGGCGACTTCGCGCCAGGCGAGCGTCTCCCCTCCGAGCGCGAGCTGGTCGAGACCTTCGGCGTCAGCCGCGTCAGCGTGCGCGAGGCGATTCGCTCGCTCGAGGCGGTCGGGCTCGTTCGCGTGCACC
Organism: Gaiellaceae bacterium; assembly: GCA_035559835.1. GTDB lineage: Bacteria > Actinomycetota > Thermoleophilia > Gaiellales > Gaiellaceae > GMQP-bins7. The sequence goes on from DATMAP010000191.1 coordinate 14,961, forward strand.
AGGGGCGCGGAGCCTTCGTCTCCGACCGGCGCTCCGGGCTCGGCGAACAGATGACGCGATGGCTGCAGGCGCACCGCGACGAGGTGCTCGAACTCCTCGGCGTGCGCGGCGCGCTGGACGAGCTTGCCGCGGCCTCGTCGGTCGAGCACCACGATCCCGAGAAGATCGACGGTATCGTCGCAGCACAGGACGCGTTCCGGACCGCCGTCGAGGCGCAAGCACCGGTCGAGGAGCTCGCCTCCCTCGACATCAACTTCCACCTCGCCATCGCAGAGGCGAGCGGCAACCGGCTCCTCTACGACCTCCTCTCCGACCTACACCTGTATCTCGCCGAGTCGCGCCACCTCGCGCTCGCGGCACCCGGCCGGCCGATGCAGTCAGCGGCGGAACACGCGGCAATCGTCGAGGCGATCGTCGCCGGCGACCCGGCCGGCGCGCGCGCCTCCACGAGTCGCCATATCGCCTCGGTCCGCGAGCTCGTAGTCGCGGATCTCGTCGCAGGCGGTCAGGGAGCGGGCGACGGTCGCATCTGAAGAGGGGCCATGGCGACGTCCTCGCAGACCTTTTCACGCACCGCTTCGGCACTCGCCGTCGACGAGGATGTCCTCAGGTTCGACTCCGTGGGGAAAGTCTTCCCCGACGGTACGGAGGCCGTCCGTGACGCCTCCTTCTCGCTCCGCCGTGGTGAGTTCTTGTCGGTCGTCGGGCCCTCCGGCTGTGGCAAGTCCACCATCCTCCGCATAGCTTCCGGGTTGTGGAGGGAGACATCCGGGGAGGTATGCCGCCGGGTCGACAACGTCGGCATGGTCTTCCAAGACGCAACGCTCCTCCCCTTTCGGAACGTGCAGCGGAACGTCGAGCTCCTCGCCGAGCTCGACGGGGTGCCACGCAGGGAGCGCGAGACGCTTGCAGCCAACGCGATCCGGAGCGTCGGCCTCGAGGGCTTCGAGCGGCACTATCCCAAAGCCCTCTCGGGTGGCATGAAGATGCGGGTCGCGGTCGCACGCGCGCTGACGATGAAGCCGCCGCTCTTTCTGCTCGACGAGCCGTTCGGAGCGCTCGACGAGATCACCCGGGGCACGCTGAACGAGGAGCTCATGCGACTCTTCGTCCAAGAGCGCTTTGCCGCGCTCTTCATCACCCACTCGATCTCGGAGGCCGTCTACCTATCCTCCCGAGTGCTCGTCATGAGCCCGCGGCCCGGACGGATCGTGGCGGACGTTGAGGTCCCGTTTTCGTACCCCCGCTCGCCGGAGCTTCGGTTCGACCCCGCCTTCGGAAGCCTTTCGAGCGAGATCTCCCACGCGCTGCGGAGAGGATACGAGTGACGACGCAGGAGCTCCCGAGGGCCGGAGCCCGGGTATCCGGGAGCACCGTCGCGGCTCCGAGGCCCACCCCGCGTCTCGCCCGGATGGCGAAGGCGGCCTTCCCCCCGCTCGCCGCCTTCGGCTTCTTCGTCGGGGTGGTCTACCTCGCCTCCTACGTGATCCTCAGCCCATCGCGTCAGTTCCTCCTCCCTCCGCCGCACGAGGTCGTCCGGAACGGGTTCTTGAACGGCAGCCACCTGCACGAGCAGCTCGATGCCCTTTGGGACACGACCCAGGTGTCCGTGACCGGCCTTGCGATCGCATTCGTCCTCGGCGCAACGGTCGCGATCGTCATGAGCCAGGCCAAGTGGATCGAGCGCTCTCTCTACCCGTACGCCGTGATCGTGCAGGTGACGCCCATCCTCGCGATCGTGCCGCTGATCGCGCTCTGGTTCGGCTACGACTTCACGGCGCGGGTGGTCGTCTGCGTACTGATCTCCGTCTTCCCCATCATCACGAACACCCTGCACGGGCTGCTCACGGTCGACGGCAACCTCCACGACCTCTTCACCCTCCACCACGCAGGCCGGCTGAAGCGGCTCCTCAAGCTCCAGCTTCCCCACGCTATCCCGGACATCTTCGTCGGCTTGAGGGTGTCCGCCGGCCTCTCCGTGATCGGAGCGATCGTGGGCGAGTTCTTCTTCCGCCAGGGAACACCGGGGCTGGGCCGGCTCCTCGACCTCTACCGTGCCTACCTCCAGACCGACCTGCTGATGAGCGCGCTGCTCTTCTGCGTGGCGCTGGGGATCGTCTCGTTCTGGGTCGTGGGCATCATCGGACACCAGCTGACGAAGCAGTGGCACGACGAGAGCGGCGGACGCTGACCCGGGGGTCACCTGAGCGGCGGCCGAATTCAGCTTGACAGGTCATGCAACAGATATCAACATGTCAGTCCAGTTAGGCCGGAGGCCACGGCGGATCGAGGTGTCTTGAACACGGCGTGCACCTTCGCTCAGTGCGAACCGACCTGCCCCACGGGACGGACGGGGGGAAAGGAGTGAGATGATCAGGGTGAGGCGACGAGTTCTCGGACCCGCAGCGGGCGTCGTGCTCGTCGCTGCGCTGGCCGCGGGATTCGGTCAGGCGGCAACCGGGAGCGAGGCCCAGACGACACCCCTACGGCGGGCCTGCGGCGAGAAGATCGTCATCCAGACGGACTGGTTCCCCGAGCCAGAGCACGGCGCGGTCTATCAGCTCGCGGGGACGAGAGGCACGCTCGACAAGGCCAAGGGCCGCTACACGGGGTCCGTGCAGGGCGTGAAGATCGAGATCCGGGCCGGCGGGCCATTCACCGGCTTCCAGCAGCCGATCTCGCAGATCTACCAGGACCCGAGCATCACCCTCGGGTTCGCGACGAGCGACGAGCAGATCCAGCTCTCCGGGAAGCTCCCGCTCGTCTCCATCGTGTCGCCGTTCGAGTTCAGCCCCCAGATCCTGATGTGGAACCCCCAGCGGCTCAACATCAGGCGCTTCGCTGACATCAAGGAGACCGGCGCCAAGGTGCTGGTGTTCGCGGGAGGTGCCTGGATCGACTACCTCCAAGGTCGAGGCTGGGTCGATCCGAAGCAGGTCGACACCTCGTACGACGGCTCGCCTGCTCGCTTCGTCGCGGCGGACGGGGCCATCATCCAGCAGGGGTTCGTGACGAGCGAGCCGTACCTGTACCAGTACGAGATCGAGCAGTACCACAAGCCGGTGGCGTACCTCTTGATCCGCAGCTCGGGATACGTTCCGTACCCGCAGACGCTCGCGACGAAGCCGAGCACGATCAAGGCCAAGCGGGCCTGCTTCAAGCTGCTCGTGCCGATGATCCAGCAGGCACAGATCGACTACTTGAAGAATCCGGGCCCGGTCAACCGCAAGCTCGAGCAGATCGTCACGGAGATGGACACGTTCTGGAGGCTGACCCCCGGCGGGGACGCCTACAACGTCGCGACGCAGAAGCGGCTCAAGCTCGTCCAGAACGGACCTGACTGCACCCTGGGCAACTTCAGCATGAAGCGGCTGCAGGGAGTGATCAACCAGGTGCTGCCGATCTTCAAGGCCAAAGGCCTCGACACGATCAAGCAGGACCTGCAGGCGGCCGAGCTCGCCACGAACCAGTTCATCGACCCCTCGATCGGGTTGCCCAAGAAGGGGTGCCCGAAGAGGTGAGCAGCACGCCGGCCGCCCGGGAAGGTGCCTTCTCGGGCGGCCGGCCACGACCTGGGCGGCGCAGGTGCTGAGCGGTGAGCGCCTCCGCCTCGGTGTCGTCGGAACCGGGACGGTGGCCCAGGCGGTGCACCTTCCGCTCCTCGCCAAGCGGTGCGACCTGTTCGAGCTGACGGCGGTCTGCGACGTCTCGCCCGGCACGCTTGCGGCCGTCGGGGATCGCTTCGGCGTTCCACCTGCCCGCCGCTACGCGTCCGTCCCCGAGCTGCTCGCAGACGCCGGCGTCGACGCGCTCGCGGTGCTCACGTCGGGCTCGCACGGCTCCGTCTGCGACGCGGCCGTACGGGCCGGGCTCCCGGTCATGTGCGAGAAGCCGCTCGCGTACACGCTCGCCGAGGCCGACACGCTCGCCTCACTCGAGCCGAGGCTCCTACTCGGGTACATGAAGCTGTACGACCCGGCGACGCAGCGTGCTCGCGAGCTGCTCTCCGAGCGCCCACCGCCGAGGGCGGTCGAGGTCACCGTCCTCCATCCCCCCGCCGAGAGCCAGCTCGAGCACGTTCCCCGGACCTTGGTCGACGACGTACCGGAGGAGGTGCGGATCGCGCTCGCCGAGGAGACGGAGTCGCTTCTTACGCACGCGCTTGGGGACGCTCCGGCACTGCTGCGGCGGCTGTACTCCTGGGAGCTTCTCGGAAGCGTCGTCCACGACTTGGCGCTCGTCCGGAACCTCGTCGGCGACCCCGTCCGCTGCGACCACGTCGACGTCTGGCCCGACGACGGCCCGCGCTCGCTCTCCATCCTCTGCACGCTCCCTGGCGATGCTCGCCTCTCCATCCGTTGGCACTACCTCGAGCAGTACCCTGCCTATCGCGAGACGCTCGTCGTACACGACGAGCGCGGATCGGTAGGGCTGTCCTTCCCGTCGCCGTATCTCCTCCACGCGCCGACGGAGCTCAGGGTCGTCGACCGCGACGGCGCTGGAGAACGGGCTGTGGGCTTCCGCTCGACGGTCGAGGCCTTCGAGCAGGAGCTCGTCGCCTTCCACGCGCTCGCCGTCGACGGCACGACTCCGGAGGCGTCCGTCGCCGAGGGCCGCGCCGACATCGCCACCTGCCAGGGCATCGTCGCGAAGCTCGCTGACCTGCGCGAGCTCCCCATCGGAGGGGAAGCGGCACCGGCGGAGGTCGCGATCCGATGACGCGCACGCTCATCGAGCATCTCGAGTTCGCCCTCACGGTCGACGCCGAGGACCGCGTGCTGCGAGACGCCGCGCTCCTCGTCGAGGACGCACGGATCGCGGCCATCGGACCGACCCACGAGGTCGTGCGAGCGCATCCCCACGACTCGGTCGATGCGGTGGTGGACGGTCGCCGCCGAGGGATCGTCCCCGGGTTCGTGGATACGCACGTGCATCTCTCCGAGACGCTCTCACGCGCCGTCTTCCCCGACACCCTCGCCACCCGAGCCTGGGTCTTCCACTGGGCGAAGCCCTTCTACGCCCACGTCGACGCCGAGGACGAGCGCGTCAGCGTGCTCCTCGGGACGACGGAGATGCTGCGCTGCGGCACGACCTGCTTCCTGGACATGGGCGCGCAGAACGACCCCGGCATCACGGCACGCGCATCCGCAGAGGTCGGGATCCGTGGCATCGTCGGCCGGCACGCGGCCGACGTGAAGCCCGTCGAGATCCCGCCCGGCTGGACGGACGAGATGGTGGAGCACCACTTCTTCCCGAGCGCGGAGGTGGCCCTCGAGGTGCTCGAGCAGTGCGTGCGCGACTGGGACGGCTATGCGAACGGGCGGATCCGCTGCTGGGTGAACATCGAGGGCAAGGAGCCGTGCAGCCCCGAGCTGCACGTCGGCGCCCGAGAGCTCGCAGAGCGGCTGGGAGTCGGAACGACGTACCACCTCGCCTCGAGCATCGAAGAGGCGCGCGTGTCCGAGCGCCGCTACGGACGGTGGCCGATCACGCGGATCGCGGAGCTGGGCGGGCTCGGGCCCAACCTCGTCATCGCCCACGCGGTCGCGACAACCGACTCGGAGATCTTCCTTCTCGCAGGTCACGGCACGAAGGTGGCCTTCTGTCCGGGGACCTCCCTCAAGCTCGCGAAGGGAGCGACGGCGATCGGGAAGTACCCGGAGATGCGCGAAGCCGGAGTGACGGTGGGCCTCGGTACAGACGGCGTCTCGGCCTCGGGCAACCTCAACCTCATGCGGCAGATGTACCTCGCCGCAGGGCTCTTCAAGGATGCCCGCCTCGACGCCGAGCAGGTCGGCGCACAGCAGGCGCTGCGGATGGCGACGATCGAGGGAGCACGCGCGCTCGGCCTGGACGCGGAGATCGGATCGCTCGAGCCCGGCAAGCGGGCTGACTTCGTGCTCTTCGACCTCGACAGCTTCGAGTGGACGCCCTTCGACGATCCCCTTCAGGCGCTGGTCTGGTCGGTTACGTCGGCGAGCATCGCCGAGACCTGGGTCGACGGCAAGCCGCTCTACCGGGATGGCCGCGTCGTGACGGTGGACGAGATGGAGCTCCGAGCCGAAGCGCGCGTCCGAGCAGATGCGATCGCGCGGCGCGCGGGGCTCGAGCGCGCGAGCACGCCCGTGACCACGACACTCTACGACTAGTGGCCGCAGCTACCGTCACCACCCTCGGGCCGGTCGTGCTACCCGGGATCCACGGCACCCACAGGCTCGAGATCGCGGATGGGCACATCATTGCCCTCGACCAATCCGACGAGCCCGGCGGCTTGCTTGCCCTCCCCGCATTTGCCGACCTCCACGTGCACGCCGACCGGGCCTTCGCCCCGGGGCCGCGTCCACCGCGCTCGCTCGCCGACGCTGTCGAGCTCGTCCAGGACATCAAGGTACGTTCGACGGATCAGGACGTGCGAGAGCGCGCTACACGTCTGTTCGAGAAGGCGCTCTCTCACGGCACGCTGAGGGTACGCACGCACGTCGACCTCGACGAGGTGATCGGCGAACGCGCCCTGCGCGGGGTGCTCGCCGCTCGGGCCGCGCTCGGAGCGCAGTTGGACGTCGAGATCGTCGCCTTCGCGACGGCGCTCTCCGACCCGAGGACGGCCGAAGGTAGACAACGGATCGTGGCGGCCATCGAGGCTGGCGCCGACCTCATCGGCGGTGCTCCCTCACTCTGTCCGGAGCCCGCCTCGTCGATCGGAGCTGTGCTCGATCTCGCACGTTCGCTGTGCGTGCCCGTCGACCTGCACCTGGACGAGACGGTCGATCCCGCGAGCTTCTGGCTCGAGCGCCTCGCCGAAGAGACGCTTGCCCGGGGCCTCGAAGGACGCGTGACTGCAAGCCACTGCTGCTCTTTGGCGAGCGTGCCGCCCGAGGTCGCGCGGCGGACGGCCGAGAAGGTGGCCGCGGCAGACATCACCGTGATCGCGCTCCCCGCGCTCAACCTCTACCTCCAGGACCGGGGGGATGACACCCCGCGCCGGCGCGGTCTCACGCTCGTTCGCGAGCTTCGCGCCGCTGGCGTGCGCGTACGCTTCGGGAGCGACAACGTCGCCGATGTCTTCTACCCCTACGGCGACGCAGACCCGCTCGAAGCGGCCTTCCTCGCCTCGCTCGCGGCCCACGTGGACGACGAGGAGGCGCTTCTCGCAGGCATCTGCGACGGGAAGACACGGCTCGAGCCAGGAGACTCGGCCGACCTCGTGCTCCTCCCCGCCGTGTCGGTGCGGGATGCTCTCGCTCGGCGCCCGCCCGTGCGCACCGTCCTCCGGGCAGGCCGGCTCGTTGCCGGGACGATGCCATGACGCTTCCGGTCCTGCTTCAGCCGGGCTCGTTCGAGCTCCTCTTCGAGGGCTCCTCCGACGAGGGCGCCGGCCTCCCGCCCGCCTTCCGCGCGATCTACGGGGGCGACTGGCGCATTCCCGCCGGGGAGGACGTCTACCTCTACGTGAACTTCTGCGCCTCGCGCGACGGCCGAGTCTCCTTCAACGAGCCCGGGCATCTCGGGGGTGCCGAGGTCGCCGGCTTCGACGTCCTCGATCGCTGGCTGATGGGGCTGCTCCGAGCCCGCGCGGACGCCATCCTCATCGGAGAGGGGACGGTGCGCGCGGATCCTCGACACGTCTGGACGGCAGCGTTCGTGTGCCCGGAGGACGCCGAGGCGTTCGCGAGCCTACGCGGAAGCGAGGGGCGCCGCGCTCACCCGCTGCAGGTCGTCCTCTCGGCAGAGGGCGCGCTGCCGCTCGACGGCGCCCTCCTCCATCGCCCCGGGCTCGAGACGATCGTCGCTACGACCGCCGCAGGCGCCCGCGCCCTCCGGGGGGTGGCCGGCATCGAAGTCCTCGAGCTCGGCGAGCGGGCGGTCGAGCCTCGCCGGCTCGTGGAGACGCTGGGCGAGCGCTACGGCGTCAAGACCCTCCTCTGCGAGGGTGGGCCGCGCGTGTACGGGTCGTTGCTCCAAGGGGGCGTGCCCCTGGACGAGTTCCTGACGATCTCGCCGCTCGTGCTCGGCGAGCCCGCGGCGGGAACGGAGCGGCCGAGCCTGGTCGAAGGCGTGGGCTTCGCCCCGGGGCGAGCGCCGACTTCGCGCCTCCTCAGCGTGCGGCGGGGCGGGAGCTACCTGTACCTGCGATCCCGTTACGGCGAGACGGCAGCGCGTTGACGAGCGGGCGGATGCTCGTCTCGAGGTGCGGCAGCATCAGAGCTGGGCTGTGCCGCCTGGCGGGCCCGGGCGTGTCACGCAGCGCCCGAGGCCGGACGTGTCGGAATCGACCTCGTCGTCCTCGAAGACGACGCGGCCGCGGGAGACGGTCAGCACCGGCCAGCCCTTGAGCCGCATCCCCTCGTAGATGCACGTGCCCTTGCCCGTGTGCACGACCTCGCGCTCCTCGTCGAGGTCGACGAGCACGAGGTCGGCATCCGCTCCGATCGCGAGCGAACCCTTGCGCGGGTAGAGGCCGAAGCGACGGGCAGGGCCGTACGAGTTCAGCTCGACGAGCCGTGAGAGGGGCAGGCCGCGCCGGTGGACTCCCTCGGAGAGCATCAGGGAGAGCTCCCAGGGAAAGGACACGATGCCCGGCTTCTCGGTCCAGAGATCCTTGCCTTCCTTCGGGAAGAAGGGGACGTGGTCGGAGCCGAGGCTGCGGATGCTTCCGTTCAGGACGCCGCGCCAGAGGCCCTCGAGCTCCTCGCGGTCGCGGAGCGGAGGCGAGATCTTCGCGCGCATGTCGAGGTCCTCGTCGTAGGCCGTACGCGTGAGGTAGTGGGGGCAGGTCTCGATCGTGACGTCGATGCCGCGCGCGCGGGCGACCTCCCCCAGCACCGGCCCCTGCGCGACCGTCGTGTGCACCACGTAGAGCGGGCAGCCGGTCAGCTCGGCGAGAAAGATCATGCGCTGGATCGTCTCGACCTCGCAGAAGGCGGGCCGTGACTCGGTGTACGCGGCGAGGTCTTGGCGCCCCGTCGCCTTCAGCTCCTCCTTGAGCCACACGGCGATGCCGGTGTTCTCGCAGTGAACGGAGACCACGCCCCCGGGTATGCCCGACACGGCACGCATCGTGGCATACACCCACCCGTCCGTGGCGGGCACGATCCCGATCGGATTGTCGGGTTCGTACCCGAAGTAGAGCTTGAAGGAGCGGACACCCGTCTCCTCGACGATCTGCGGGATCTCGTGGATGTGCTCCTCGCGCTGGATGCCGAAGTGGAAGCCGAAGTCGACGTGCGCATTCTCCTCACCTACCCGCGAGCGTTCGCGGTAGAACGGGATGTACGACGGCTCCTTGGTACGGATGTAGAGCAGGATCGTCGTGATCCCTCCGCGGGCCGCCTGTGCGGTCTCGGTGCGCAGATCCTCGTCGTACGGGTAGTTCACGCCGAGATGGCAGTGCGGATCGACGACGCCCGGGAGGAGGCAGCGGCCCTCCGCGTCGACCTCCCGCCTGCCCGAGGGCAGGCTCTCGTCCGCGCCCACGGCGACGATCCGCCCCTTCGCGGCCGCGACGCCGCCGGAGAACTCCCCCACGTGCGTGACGACGCGTGCGTTCCGAATGACCAGATCCGCCTTCATCGCTCCTCCTCGATCGCCTCGATTCTCCTGCGGATGCCGAGCCACTGGCTCGCGCCAACGGTGACAGGGGCCCGCTTGCCGAGCCCGCGCGCCCACACCGCCGGGTTGCCGAGCTCTCGCGCCGCCTCGAGGTCGATGCCCCCCGGTGGCGCCGCGAGATCGACGAGCAGCGCGTCCCGGGGCAGCCGCTCGATGACGGGCCGCCCGACGACCGGCGCAGGCACGGTCGAGAAGACGATGCGGAGCGAGGGCGCAAGCTCGGCCAACCCCTCGAGCGGATGTGGGCTCGCACCCGCGGCGTACGCCGCAGCGCGCTGGACGGGATTGCGCGCGAACACGTGCACGCGGGCGCCGAGGACGACGAGCGTGCGCGCGAGCAGCGAGCCGATCGTGCCGTGCCCGACGACCGCCACCTCGGCCGAGTGGATCGTCACCTCCGTGTTCTCGATCGCGACGGCCAAGGCCCCTTCGACGATCGCCGGACCCCGGAGGAGCATGAGCTCCTCGTCCCCCTCGTACTCGTGGAGGGTGACGCCCGAGCGCTCGGCGGCAGCCCGCAGCCGCTCGTCTGCGGTGCCGAGGATCACGTGGGCGCCCGGCGCCAGGAGCCCGAGCAGCCGCTCGTCGGGGACGATCGGGGCGGGCGCGGCGGGGGCGTAGAGGCTGCCGTCGAGGCCGAGCCCCGGGATCGGGAAGAGGGCGTAGTGAGCGCCGGCAAGCGCGGACTCCGCGTCAGGTGCCTCCGTTACCCCCTCGATCCCTCCCTCCGGCCAGGGGAAGCCGTAGGCCCTCACCTCCGCCCCCGTGCTGGCCGCGAGCCTCGCGATCTCCCGCTCCCGCTCGTCGCCTCCGACGACCGCGATCGTGCGCCCGTCGAGCCTCACGGGGCTCCTCCCCGCACGAGGGCGAGCAGCGCATCCCGGTCGAGGCCATCGATACCGAGCCTCGCCGCGTTCAGCCCCTCGTGGACGAGATCCCGACCGAGGAGCGCCCCGCCGAGCGCGACGAGAGAGGAGGTGACCGGCGTCTCGACCTCCGCCACGCGTGCGAGCTCGAGCAGGGGCACGAGCCCGTAGCCGAGGTCCTCCTCGTAGTACCGGTGCGCGAGCGAGTCCGGAGCTCGGATCCGCGCGTTCGCTTGGCCGAGCCGGACCGCGCCCGCGAGGTCGTCACGGGCGGCCGCCTCCCGGTCGGCGGTCCCGATCGCGGCCATCTCGCGGTGGAGCGGATCGAGCTCGTGGCCGAACGCGCGGGCGACGGCGAGCCGCTCGGCGTCGAGCGCCGCGATCACGCGCGCGACGCCCGGCGTCACGCCCTCGGCGTAGAACAGGAAGTCGCCTCCGGTCGCCTCGACCCACGCCGCCCCCAGCAGCGCTCCCGGCGGGTGGAGGACGAGGTTGACGTCGGCGAGGTCCACGGCGAGGACGTCCGGCGCGCGCCGCGCGGCCGGGAACAGCTCCTGCGCGAGGTCGAGCGCCCTCTCGCCGCCGGGGAGGCAAGCCGCGTGGACTCTCTCGGCGAGACCCGAGACCGTGACCGTATCGGGGGCGTACTTCCGCGCCACGTACGTGAGCGTCGAAAGCGCCGCGAGCGGGGGAAGCGCGGCGCCCGCTTCGAGGAAGACGCGGCGGAAGTGGAGCGCCCCGCCCGTGTGCCCCGGATCGAGCACGATCGGAAGCGAGGCGCCCGCCGACGCGAGGCGGATCGCGACCTCCTCGTGGGCGATCGCCGGTAGACAGACGAGCGCCGCGTCGGCGCCCTCGATCGCCTCCGAGAGGTCGGCCGTGATCGTCTCGGGCACCGCGAGCCCGGTTCCTGGCAGTCCCTCATAGCCCACGCCGCCGAGGACGCGGAAGGGCTCGAGCGTCGCGGGCGAGCGGTTCCAGAGCCGGACGGCGTGGCCCTGCAGGGTCAGGTCGGCCGTCGCCGCAGCGCCACCGGCCCCCGCTCCCAGCACGGCAATTCTCACAGCGCGTACGCGGCGAGCTTGTCGGGGTCCACCTCGATCCCGAGCCCTGGGCCATCGGGGCAGAGCACCCGGCCGTCTTCGAAGCGGAACGGCTCGGTGACGACATCGTCGAGGTAGTAGATCCCGGCGATCTCCGGACCTGCCGCGCCGGCGGGCTTCGTCACGGGACAGACGCTCGGCAAGACGGCGATCTCGAGCGCGGCCCCGAGATGGAGGTTCGCCGCGTTCCCGACCCCGAGCTCGATCGAGCCGCCGATGTCGCACACGAACCCGAGCGCTGCGCCGAGCTCGGCCTGCTGGCGTGCCCGGTAGAGGCCGCCCGGCTTCGTGACGTAGCAGGAGAAGCACGACGCCGCCTCGAGCTCCCACAGCTCGATGAGGTCATGGGCGGTCCAGGCCGACTCATCCGCCATAACGGGGCTGTCGACGCGCGCGGCGACCGCAGCGAGCGCCTTCGCGCCCGCGACGGGCTGCTCGCAGAGGAGGATCTGATACTCCTCCTGCCGGCGGGTCGTGTCCACCGCTTCCGCCACCGTCCGGTACCCCTCGTTCCCGTCGACGCGAATCTTCACCTCGGCGCCGAGCGCCTCCCGGAGCCGGCGCACGAGCTCGACGTCCCGCTCGGGATCGAGCCCGGTCTTGCACTTGATCGTCCGCGCGCCCTCTGCCACCGCCTGTTCGGCCTCGGCGACGCAGCGATCGACGTCCATGATGCCGAGCGAGTGCGTGACCTCGATGCCGTCCCGATACTGGCCCCCGAGGAGCCTCCAGACCGGCACGCCGAGCGTCTTCCCCGCGATGTCGTAGCACGCGATGTCGACCGCCGCCTTGGCGTAGGGATGCCCCTTGACGACCTTGTCCATGCGGGCGTGGACGACGGCGATATCCGCAGGGTCGAGCCCGCGCACGGCCGGGAGAAGGTACCTCTCGACGATGTGCTTGACGGTCTCCGGGGTCTCCCCGTAGTAGCGCATGTGCGCACCGCCCCAGGTCGCGATCGCCGGGGCCTCGCCCCAGCCGCTCACGCCCTGGTCGGTGTCGAGCCGGACGAGCGCATGGTGTCCGATCGGCGTCTCCATCTTGCTCGCCCACGTATGCTCGCGGCGCGAGGGGACCGCCACCAGGAACACCTCGCAGCCTGTGATCTGCACCTCAGCCCTCCAGGCGGAGCAGGCCGCCGGCCTCGGAGAACGGCGCGTAACCGTCAGCGGTGATCAGGACCTCGTCCTCGATCTGCATCCCGAAGCGCCCCTCGATCAAGGTCAGGGGCTCGATGCAGAGCACCATCCCCTCCTCGAGCGGGACGGAGGTGAGCTCGTTCACGAACGGCTCCTCGTGCAGGGTGACCCCGAGACCGTGGCCGACGAAGTGGTACGGAGGGAGACCCGCCTCTTCCATCGCCTCGGAGTAGATGCGGTAGACCTCGGAGCTGGGCGCGCCAGGACGAAGCGCCTCGAGGCAACGCCGGTGGACGCTGAAGAGCAGGTCGTAGACCCGGAGTTGCTCCTCGGTCGGCTCGCCGACCACCGCCGTCCGCGCAACGTCGGAGTAGTAGTGGGACTTGGTCCCGATGATGTCGAGGCGGAGGATGTCGCCCTGCTCGAGCACGCGGTCCGTCGCCGGAGCGTTGACTGCCGCCGAGCGGGGTCCCGAGCCGACGACGAGCATCGTCAGCCCGTCGCCGCCGGCATCCGCGTAGCGCTCGCCGATGAAGCTCGCGATCTCGCGCTCCGTCGCGCCGGGGCCGAACGAACGGCAGACCTCAAGCGCTATCCACTCGGCCGCGGCTCCGATCTCGCGGATGACCTCGATCTCCGCCGGCGTCTTGATCGTCCGCAGCTCGGAGAACACCTCGTCGGCCCGCACGAGCCGTGCCTTCGGGAGCGAAGCGCAGAGCTTGCGGTGGTCGGCAGCCGAGAGGTGCGTCTCCTCGATCCCGATCGTCCCGTGCTCGAGTCCTCGCTCGCGCAGCGAAGCGGCGAAGGCGTCCACGGGGTCCTCGACGAACTCCTGATAGAGACGGATCGAGTCGAACCGAGACTGCGCGCGCACGACAGGCCCCTCGAGCGCGACCGCGACGACCTCGCAGGAGCCGGTGAGGGGCACGATCGCCGCAGCGAGCCGCGAGCGCACCGTCTTCTGCGAGGGAGGCGCGGCGCCCGAGGCATAGGCGACGTTCTCGGGCGAGGTGGCGACGAGCGCGTCGAGCCCTCGCTCCGCCATCGCGCTTCGCGTCTTCGCCAGGATCTCGTCGGCGAGCCCGGTCGCGACCGACTCCGTCATGCGGATACCTCCTCCCCGTAGAGCTCGATCTGATTGCCGTCGGGGTCGGCAAGGTAGAGAGAGAGACCGTACGGGCTCTCCACGGGCCCGCGTAGGACGCGCACACCGGCCGCTCGGGCGCGCTCCGCGAGCTCGCGGATCCCACGCACGCGGAAAGCGACATGCTCGACGGGCCCCGGTCCCGTCGGCCGGCCACTCGTGAGACCGAGCCCTTCGTGCGTCACGATGAGGGGACGCCCGTCCCGAAACGTCTCGCGCTTCCGCACGGTCAGGCCGAGGAGGTCGAGGTAGAAGCGCTCCGCCGCCTCGAGATCGGCGAACTGGAGGAGCAGATGACCGAGGCCGAGCGCCCGCGGGTGCCGTGTCCGCTCGAGCCAAGCGAGCACCTCGTCCGAGGTGGAGAGGATCCCGAGGTAGTGCTCCCAGACTGCGTGCGCCGTCGGCTCCCACTCGGGTCGCACCGCCGCGATGCAGTCGGTGACCGCGACGACGTCGTAGTCTCTCAGGTAGGCCTCGCGCAACGTCGTCTCGACGCACGCGTTGGCCGTCGTGCCACAGACGATCAGCGCCTCGACCCCGAGCATGCGCAAGACCTGGTCGAGACGTGTCTCGTAGAAGGAGCCGAAGCGATGCTTGCGGATGACGAGGCTCGGGTCGTCGGCCAGCGGCTTCAGCTCGTCGACAAGCTCCATGTCCCACGTCCCCGAGAGCGCAGAGATGCGCTTGCGCTTGGCCGTGTGCGCCGCGAGCCGCTTCCGCGCCCGGCTCGCGTCCGAGGGAAAGTGCTCCTGCTGTGTCCAGAGCACAGGGATGCGAGCCGTCCGACATCCTTCGACGAGCCGCCGGATGGGCTCGATCACCGCTTCGGCCGGTGCGACGTCGACCCCCGAGATGCCGAGCGTCCCGTCCCTGTGGCAGAAGGCGTTCTGCATGTCGACGACGAGAAGCGCCGTCCTCTCGGGAGCGAGCACGTCCAGGCTCATGTTCTGCCCTTCCCCACTACTGCTCTGCCCCTCCCGACCAGGCGGCTCATGCGTCCGTCCGGTCGACTCCGAGGACTCCACCCTTGGCCCAGTTCTCGCGCGGGATCTCGTGCAAGATCACGTGCAGGGTCTCCGGGTTCGCACCTGCGTGCTCGACCATCGCCTTCGTGATCGCCTGGACAAGCTTTCGTTTCTGCTCGAGGCTCCGACCCTCCCAGAGCTCGACGGTGACCACGGGCATCCTCAGGTCCCCTCCGTGTACCGCGCGTACTCCGCCTCGTCGGCGACAATCAGCACGAGGTCGGTGCCCACAGGGACCGGCTCATTCAGCCCTACGAGGTACTTGGCGACGATTCCGGAGACGGGCGAGGGCAGCTCGATCGTCACCTTCTCGCTCTCGACGGAAGCGAGAATCTGCCCCTTGTCGACCCACTCACCAACACCGACGAGCCACTCGGAGATCGCCCCCTCTTCCATCGTCAGCCCCCATTTCGGCAGCTTCACGACCTCGGCCATCACGCTACCCCCGCCGTGATCATGGAACGCGCCGCTGCTGCAATCCGGGCGCGATCCGGGATGACGAAGCCTTCGAGCTCTGGTGCGTACGGCATCGGGGTGTTCGTCCCGCACACGCGCACGATCGGCCCGCGCAGCAACTCCCACATCTCGCTCGCCGCGATGGCCGCGATCTCCGCGCCGAAGCCGCCCCGCTGGGGTGCCTCGTGAGCGATCAGCAGGCGGCCCGTCCGCTCGAGAGAAGCGCGCAAGCCGGCCCGGTCGAAGGGGACGAGGCTACGTGGGTCGAAGACCTCGAGCGAGATCCCCTCCTGCTCGAGCTCGTCCGCGGCGGCAAGCGTCTCGTGGAGCGTATTGAGGTAGGAGACGGCGGTGATGTCGGTCCCCTCGCGGACGACACACCCCTGGCCGAAGGGAAGCGGCTCGACAACCTCCGGCACCGCCGCCTTTGTGTTGTAGAGGAGCTTGTGCTCGAAGAAGCACACGGGGTCAGGGTCGCGGATCGCCGCCTTCATGAGCGCCTTCGCGTCCAGAGGGGTCGCAGGAGCGACGCACTTGAGGCCGGGCGTGTGCACGAACCACGCCTCGAGGCTCTGGGAGTGTTGCGCCGACGTAGCGCCCGCCGTGCCCGTCACGAGCCGGATGGTGAGGGGCGCAGACAGCCGGCCGCCCGTCATGTAGTGCGTCTTCGCCGCCTGGTTCACGATCATGTCCATGGCGAGGGTCGCGAAGTCGCTGAACATCACCTCGACCACGGGTCTTCCGCCGAGGAGCGATGCTCCGACACCGGCGCCAACGAGCGCCTCCTCAGAGATCGGCGTGTCGAGCACCCGCGTGGGCCCGAAGCGCTCGTACAGGCCCTGCGTCACGCCGAAGACGCCCCCCGCCTGCCCGATGTCCTCGCCGAGCAGGAACACCAGCTCGTCCCGTTCCATCTCCTCCGCGAGCGCTTCGCGGATCGCGGCGGCGTAGCTGATCGTCCTCATCGCAGCGCCATCCCTTCGTAGGTCTCGCTGTAGACGTCCTCGAGCGCCTCCTCGGGCTCGGGGTGCGGGCTAGCTTCTGCGAACGCGGCTGCCTCGTCGAGTGTCTGTTCGACCCGTTCTGCGATCGCATCGAGCTCGTCTTGGCCCACGCCGTCCCCGACGAGGCGCGAGCCCAGGACGAGGATCGGGTCTCTCGCCAACCACTCCGCAACCTCCTCCGGAGGCCGGTACCTCCCCATGTCTCCCTCGTAGTGGCCCCGGTGCCGGTACGTCTTCGCCTCGAGCAGCGTGGGGCCCTCGCCCGCGCGTGCACGCGCGACCGCCTCCTGGGCGAGACGGTGAACGGCGAGGACGTCATTGCCATCGGCGATCACGCCGGGCATCGCGTAGGAGCTTGCCCGGATCGCGACATCCCTGATCGGCTGATGGAGGTCCTGACGGGTGAACTCGCCGTAGAGGTTGTTCTCGCACACAAAGACGACAGGCAACTTCCAGAGCGAGGCGAGGTTCAGGGACTCGTGAAACGCTCCCTCGTTCGATGCCCCGTCCCCGAAGAACGAAACGGCGACGCCGCTCGAGCCCGTCCGCTGAAGTTGCAGGGCTGCGCCTACTGCGAGGGGGATGCCGCCCCCGACGATCCCGTTCGCGCCGAGGAAGCCGAGCTCGGTGTCGATCATGTGCAGCGATCCGCCCTTGGCCCGGTTGTAACCGTCCCGACGCGCATAGAGCTCGGCGTACATGCGCCGGGGATCGGCGCCCCGAGCGAGCATGTGCCCGTGCCCACGGTGGGTGCTGGTGAGCACGTCGCCGGCGCCGAGCGCCGCGCAGACGCCGACGGCCACTGCCTCCTGCCCGATGTACGGGTGCAGGAACCCAGGGATGTACCCAGCCTGGCGGAGCTCGGCCGCACGCTCCTCGAAGCGACGGATGAGCAGCATGTCGTGGTAGAGCTCGGTCAGCCGCTCACGCGGCAGGTCGGTCATGGCTCGCGTCCTTTCCTCGCATCAGATCCTGAATCCTCCCGTGGCCTGGACGAGCGCGCCCGTCACGTAGCTGGCCTCCTCGGAGCAGAGGAAGCCGACCACGGCGGCGATCTCCTCCGGGCGCGCGAAACGGCCCATTCCGATCTCGGCCAAGCGCCGCTCGCGAAGCTCTGCGGGGAAGCCCTGCGTCATCGGGGTGTCGACGTAACCCGGCGCGACGGCGTTGACGGTCACGCCATGGGGCGCGAGATCCGCCGCGACCGCGCGCGTGAGCCCGACCACGCCCGCCTTCGACGCCGCGTAGGCCGCCGTGCCCGCGACCCCGCGGGTCGCGAGACCGGAGGCGAGGTTGACCACCCGCCCGTACCTCCGCTCGCGCATTCCCGGCACGACGGCGCGCGTGCAGAGAAACGTGCCAGTGAGGTTGACCGCGAGCGTCCACTCCCACTCGGCGAGCGTGATCTCGTCGGTCGGGCGTCCGGGAACCGTGACTCCCGCGCAGTTGACGAGCACGTCCACCGGGCCCGCGCGCTCGACGGCGCGCGCGACACTCTCCTCGTCGGTTACGTCCAGCGCCGTGAAGCGAAAGCCCTGCTCCTCCGCTGCGGCGTGCTTCTCCTCGAGGTCGCCGACCGTCACGGTGAGACCCTGCTCGGCGAGCCGGCGTACGACCGCGGCTCCGATCCCTTGGGCCCCGCCCGTGACGAGCGCCCACCTCATACGGCCGTGAACCCCCCGTCGCAGACGACCGCCGCGCCGACGAAGTAGGACGCGTCGTCAGAGAGGAGGAAGGCGGTGGTGCCCGCGATCTCATCCGGCGAGGCGAAGCGTCCGATCGGGTGCGCACGTGCGAACTCCTCGGGATCCGGCCGATCGGCCATCAGACGCCGCAGGAGCGGCGTGTCGGTGGCACCAGGGCAGATACAGTTCGCCCGGATCCCTCGCGAGGCGTACTCCGCCGCGATCGAGCGCGTGATCTGCAGGACAGCTCCCTTCGCTGCCGCGTACGCGGTCAGGTTGGGAGCCCCCACGAGTCCGGCAGTCGAGCCGAACGTGACGATCCGGCCAGAGCTCTGCGCGAGCAGACCGGGAAGGGCAGCCTTGAGGCAGAGGAACGTGCCGCGTGCGCTGACGGCAAGAACCTGATCGAAGTCCTCGACCGCCATCTCGTGCGTCGGCCCGACGTAGTGGATCCCAGCCGTGAGCACGAGCCCGTCGAGGCCACCGAGCGCCGAGCGCGCGTTGCTGACGATGCGCTCTGCGTCGGCCTCCACTGTCACGTCTCCGGCAAGACGGGCCGTGACACCTTCGGGCCCATCGGGCTCGCTCAGGTCCGCGACGGCGACACGTGCGCCCTCCGCCACGAGACGCTCCGCGACCGCGAAACCGATCCCGCCGGCCGCGCCGGTGACGAGGACGCGAAGGTTTGCGAGCCCGAGCATCAGAACGGAAACACCTCTTTGATCGCTGCCACAGCGGCTTCGCTGTCACCGCCGGGCGGAACCACCTCGAAGGTCAGCTGAGCGTCGTAGCCCTGCTCCTCGAGCACGCGCCTGATGGAGCGGAAGTTGATCTCCCCCGTGCCCGGAGGGCCGCGCCCCGGTACGTCGGCGATATGGACGGCCGCAACATAAGGAAGCGCCTCGACCAGGTGGTCGATGAGCCGCCCCCCGGTGAGCTGCTGGTGGTAGCAGTCGAAGAACATCTTCACCTGTGCGTGGTCGATCTCGCGGCAGAGCTCGAGCGCCGCGCTCGTGTCGGCGAGGAAGTAGCCGGGAACGAAGACGTGGTTGATCGCCTCGAGCACGAGCTCCATCGGTCTTCCCTCTACGAGCTCGAGGCACGCGCGCAGTCCGTCGACGCACGAGCGGCGCTTCGCCGCGTCTGTCAGCGGCGGGTGCTTCCGGAAGCCGTCCGGGCCTCGGTCGTCCGAGAACATGTGTAGCTGGCGGGCGCCGACGCGCTCAGCGACCTCGACGGTCTCGGCGAGCAGTCGGAGGAGCTCGTCCCTCTGCTCGGGGTCCAGCAGAGCGGCGTGCGAGTGGCCGAAGAAGCCCGCGATCTCGACCCCCGAGTCCCGGCAGGCGGCTGCGAGGGCGTCGATGTCCTCACCGCGCCAGTCCCAGAGCTCCACGCAATCGAAGCCGTGGGCTGCAGCCCTCCGGGCCCGCTCGGGCAAGGGCAGGTCGGCCCACATGAACTTGATCGAGACGGAGCGCTTCATGCCGGCCCCATGGTCGCGCCACCGTTCACGAGGAGGGTCTGACCGGTCACCATCCGCGCCGCTGGGCTCGCCAGGTACGCGACCGCCGAGGCGATGTCGGAGGGAAGGATCGGCTCGCGCAGGCACTGCCCTTCGGCGACGGCCTTGCGGTACTCCTCGGGGATCGCTCGGACGGTGATCTCCGTGGTGACGAGCCCGGGCGCCACGGCGTTGACGGCGATCCCGAACGGCCCTAGCTCCCGGGCCATGCTGCGGGTCATGCCGACCACGGCCGCCTTGGACGCGACGTAGTGCATGAGATTGGCCATCCCGAAGGTGATGACGTTGGAGGCGATGTTCACGATCCGGCCCCGCCCGGCCTCGCGCATCGGTCTCGACGCGGCGCGGGAGCAGAGGAACACGGAGCAGACGTTCACCGCCATCAGCCGGTTCCACTCCTCGACGTCGATCTCCCAGAACGGCCGCCGCTCGATACCGGCGAAGAGCCCTGCGTTGTTCACGAGCACGTCGATCCGGCCGTGCGCATCCAGAACGTCGGCGAAGGCCCTCTCCACCGCGTCCTCCACGGTCACGTCGGCCACGAGGGAGAGCGCCGACCCGCCGCGGGAGGTGATCGCCTGCACCGTGTCGTCGGAGGGCTGGAGGTCGATCGAGACGATCGCTGCTCCCTGGGCCGCAAGCGTCTCCGCGATCTCCCGGCCGA
This sequence comes from Gaiellaceae bacterium, assembly GCA_035559835.1. GTDB lineage: Bacteria > Actinomycetota > Thermoleophilia > Gaiellales > Gaiellaceae > GMQP-bins7. Next base: position 35,178 of record DATMAP010000191.1, read on the forward strand.
TCGCCCGCGCGGCTCCGGTTACGACGGCGACCGTACCGGAGAGGTCGTGCGTGGCTGCCTGCTCGCTCACTCGTCTACCAAAGCGTGGGCTTGCCGTCGAAGTTCAGGTGCTTGGTCTCGGTGAACTCGTACAGGCCTTCGAGCCCCTGCTGGCGGCCGATGCCCGACCGCTTGAAGCCCCCGACCTCGGCCTCGTCGTAGAAGTGGTGGTACGTGTTGATCCAGATCGTCCCGGCCCGGATCGCCCGCCCGACCCGCCAGGCCCGGTCGAGGTTCTGTGTCCAGAGACCGGCGGCGAGCCCGTACTCGGTGCCGTTGGCGAGCGCGATCGCTTCGTTCTCGTCCGCAAAGCGCTGCACCGTGAGCACCGGACCGAAGATCTCGTCGTGGAGAAGGCTCGAGTCGGCCGGGAGATCCGTGAAGATCGCCGGTGCGACGAAGCAGCCGGCGTCGTAGCCCGGACCTTCGGGCACGCCTCCCCCGGCGATGAGCGTCCCCTCTCTCGTGCCGCGCTCGACGTAGGAGAGGATCTTCGTGCGCTGGTCCTCGGAGACGACCGGGCCGAGCTGGGTCGTCTCGTCGAGGCCATCGCCGATGCGCAGTGCCCGTGTCCGCTCGGCGAGCCGTGCGACGAGCTCGTCGTGGATCGAGCTCTCCACGAGCAAGCGGCTCCCGGCCGTGCAGATCTGACCGCACGTCGTGAAGACCGCACTCTCCGCGCCCGCGAGCGCCTTGTCCAGGTTCGCGTCCGCGAAGATGAGATTGGGAGCCTTTCCCCCGAGCTCGAGCGCAACCCTGCGGAGGCCCTCGGCCGCGCGTTTCATTACGTGGACGCCCGTCTCCGTCTCGCCGGTGAACGCGATCATGTCCACCGCGTCGTGGCCGACCAGCGCGTCGCCTACCGTTGCGCCGGAGCCGAGCACGCAGCTGAGCACGCCGGACGGGAGCTCGGGCTGCGCCGCTAGGAGGGCAAGTGCCTCGACGCTGATCGCGGAGGTCAGGCTCGAGGGCTTCACGATGGCGGAGTTGCCTGCCGCGAGCGCAGGAGCGAGCGAACGCACGAGGAGGGTGAGCGGCCAGTTCCACGGCGTGATGACGGCGACGACTCCCACAGGCTCACGCAGGACAACGCCCGTCACGTCCGGTCCGAGGATCGCGGAGCGCCCGTACACGGCCCGGGCAAGCCCCGCATAGTACTCCACCATCTTCGCCGAGCCGTCCAGCTCGATTCGGGCCTCGTGGATCGTCTTGCCCTGCTCGCGGGTCAGGAGCTCCGTGAGCCTAGCCCGCTCCGAGCGCAGAGCCTGTGCGAATCCGTAGAGCACACGCGCGCGGGTGGCTCCGTCGCTCGCCCACGAACTCTTCCAGAACGCCTCTTGGGCAGCGCCCGCAGCCCGCTCGAGGTCGTCCGAGGTGGAGGATCCGAGGATCGCAACGAGGTCGCCCGTCGCCGGATCGGTGCTCTCGAATCCATCGCCGGTCGCGTAGACGAAGCCGTGCTCGCGTTGCGGGAGCCGAAGCACCTGCCAAGGATGTCGTCGTCCGGTCCGAGCCACTGTCTGTTCCGTCACGTGCCTCTCCTCTCTCGCACGGCAACTCGGCGGAGAGTCCGAACATATCAGACCTCTTACCAGTTTTGGCCAGGACCCGCCTCCCACTCGGGACCGTGAGCATGAGCTGCCGGGGAGTCCACATGGAACCACGACGGAGGCGACTCCCGATACCGCGCGCGTACGAGATCGGACGAGGGCTCGACAAACCGGCGCGACCCACCCGCCGATCAGACGCTGGCCGCCGCGCGCTACCGCCGGGCGTACCAGACGTTCCCCGGGCCCGCGTAGCTCGGCCCCTCGCCCCAGACCGCGTGCGTCCTGCCCGCGCCGTCGACGTCCAGCTCGAGGTAGTCGCCGTAGGGCTCGAGGAAGCCTTCGGGGAGCTTGTACGGGTAGCCGGGGACGAAGGCGGAGAGCTGCGCCTCCGCCGACCAGGTGACGCCCCCGTCGGTCGAGCGCCGGTAGTAGGTGTTCCAGCGCGCGCCCGGGTCGTCGCCGCCCGCGTCGAAGCCCGCGCGGTCGTCCTGCCAGGCGATGCGGACGTCCCCGTTCCCGCGGGCGACGATCGCAGGGAAGAGGTTGTTCGCGCCGGCCGGCGCGAGCGAGACGTCCACGCGGGCGCTCCAGGTCCTTCCCCCGTCGGCGGAGCGGCGGAGGTACACCCTGCTCCGGCCGTACTTCGCGTCGCTCGCGTTGTACAAGACGTAGACGCGGTCGCGGCCATCCACGGCGAGCGCCATCTGCGCCCCCCAGTACGCCCAGCCCTCGCAGCCGCACGGCGGCGGCGCCCCGGACACGTCCACCCGCGAGGTCGTCCACGTCTCGCCCCCGTCCGCCGACCGGGTCACGTACAGGTTCACCTCGCCCGAGGGCTTGCCGCTCCCCTCGTAGCCCGCCCAGGCGAAGTAGGCGTTGCCGCGCGAGTCGACGGCCCCGCCCGAGGGAAGGGACCAGCCGAGCTTCGAGCCTGTGTTGTGGACGACGCGGTGCAGCGACCACGTCCGCCCGCCGTCGTGCGAGACCGAGGCGTAGATCCTCTGCACCGCGTTGTAGGCGAGGTACACGTCGTCTCCGCGCACGGCGAGGATGTCCTTGTCCGTCCCGCGCTCGAGCGGCTCGACCAGCACCGCCTGCCACGTCTGGCCGAAGTCGTCGGAGCGTGCGACGTACTGGCTCGACTTGTCGCCCTGCATGAAGGCCGCGTAGACCGTCCGCCCGTCTTCCGGATCGACGGCGATCTGGGGATCGTCCTGCCGTACGGGCGGGCCGGGCGTCAGCGGGCGCGGGGCCGACCAGGTGCGCCCGCCGTCGGAGGAGACCTGGAGCTCCATGTGCGGGCTCGGGCACCCGGGGCAGGCCGGGTCGGGCCCGTAGTGCGTCCAGAGCGCGTACACGTGGCCGAAGCGGTCGGCGGCGAGCGCGGGCTCCCAGTCGTCGCCCCCGGCGAAGCCCAGCCGCACCGGGTCGGAGAGCGGCGCGCCCGGGGCGGCGCCGCCCGCGCCCGCGCCGAGCACGAGCGCCGCGGTGAGCACGAGCACGTATCGGATCCTCGTCATCCCGCTCCCCACGTCACCTTCTACCCGATCCTCGGGGGCAGGACAACCCGGGCTCACGCGAGCGGGGTCACCTGGAGCCGGAGGAGGTCGGGACGGTGGTAGTGGCCGGCGGGATCGAAGCGCTGGCGCTCCTCGAGCAGGCGCTCGGAGTCGAGCTCGGCGTACAGGATCCCCTCCTCGCCGTACAGGGGGCCCGCGAGGTAGGAGCCGTCGGGAGCGAGGATCGCGCTCCCGCCGCGACCGATGGCGTCGTGGCCCTCGAGCAGCTCGGCGAGGGGGAAGTCCGCCGGGTAGGCGGACGCGCGCTGGAAGTGGCAGGGCGCGACGACGAAGGCGCGTGACTCGCGGGCGAGGTGGACGAGCGTCGCCTGCCAGGCGTCGGAGTCGTCGGCGGACGGGGCGAGGTAGACCTCGACCCCGGACTCGTACAGCGCGAAGCGCGCGAGCGGCATGTAGTTCTCCCAGCAGACGAGGCCGCCGATCCGTCCGAGCGGCGTCGGGAGCGCTCGGAGGCCGCCGCCATCGCCCTGGCCCCAGACGAGCCGCTCGTGGTTCGTGGGCACGAGCTTGCGGTGCCTGAGGGCGAGCGAGCCGTCGGGGGCGTGGTAGAGGAGCGTGTTGTAGACCGTCCCGCCCCGGGCCGGGTCGAGCTCGTTGACGCCCGTGACGAGCCAGACGCCGTGCTCGCGCGCGATCTCCCCGAGCCGCTCGGCCGCGGGGCCGGGCACCTCGACCGCCGAGCGGACGAGCGCGGCGAAGGCCGCCTTCGCGCGCGGGTCGGCCCAGCCGGCGAGCGCCCTCGCCCACACGGACGACGGGTAGACGGCGACGAAGGCCTCGGGGAAGACGACCAGCTCGGCGCCGCGCCCGGCGGCCTCGGCGGTCAGCGCGGCCAGCTTGCCCAGCGTGGCCTCGCGGTCCAAGACGACCGGCTCGGCCTGGATGCACGCGACCGTGACCGTCCGCTGCACGCGGGCATCTTTGCACGCCCGCGTGTGCGGGAAAGCCCGCAGCCCGGTCAGCGCCGCCCCCGATGCCGGCGCAGGCCGTCGCCACGACGCTGGGATCGTGGGAGAGCGCGCGACCATCGACGGCAACGAAGCGGCCGCCTGGGTCGCCTACCGCGCGAGCGAGATCGTCGCCATCTACCCCATCACCCCCGCGACCCCCATGGGCGAGCTGGCGGACGCCTGGTCGGCGGCGGGCGTCCCGAACGTCTGGGGATCGGTTCCGCAGGTGATCGAGATGCAGAGCGAGGGCGGCGCGGCGGGCGCCGTGCACGGAGCGCTCCAGGCGGGGTCGCTCGCGACCACGTTCACCAGCTCGCAGGGGCTCCTCCTCATGCTGCCCAACATGTTCAAGATCGCCGGCGAGCTGACGCCCACCGTCTTCCACGTCGCCGCCCGGGCGGTGGCCACCCACGCGCTCTCGATCTTCGGCGACCACTCCGACGTCATGGCCGCCCGGCCGACCGGGTTCGCGTTCCTCTGCTCGTCCTCGGTGCAGGAGGCGCAGGACCTCGCCTTGGTCGCTCATGCGGCCACGCTCCGCTCGCGCGTTCCCTTCCTCCACTTCTTCGACGGCTTCCGCACCTCGCACGAGCTGAACACGATCGAGCGCCTGACGGAGGACGACCTGCGCGCCCTGCTCGACGAGGAGCTCGTGGCCGCACACCGCGCCCGCGCGCTCACCCCCGAGCGGCCGGTCCTGCGCGGGAGCGCGCAGAACCCCGACGTCTTCTTCCAGGCACGCGAGGCGGCGAACCCCTACTACGCGGCCGTCCCGGGCATCGTGCAGGAGGAGCTGGCCCGGCTCGCCGAGCGCACCGGTCGCCGCTACCGGCTCTTCGACTACGCCGGCCACCCGGAGGCGGAGCGCGTGCTCGTGCTCATGGGCTCGGGAGCAGGAGCGGCAGGGGAGGCGGTCGAGCGGCTCTGCGCCGAGGGCGAGCGGGTCGGGCTGGTCACGGTCCGGCTCTTCCGGCCCTTCGACTCCGGCGCCTTCGTGGCTGCGCTGCCGGCGACGGCCGAGCGGGTCGCCGTCCTCGACCGCACGAAGGAGCCGGCGGCGCTGGGCGAGCCGCTCTTCCAGGACGTCGCCACCGCGCTCGCGGAGCGCGGCGGGGAGCTTCCGCTCGTGACCGGCGGGCGCTACGGGCTCGCCTCCAAGGAGTTCACCCCGGCGATGGCGGCGGCCGTCTTCTCCGAGCTGGCCCGCCCCGAGCCACGGCGCCGCTTCACCGTCGGCATCACCGACGACGTCGGCGGCCTCTCGCTCGAGGTCGACCCCACCTTCGTCACCGAGCCCGAAGGGGTCGTGCAGGCGGTCTTCTACGGCCTGGGCGCGGACGGCACCGTGGGCGCCAACCGCAACTCGATCCGGATCATCGGCGACGAGACGGGGGAGTATGCGCAGGCCTACTTCGTGCTCGACTCGAAGAAGGCCGGGTCCACCACCGTCTCCCACCTGCGCTTCGGGCCGCGGCCGATCTCGTCCACGTACCTCGTCCAGCGGGCCGACTTCGTTGCCTGCCACCAGTTCGGCTTCCTCGAGCGGATGGACGTGCTCGAGCTGGCCCGCGAGGGCGCGACCTTCCTCCTGAACGCGCCCTACGGCCCCGGCGAGGTGTGGGACCGGCTCCCGCGAGAGGTCCAGGAGGCGATCGTCGCCAAGCGGCTTCGCTTCTTCGTGGTGGACGCGAGCCGGGTCGCCCGCGAGGCCGGGCTCGGCAAGCGCGTGAACACGGTGCTCCAAACCTGCTTCTTCGCGCTCGCCGGCATCCTCCCGCGCGAGCAGGCGATCGCCGCGATCAAGGACGCGATCCGCGCCACCTACGGCAAGCGGGGGGAGACCGTGCTGGCGCGGAACTTCGCCGCGGTCGACCGGGCGCTCGAAGGCCTGCACGAGGTCGAGGTGCCGGCCGAGGCGACCTCCGCCCACCGCCGCCCGGCGCCGGTGCCAGCGGCGGCGCCGCGCTTCGTCCGGGAGGTGACGGCCGCGCTGATCGCCGGGCGTGGCGACGCGCTGCCGGTGAGCGCCCTGCCTCCGGACGGGACCTTCCCCACCGGGACGGCCCAGTACGAGAAGCGCTCCCTCGCCGACGAGATCCCCGTCTGGGACCCCTCGATCTGCATCGACTGCGCCAAGTGCACGCTCGTCTGCCCGCACGCCGCGATCCGGATGAAGGTCTTCCCGCCGGAGGCGCTCGCGCACGCGCCCGCGAGCTTCCTCTCGAAGGAGTGGCGCGCTCGCGACCTACCGGGGATGCGCATGACGATCCAGGTCGCTCCCGACGACTGCACGGGCTGCGGGCTCTGCGTCGAGGCGTGCCCGGCCCACTCGAAGGAGGAGGTGCGCCACAAGTCGATCGACCTCGCGCCCAAGGCCGACCACCTCGCGAGCGAGCGCGAGCGCTACGCGTTCTTCCTCTCCATCCCAGAGATCGATCGGACGCTCGTCGCTCCGGCGACGGTCAAGGGCTCGCAGATGCTCCAGCCGCTCTTCGAGTACTCGGGCGCCTGCGAGGGCTGCGGCGAGACGCCGTACCTGAAGCTTTTGACCCAGCTCTTCGGCGACCGGCTGCTGGTCGCCAACGCGACCGGCTGCTCCTCCATCTACGGCGGCAACCTGCCGACGACGCCGTGGGCGACCAACCCGGACGGGCGCGGCCCGGCCTGGTCGAACTCGCTCTTCGAGGACAACGCGGAGTTCGGGCTCGGGATGCGGCTGGCGCTCGACCAGCAGGCGGAGGCGGCGCGCGCGCTCGCCGCCGAGCTGTTCCCCGACCTCGCCCCGGCGCTCTCGCAGGCGGACCAGTCGAGCGAGGCCGGGATCGCAGCGCAGCGCGAGCGCGTCGCGGAGCTCGAGGCCCGCTGCCGCTTGCTGGGCACGCCTGAGGCCCGCCGCCTGCTCGCGCTCGCGCGCTCGCTCGTCCGTACGAGCGTCTGGATCGTAGGCGGCGACGGCTGGGCCTACGACATCGGCTTCGGCGGCCTCGACCACGTGCTCGCCTCGGGGCGCGACGTCAACGTGCTCGTGCTCGACACCGAGGTCTACTCGAACACGGGCGGCCAAGCGTCGAAGGCGACTCCGCGGGCCGCGGTGGCCAAGTTCGCCTCCCGCGGGAAGCGCACCCGCAAGAAGGACCTGGGGCTCATCGCCTCCGCCTACGGAGACGTCTACGTCGCCCAGATCGCGCTCGGCGCCGACAATCCGCAGACGGTGAAGGCCCTCGCCGAGGCCGATTCCTACCCCGGCCCCTCGCTCGTGATCGCGTACAGCCACTGCATCGCGCACGGGATCGAGATGCGGAACGGGCTGAGGCAGCAGAAGCTCGCCGTGGACACCGGCTACTGGCCCCTCTACCGCTTCGACCCGCGCCACGCGCACGCCGGCGAGCATCCCCTCCGGCTCGACTCCCGGCGCCCCAAGCTGCCCCTCTCGGAGTTCATGGCCCGCGAGGCCCGCTTCGCGATGCTCGCCCGGGCCTTCCCGGAGGAGGCGGCCGAGCTCGCCGCCCTCGCCCAGCACGACGTCGACGAGCGCTGGCACGTCTACGAGCAGCTCGCGCGGATCGAGCACGAGCCGGCGGAGGAAGAGGAGGGCGCGCCGTGAGGGTCGACCTCTCCACCACGTACCTCGGGCTCCGCCTGCGCAGCCCGGTGGTCGCGTCCGCCTCGCCGCTCACCGGCGACCTCGACTCGCTGCTCGAGCTCGAGGAGCAGGGCATCGGCGCCGCCGTGCTGCCGTCGCTCTTCGAGGAGCAGATCGAGCACGAGGAGATCGACCTCCACGAGCTGCTCGAGCACGCGACCTACAGCGTCGCCGAAGCGCTGACCTGGTTCCCCGAGCTCGACGACTACGCGACCGGCCCCGACGCGTACCTGGAGCACATCCGCCGGGCCAAGGAGTCGCTGCGGGTGCCCGTGATCGCGAGTCTGAACGGCGTGTCCACGGGAGGCTGGCTGCGCTACGCCCGCCTCTGCGAGGAAGCCGGAGCGGATGCGATCGAGCTGAACGTGTACGCGGTGGAGGCCGACCCCGAGCTGTCCGCCGCCGCCGTCGAGGCCCGGACGCTGGCGCTCGTCCGGGAGGTCCGCCGCGCTCTCTCCGTCCCGCTCGCGGTCAAGGTCGGGCCCTACTACTCGGCCTTCGCCAACATGGCCGCGCGGCTGCGGGAGGCCGGCGCCGACGGCCTCGTCCTCTTCAACCGCTTCCTCCAGCCGGACATCGACCTCGAGACGATGCAGATCACGCCCTCGCTCGCGCTCTCGACCCCGGCCGAGCTGCGCCTGCCGCTGCGCTGGATCGCCATCCTCCGCGGCCGCGTCGCGGTTGACCTCGCGGGCACGACGGGCGTGCACGACTGGCAGGGCGCCCTCAAGCTGCTCCTGGCCGGGGCGGACGCGGTCTTGGTCGCCTCGGCCGCGCTCGCCCGAGGGCCTGCTGTCGTGGGCGAGATCCTGCACGGCCTCCGCGCGTGGATGGAGGAGCGCGAGTACGTCTCGGTCGAGCAGCTCAAGGGCAGCCTCAGCCAGCGCTCCTGCCCGGACCCCGCCGCCTTCGAGCGGGGCAACTACATGCGCGCGCTCGTCTCCTACGCGCCCGGCGCGGATCGGCGGCGAGCGCCGCCGGGCCACCGGCCGCCGGGTGGGTAGAATCACCAAGTCGTGTCGAGCCTCGCCGCTGATCGGTCGCGACACCTTCCCCGCGGCTGGGCCCACCTCGCGTTCCAGCTCCTGATCTGGGTCGGCTTCTACGCCGCCTACCAGGTCGCGCGCGGCGCGGCCGACCGCAGCGTGTACGACGCGTTCCGGAACGGGGAGCTGGTCGTCCGTACCGAGCGCCACCTGGGCACGTTGTTCGAGCCCACGCTGCAGCGCGTCGTGGACGCCTCCTCGCTCCTCGTCGCGCTGACCTCGTACACGTACTGGCTCTCGCAGTTCGCCGTGGTCGGGCTGACCCTGCTCTGGGTCTACTTCCGCCGCCACGAGCGCTTCGCAGGCTTCCGCAACTGGCTGATCGTGGCCAATCTGGCCGGGCTCGTCGGCTACGTGCTCGTGCCCACGGCGCCGCCGCGGATGCTCCCCGAGTGGGGCTTCATCGACACGCTCGCCCAGTACTCCTCGATCAACCACGACAGCGGCCTGATCGCCTGGGGCTCGAACCCGTACGCGGCCATGCCGAGCCTGCACGCGATGGACGCCTTCATCGTCGGCGTGGTCATGTTCTCGCTCGTCCGCTCGCGCCTGGCGAAGGCGCTCTGGCTCGCCTGGCCGGCCTGGGTCGCCTTCGCCGTCATGTCCACCGGCAACCACTACTGGCTCGACGTCGCCGCCGGCATCGTGCTCGCAGGCGCGACCGGGCTCGTGCTGCAGCGGGCGCGCCGGCCGCGCTTCCGGCGCGCATGAGCGACGAGCCGGCGCGCGAGCCGGCTCGGACGAGCCAGCTCGACCGCGTCAAGCAGGAGTACACGCAGGCCGCGCGGGAGATCCTCGCGCGCTCGCTGCGCGGGGTCGCGAGGACGAAGCTGACGCCGGACATGCTCACGCTCGCCGGCGTCTCCCTCTGCCTCGCCGGGGCCGTCCTCCTCGGCTTCGAGGCGCGCAACGAGAAGCTCTTCTTCTGGCTCGGCGGGGCGCTCTTCGTCGTGGGCTCGATCGCCGACATCCTCGACGGTGCGCTCGCCCGCGCCGCCGGCAAGGGCACCGTCTTCGGCGCGTTCCTGGACTCGACCTTCGACCGGCTCGGGGAGGCGGCGGTGCTCGCGGCCATCGGTCTCGCCTTCATGCGCGACTCGAACGAGCCGGCGCTCATGGCCACGTTCGCCGCCGTCACGGGCTCGTTCCTCGTCTCCTACACCCGCGCGAAGGCGGAGTCGCTCGGCCTGCGCGGCGACGTCGGCTTCGGCTCCCGCGTGGAGCGCGTCGTCCTCATCTCCGTCGGGCTCGGCCTCGCCCCCTGGGGCTGGCTGCAGTGGCCCATCTACCTGCTCGCGGCGCTGGCCTGGGCCACGGTCGTCCAGCGGATGCTCTTCGTGCGCCGCCAGCTGCGCGAGCTGGTCGAGCGAGCTTCCTGAGCGCAGGTCGACTTCGGGACGCTCCGAGCCGTTCTGCGCTATGCTCGCTAGCAGTTTGGCTGCTAGCACTTCTGAGCGAACGAGCATTCTCGTCCGGATGCCCGCGGCGCTGAAGCAGGCTCTCGTTCGGGAAGCCGCTCGGCGCCAGTCCAACGTCAACGACGTGGCCGCAGGCATTCTCGCCGGCGAGTTCGGCGTCGACTACAAGCCGAGCGGTCGCCGGCGCAAAGTGCTAGCAGGAAGTAGCCCAGTCCTGCTCCTGCGGGTCCCGCCGGAGCTCAAGGACGAGATCCGCGCAGAAGCAGCCCGCACCGGCGCCAACGCCAACGAGGTCGTCCTCGGCGTGCTCGCCAGCGGGCTCGGCGTCCCCTACACCGGCGACAGGAAGGAAGCAATGGCCACTCGCAGCGCCTCGAAAAGCCCCAAGCGCCCGCAGGACAAGGTGCGCGTCGCGATCATCGGCGTGGGCAACTGCGCCAACGCCCTGCTCCAGGGCGTGCACTACTACCGAGACGCCGAGGACGGCACGAGCGTCCCCGGCCTCATGCACGTCGATCTCGGCGGCTACCACATCTCGGACATCGAGTTCGTGGCCGCCTTCGACGTCGTCAAGGGGAAGGTCGGCCTCGACCTCGCCGACGCCATCTGGGCGCACCCCAACGACACGATCAAGTTCGCCGACGTCCCCAAGACGGGCGTCAAGGTCGCCCGCGGGATGACCCACGACGGCCTCGGCACGTACCTCTCCCAGGTCGTCGAGAAGGCGCCCGGCTCCACCGACGACGTCGTCGGGATCCTGAAGGAGACCGGGACGGACGTCGTCGTCAACTACCTTCCGGTCGGCTCCGAAGCGGCGACGAAGTGGTACACGGAGCAGATCCTCGAAGCCGGGGTGGCGATGGTGAACTGCATGCCCGTCTTCATCGCCCGGGAGCGCTACTGGCAGAAGCGCTTCGAGGACGCGGGCGTCCCCATCATCGGCGACGACATCAAGTCGCAGGTCGGGGCGACCATCACCCACCGTGCGCTGACCACCCTCTTCCGTGACCGCGGCGTCCGCCTCGACCGCACCATGCAGCTCAACGTGGGCGGGAACTCGGACTTCCTGAACATGCTCGAGCGCGACCGGCTGGAGTCGAAGAAGATCTCGAAGACGAACGCCGTCACCTCGATGCTCGACTACGAGATCGGCGAGCGGAACGTCCACGTCGGGCCCTCCGACTACGTCCCCTGGCTGACCGATCGCAAGTGGGCCTACATCCGCATGGAAGGCTCCGCCTTCGGAGACGTCCCCCTCAACGTCGAGCTCAAGCTCGAGGTCTGGGACTCGCCCAACTCGGCGGGCATCGTCATCGACGCCGTCCGGCTGGCGAAGCTCGCCCTGAACAACGGGATCGCAGGCGCGCTGGAGGCTCCGAGCGCCTACCTGATGAAGTCGCCCCCGAAGCAGATCCGCGACGACGAGGCCCGCGAGCAGATCGAGCGCTTCATCGCCAAGAACGCGTTCCGGAAGCCGAAGGCGGCCACGGGGGCATGAACCGCCTCCGGCCCGGCCGGGTGTTCTGGATCGGGGCGGCGGCGATCCTCGTCGCCGCCGCAGCGGTCGCCCTCGCCGCCGTCCTCCGCGGCGACTTCTCGGACACCGACTGGCGCATCCTCGCCACCCTGGCGGCGCTGCTCTACACCGGCGGGACGGCGCTCTCCGGGCTCGCGCTCGCCGATCGGGGCAGGGCGCGAGCGGTCGCGTGGGCCGTGGTCGCGGCGGCGCCGGTCTCCCTCGCGCTCGTCCTCTGGGCGGTCTGGCGGTTCGTCGGCGACGGCGACGGCGAGACCGAGGTGAAGCTGGCCTGGTCCTCGGTGCTCGCGCTGCTCGCGGGGCTCGTCTCGACGACGGGGCTCCTCCTCGCGCGCGGCCCGCTCCTCGTCCGGCTCGCGGGCGCAGCAGGGGTGCTCGCCGCCCTCGCCGCGGGGCTGTCCGTGACCGGCGTGTGGACGGAGCCTGCGAGCGACACGTTCGTGAAGGCGCTGGCCGCGCTCTGGATCCTGGCCGGCCTCGGCTACTTCCTCGTCCCGGTCCTGGGTCGCTTCTCGAGCGCGGCCGCCGAGGAGCACGCGGTTCGCGTGCTCGCCGAGCTCGACGGCGTCGAGCTGGTCGCCTCGCGTGGCCCGGTCGAGGGCGTCCGCGTGGAGCCGCCCGTGCCCGGGGAGCGGCTCGTGCTCAGACGCCGGCCGCCCGGCCTGTAACGCGGCGGCGGCGCCCCCGGAGCCGGGGCGGGCCGGGCTACACTCGCCCGACCGTGAGCCTGCGCATCTGCTTCGTCACGCCCTTCGCGTGGTCGCAGCCGCACGAGGTGAACGCGCACGTCGCCGGCGCCGCCGAGGCCCTCCGGGGCTTGGGGCACGAGGTGACGGTGCTCGCGCCCTCCTCCCGCGCGCGCGACCTCCTCGCCGGCCGGCGCGCGCTCCAGCGCGGCGGCGGCGGCGAGGTGATCGCGGTCGGCCCCTCGATCCCGCTCTCCCGTCGCACCCACCTCGGGATCCCCGTCGCCGTGCGGGCGAACCTGCGGGCCGCTCTCGCCCGCGGCGCGTACGACGTCGTCCACGGCTTCGAGCCCGGCCTGCCGAGCCTCTCCTACCTCGCGCTCACCTCCACGCACGCGCTCACCGCCGCCACCTTCTTCTCGCCCGAGCGCCTCACCTACCCGCCGCGGCGGGCGCGGCGTGACCTCCTGCGCGCGCGCGTCGACGCGCTCCTCGCCACCTCGCCGGCGACGGCCGAGGCGGCGGCGGAGCGCTTCCCGGGCGAGTACGCGCTCGTGCCGCTGGGCGTGGACACGACGCTCTTCCGGCCCGGCCGGAAGCGCGAGCTGATCGCGGTCGAGCTCGACGTCGCGAGCCGCCCGCTCGTGCGGTCGCTCGCGCGGCTCCTCGACGAGCTGACCGGCTGGGAGCTCGTTCTCCTGCACACCCGCCCGCTCACCGTCCGCCCCTCGGCGCCGCGCCGGGCCCGCTCGCGGGTGCACGTGCGCCTGGCCCGGACGGCCGAGCAGCGGGCGCGTGCGCTCGCCGAAGCTGCGCTCTTCGTCCCCGCCCCGCGCACCGGGGAGGAGCGCCTCGCGCTGGAGGCGGCGGCGGCCGGAGCCGTGCGGAT
>DATMAP010000192.1:0-3243 GCA_035559835.1 Gaiellaceae bacterium
AGCGTACTCCTCCGACCGGACCGCGACAAGGGTCGGCTGCGGCCTCGTCCCCTCGAGCCACGCCTCGAGCTCGCCGCGGTCGAAGCGGAGCACGCTCGATGCGAGCCGACGCCCTCCCGGGAGCTTGCCGGCGCGATGCCAGCGGAGGACCGTCTCCGTGCTCACGCGCAGGAGCGCCGCGACCTCGCGCGTGGTCAGGAGATCGCTCACGTCGCCCCTCGCAGCTCCGCCCACGCCTCCGCGACAGCGCCGGTGCGGGCGAGCGAGCGGCCCTCGGCGATGCGGCGTCGCATAGAGCTGGACTGCTCGGGCTTGCCGAGAGCCTCCGCAATCGTCTTGGCGGCAGAGGCGACGGCAGTCTGGCGACGATCAACGCTCGGATTCAGAGCGTTGCCGAATGTCTCGGCTACTTCTGCCACTGCTTGGCGTCGGCCGCCATGCGCGTAGATCTCCCCCGTCCGCTGCCCCTCGTCCACCAGCACCGCCAGGCGCTCGAGCGCCTCCGCCTTCCGCCAGGCGCGCGCCGACTCCGCCCCGGCCCAGGCGAGCAGCCCCGACAGAACCTCCGCGGCCGCCCGCGACCCGCATACGGCGGGAGCGGCTCCCCGCAAGCCGCACATGCCCGCGTGGCCTCCTCACCGCTCACAATGTTTCTCGCGAATGCCTACCAACGGGGAGGTACGCGCGGTCGTCAGCACGGACACCCCCCCCTGTCATCGGGCATGCTCCGCGGCCTGGCGGATGTCCTCATCGAGGGCGCTCGGCCGGCCGTACTTCGCCGCGATGCGCTCGGCCTCGGCGAGCAGGTCATCCTGGCACTCGTCCGGGTCTCGGGACGAGTCCGACGGCCACTCGTCCGGCCCGCCTTTCTCTAAGGCGGGACGAGTGCCGGGACTCGTCGTCTCAACCTCACTCGTCCCGACTCGTCCCACGGCGCGGGACGAGTGGAAGGTGACGGCCTTCGGGCTCCGACCGGGCGCTCCGACGACCTTCTCAACGATGCCCTCGACGACGAGGGTGTCGAGCACGTCCTCCACCGTCTCTCGCCGTGCGCGGACTTCCTTGGCAATCTCGGCCGCCGTGTGCCCGTCCGCGTTCAGGACCCTGAGCACGTCGGTGCGGTAATCGCGGCCGGCGGCGTCGCACGAGAGGCGGGTCGTGCTCGTCGCTGCGTCATGCAGGACGCGGTAGACGATCGGCTCACTGTCAGCCGCCTCCCGATGCCGCGCGCGGAGCTCGGTCGAGCCGTCCTGCTTCGCCGTGAGCTCGAGTTTTGACTCCCAGTACGCCTCGAGATCGGACGTCCCGCGCTGCCTCGTCCCCTCGTGCCCGACGTGGTGGACGTAGACGACGCTCGGGCCGGCCTGCCGGAGCTCGCGCAGGTAGTCGAGCACGGCCCCCATCTCGAGCTGGCTGTTCTCGTCGGTGGTTCCGCCCTTGAGCCGGGCGAGCGGGTCGAGCAGGACGGCTCGCGCCTCGCATGCCTTCGCCGCGTCGAGCAACCGCTCCTTCCATGCGGCGTCGTTCAGACGGACTCCCACGTTCGCGGCGAAGTAGAGCTCGCGCAGGCTCCCTGCTTCGAGCGCGCGCCCGCGGGCGAGGCGGTCCGCGCGGCGCCAGTACGCCTCGCGGCCGGACTCCTCCATGACGAGGATGACGGGGCCGGGCTCCGCGACCTTGAAGCGTCCTAGTGCGTGCTCACCCGTGACGATGGCGAGGCCGAGCTCGAGTAGGAGCCACGACTTCCCGACCTTCGGCTTGCCCTGGACGACGCCGATCGTCTGCTCGAGCAGGAGCCGGTCGACGAGCCAGCGCAGCGGGGGAGGCTCGCCCTCGCCGAGCAGGTCGGACGTGCGCTCGAGCCACCACAGGGGGCCGGGAAGGTTCACGCCGCCCACCTGACGCGCCGGAGCAGAGCCGGGCAGCCGCGCACATGGTGCGCGTCGAGCAGGCCCGGCCACTCGAAGCGCTGGCCGCAGTGCGTGCACTCGCAGCGGTGGGCGACCGGCGCCTCGTCGAGCTCGTCGGCGAGCTCGAGCAGGAGGTCGACCGCGAGCCACTGGTCGCCGGCCTCGAGCGCCTCGAGTGCCTGGAGGACCGCGATCCGCGCCCCCTGGTAGTCTGCGAGCAGCGAGTTGGTGTCGGAGCGGCCTTGCCGGGCCGCTTCGTCGTTCACGGGACGCCCTCGCGCTGGCGCGCGATGAAGTGGGCGAGCGACTCGGGCGCGACGAGGACGCGTCGGCCGATCCGGACCCGGGCGAGCTGTCCGGCGTCGAGCAGGCGCAGGACGGTCCTCCGCGAGACGTTGAGGATCCCAGCCGTCTCCTCGATCGACAAGAGCCGTACCATCAGGGGCCGGTCGTAGACTTGGGCCCCACGGTGACTGCTCATGCCCGGAGGGAACTCGATATGAGTGTTGCCAGCCACTCGAGTTTTCAGAAACGTGAGCGGCGCCGGAAGTCGGCGCGGTGGTTGCACGCGCGGCTGGCAGAGTACGACGGCGACTTCGCCCGCCTCCTGCGCGTCCTCGAGTTTCAGGGCTGGGAACTCGAGGACATCGGGTTTCGGCACAAGACGCGGAGGCGGGCCAACGACCCGGGCAAGGACGAGGTTTTATGGGCCGCTGTCCAGGTCGAAGAGGCGCGGATTCTCGGCACGTCCGCCCACGACCTCATCTACCGCCGGCGACCCGGCTGGTCGCACGCAACAGTAGGCCGGCGGATACGCGCTGCTCGCGAGCTACTCGAGCGCGAGCCGGAGTGGCGTCCCGGAGTCGAGGGTCTCGCGCGGAGCCGTCTCTCGGGCTAGCCCCACTCCTCGAGCTCGTCCAGCGCGTCGAAGAGCGCGTCCGCGAGCGCCCGCCGCGTGCTCGGCAGGAGGAGGTACTCGCGGAGCGCCTGCAGGTCTTCGGGCGAGCGGGCGAGGACGTGGACATGCGGGATCTCGTCGAGCGGGAGGAGCAGCCCAAGCGCCGGCAGCGGGCTCTCGGTCGGGAAGACGGCGATCGTCCCTTCTTCGGGCGCCACTAGAACCCCACGCCCCAGCCGGCGGCCCCGAGCTCGGCGGCCGCATACCGAGCGCCGGGGTGCCAGCCGGAGCGCGAGAGGAGGAGGACTCCGCGCTCGACGCTGCGGACGAGCTGGTTCTGCTCCCAGAGGAGCGTCTCGATGCGGCCGCTCGGGGCGAGGTTCGAGCCGAACTGCCCTACCACCCCGCGCAGGTCGCGCAGGAGCTCGAACGAGA
>DATMAP010000193.1:0-4947 GCA_035559835.1 Gaiellaceae bacterium
CCTCGACCGCCAGTGCAACGCGGAATCCCGCCTCCCGGAACCCGCGGCCCATCCCGCCAGCGCCGGCGAAGAGGTCGACTGCGACTGGCCGCTCCGTGTCTTTGCCGACCGCCTCGCGGCCGCGGCCGCAAAACGAGACGAGGACGCACTCGCCGCACTTCGCCCGCTGTGACGTGCAGACGGCGCGGCCGTGGTGGATGAGGTTGACGTGGAGGCGCTTGCGCATCCGCTCGGGCACGACCTCCTGGAAGGGGTCATGGTCGCGCTTCCGTCCGTTCGACTCGACCAGCCCCAGGCGGGTGAAGATGCGGTGCACGTGCGTGTCGACGGCGAAAGTCGCGCGAGCGAGCGAGTAGGAGAGCACGCACCGCGCCGTCTTCGGCCCGACGCCTGGTAAGGAGACCAGGAACCTCTCGGCCTCGGCGTCGCTCATGTCGCGGAGGAAGTCAAGCGTCAGGTCGCCAGCCGGATCCGCGGCCGGCCCGACGCCGCGCTCGCGGTTTGCGGCCTCGACCGCGGCGAGCAGCTCCTTCAGCTTCGCGGCGCGCTGCCGGAAGAAGCCACCGGGCTGGAGCAGGCCAGCCAGCTCCTCCTCAGGCGCCGCGAGCACGTCGAGCCATCGGGGGTAGCGGCGGCGCAGTTCGGCGAACAAGCGCCGGTAGACGAGCTCCCGCGTTTGATGGCTCAGCAGGATGTAGACCGTCTCGGCGAGCGGATCGTCGACGTTACCGAGGTCGCCGGAGCGATAGCGCGCCTCGAGAAGCTCGTCGATGCGCGCGACGAGAGCGTCGCGGTTGAGGTCCGTCTCGATCATGCCCGTGGCTCCTCGTGCGCGTCGCGGCGCGAGCGCGCGGCGAGGTGCGCGGGCACTGCGCCCGGCGCCGTCTCGTGCCGGCAGCCAAGCGTGAGCCAGCCAGAGGCACGTCCTATAAAGCGCCGCCGGTCACAGGGGACCTGGACCGGACGGCCCCACGTCCGGCCGGTGCGGCTCACGTACTGAACGATAGGACCGGGATCGGACGCCATACTGCTCGACGTTAGCTCGACCCCGGATGCGGCGCCGGGCGACGACGTCGAGTGCGCGCCCCTCAGCCCTGACCGAGCAGCCGAAGGTAGAGCGCGCGGGTCTCCTTCGCTGGCTCTAGCGCCAGCCGCTCGTGAAGGAGGTCGCGCAGCCGGCCATAACGTTCGTCGATTGCTTCACGTAGCCCAAGCGCTCCCTCCGCCTCCAATGCAAGCCGCCATAGGTCTTCGTCCAGCGCGTCGACCACGAGCCCCCGTTCTGCGGCCGCGAGAGACGCTTGAGGATCGCCTCTCTCGAGACGAGCGCGCCCAACACGCTTGAGAAGCTCGACGTAGGTGGCACCTAGCCTTCGCAGCTCCCCCTCCGACCACACGTAATCGCACCCCGCGAGAGGCTCACCGCGGAAGAGCATGAGCGCTCGCTCCAGAAGCTCTGCGCGCGTGTCCCGACGCGCTCGGCGCGCCTTGTCGACGAGCTCGTCGAGTTCATCCACGTCCACCCGAACCCGGTCACGCTCGAGCCAGTACCGATCGCGCTCACTCGAGACGGCATCGCCGAGCAGGCGGCGCGCATCCCGGACGGCCTGGTAGAGGCGGTGGCGGCTTCGCCTCGGGTCCTCTCCGGGCCAGAGCGCCTCGAGGATCTCGTCGCGCTGGGCGCCCTCGCGCCGGAGCGCGAGGAAGGCGATCAGCTCGAGAGCGCGGGCGCGAAGACCGCGACGACTCTGCTTTGCGCCGTGGATCGTAAGTGGACCGAGCAGCGCGATGAGGGGGCGTTCTGCCGGGGCGGGGTCGGCGGTGATCGGGCTGACCTCGTCGCCGGGTGGCTTTGAAGCGACCTCGTGCGGAGCGGCGACGACCAGCCTCGCCTCCACCCCGGCCGGGTGAAGAGAGGAAGGCTGTGATCCGCGTCTCGAGGAACCGATGCGGACGCTGAGGCGCGAACCGTGCCGGTCAACCAAGCGTCGCGCTTGCTCATTACGGAAGCTGCGGGCCAGGAGGAGGACTGCGAGGACCGCGGCGAGCATCCAGGCTGCGATGGCGGCCAGCTGCTGAAGCAGCGCCGTTGTAACCGGGGAGGCGAGCGAATCCGGCAGATCCGGCCACTCGGGCCGGTATCGCCAGAGCGCGGCCAGGGCGCCGAGCGAGACGGCGGTCAGAAGGGATCGGCAGAGCGCCGCCGCAAGCGTCACAGCATGACCGCCAAGACGGCGCCGCAGCTCAGGAACGGCGCGAGTGGCAGCGCCTCGTGTGTGGCCGCGCGTCCTCGCCGGACGACGAGCAGCGCGCCGAACGCTGCCGCGAGGACGAGTCCAAGGAGCAGGGCTTGCGCCGCGAGCCCCGGCAGTCCGAGGACCAGAAGCAAGGCGAGCTTGACGTCTCCCATGCCGAACGAGGCGGGCCACACGAGCCCGAGGCCGAGCATGAGCGCGACGAGGCCAAGCCCACCGAGTACCCGCTCGGGATCAACATCTTCGGCTGCGAGTAACCCAGCGCAGGCAAGCGATGCCGGCATCACGATCCGGTTGGGGACCCGGTGCTGCGCGAGGTCGATAGCCGCGATCGCGCCAAGCGCCGACCCGAGGACGGCGAGTCGCGCAAGCTCGGCGCTGCCGGTGTCAAGTCGGAGGCCCGCCGCGAGGAAGACCAGCGCGCCGACCGCTGCTGCTCCGGCTTCTCGTCTCGCGTTCATGGTGCTCGCGGCTCCGCAGTCGCCTCCGCCCTCACGGTCAGGGTGGGGAGGCCGACCAGCCGTAAGAGGACCGTCGGGATCTCGCGTTCGACTTCCACCTCGACGGAGGCAGCGCTGGCGCTCGCGCGGGCTCGTAGCTTCGGCTCGGTTTCGAGTACGGCGAGGGCCGTCGCTCGCGCTTCGTCGGGGTCGAGCGCCACGCGGCCGGCATGGAGCTCTTCGAGATCTATCGCCTGGCTCCCCGACAGGGCGGCGCCGTCGGCGATGGAGACGAGCTCGCGCCGGTCGATGAAGGCGCGGCCGATGTCGACCGCGGCACCGATGACCAGCAGCAGGGACAGCGCGAGCAGGAGCCCCGCCACTAGTACCGCGCCGGACTCGTCGCTCAGGCGCTCGTGGACACGCGCGCTCATGGCACGGGCGAGGTGAGAAGGCTGCGGTAGCGGTCGACGGGCGCCGCCGCGTCGCCTGCGACCTCGACGGTCCCGATGGCGCCGAAGAGCGGGATGCTGGCGAGCGCGACCTCGGAGCGGACGCGAGCGTGGAGCACATTGCCGCGGGCGAACTCGCCCTCGAGCGTGAGCTGGAGCGGCTCTCCCGTCTGCGTCCGTGCGCGCGCGACCGCCTGCTCTGCGGCATCCGCGGCCGCGGTCGCCGAGGGCGACTGCACCGCCGCGCGCACCGCGTCGCGAGCCGCCTGCTCGGCGGCGAGCCGCCCCTGCTCGACCCGCGCGAACAAGGGGACGAGGAAGAGCAGCGGGATGAGAACGCCCGCGAGCAGCATTAGCCCGGAGATGAGCGCCTGGCCGCTCTCAGCGCGCACCCGCGAAATGAGGCGCCTCATGGTGCCGCCTCCGCGGCCGGGTAGCGCTCGAGCGGGAGGCTGGCGCTCGCCCGCACCGCGGGCAGTAGGAGCGGTAACGAGAAGAGCCGGGGCGCCTCGCCCGCGACGCTGACGGTGACCTCGTCGCTCCGCTCGTGGGCGCTGGCGTGGAGGTCTCTGCCGGTGCCGCCTGCAGCGGCCAAGATCGCATTCGCTCGGGCGACTCCTGCCTCAGGGCCGCTCGCGGCGGCCGCGCGAGCGCCGTCCTGTGCGGCGGCGGTAGCGACGGAGCGCGCGTGCGCGTAGGCGAGCGCATGCGCGCCGACGGCGACCACGAGCAGGACGAGCGCGAGCGCGAACAGCGCCTCGATGAGCGCGTCGCCGCGCTCGTAGGCGAGCCGGCGTCGAAGCGCGGACATCGTCCTAGCCGGAGCCAGAGATGAAGTCGACGATCGTCTGGCCGCCGTCCTGGATCGCGGGCTTGAGCAGCGCGACGAGCGCGGCTCCAGCTGCGGCCAGGCCGACCGCGAGCACGACCCAGTTGACGAGGCTGTCGCCGCGCTCCTCGCGGCGGATCCGCTCGGCCGCCTCGAGAAGCCGGAAGAAGATCGCGTCGAGCATGGTGGTCACCCCCTTCATGCGCTAGACGGTCTGGGCAAGGAAACGAAGGAAGCCGTAGGCGAGCAGGAGCACAAGCACGGCCAGCAGAGGCGCGATCGGCGCGTGCATGGCCAGGTAGGCGCGGTCGGCGGCGCGCTCCAAGTAGCGGTTCTGCTCGGCGCGCGCCTCGCGCGCCTGCTGGCGGAGGAAGTCGAGATACGGGCTCTCCTTCGCGGCGAGCAGCTCGGAGAAGCGGGCGAAGGTTGGCTCGCCCGCCCCGCGGGCGACGCGGGCGAGCGCCTCGCGCTCGCCGAGCGAGCGTTCTCGGCGGGCGAGCGAGAGCGCGCGAGTGAGCTCTTCGCCGAGCGGGCCGGGGCAGTCGCGGGCGGCGAGCTCGAGCGCCTGCCGGAGCGACTGCCCGGCGCCAAGCGCAAGGGCGAGCACCGCGATTGCCTCCGGGAGGTCGAGGAAGATCGCCTCCCGGCGGCGCTTGACCTCCGAGCGGAGCAGAAGATCGGGGATGAAGAATCCAGCAAGCGCGAGCAGGAGCAGGACGCCGGCCGAAGGCAGCCGGGCCGTCGCGGCGGCATACGGCAGCACCGCGACGAGCGGTGCTGCGACCGCGACCAGCAGCTTGTCCGCGAGGAAACGCACGAGCGTCTTCCGACCGCCCGCCTGGCGCAGGTCGCGCTCGTAGGACGCGCGCAGGCCGGCGAGCCATGCCGGCGGCTCGAGCGCGAGCGCGCGCCCGTCGTGATGCGCCGGTTCGACGCCTTCGGCGCGGGCGAGCCGCGCGGCGAGCGGCGGG
>DATMAP010000194.1:0-3576 GCA_035559835.1 Gaiellaceae bacterium
GTCCTCGAGGACGAGGACTTCGGAGACGCGCTCACGCCGGAGCTGCGCGAGGCCGAGCGCCGACTGCGAGAGCGGACCGGCCAGGACCGGTAGCCCGCCGGCCGCTCAGAGCGGCTGGCCCGTGGCGTCGTCGAGTCGGCGCACGTGCAACGCGGCGCCGCACGACTCGAACACCTCCCGTGCGCGGAGGAGGGTCGACCGCGGATCGAGGCCCAGGGCTCGCTCCCGGGCCGCGAGATCCTCGAGGCACCGGCCGTGGTCGAGCCGACGCCCGAGCCGGGAGAGCTCGTCGGCGACCCGGAGGAGGGCCTCCCGGGCGCGGCCCGCGTCGGCCTCGATCAGCGCATCCACCCACGCGACGAACGTCCGCGTCGGGATGGAGGCCTCGGCGATGCGGGCGAGCTCGTCGCGGAAGCGCCGCGCCTCCTCGGGGCGACCGTCCCGCACCAGCGAACGCACGCACTCGGTCAGCAACGGCTGGCCCGCCCACGCCTCGAGCCGGCCGGTGGCCTCCCGCGCGCCCTCCAGCAAGATCCGCTGGGCCGCCGCGGCGTCGCCGCGGGCGCCCGCGATCGTCCCCGCGATCAGGGCTGCCCACCCCTCGTGGTAGGTCTCCCTCATCTGTGCCAGCACCGGACCGGCCTCGGTCAGGAGCGCCTCCGCCTCGTCCAGGCGGTCCCGGAGGGTGAGGATCCAGGCCAGCATCAGGAGGCTGTAGCCGGTCCGCGCCACCTCGCCCGTCACCCGGGCGGCTTCCAGCCCCTCGCGCGCGCAGGGCTCGGCCTCGCCAAGCTTCCCCATGTCCACCAGGTAGTCCGCGAGGTTCCCCTGCATCCACGCGATCTGCCCGACGTGCCCGGCGCGTTTGGCCAGGTCGGCGCCCTCGCGCACGAGGCTCGCCGCCCGCTCGTAGTCGCCCTCCACGAGCTGCTCGGCCTCCGAGACCACGAGGAGCGCCCGGAGCAGGAACGGCAGGTCGCGCCCGCGGCGGGCCACCTCGAGCGCCGATCCGAGCAGCGCCATCCCCTCCGCGGTCCGCCCCGACTTGTACGTGAGCATCCCGAGGGCGAGCATGGCCTCGCCGCTGACCACGGGGTCGCCGACCCGCTCGGCCACGGCGACGGCGCGCGCCAGCAAGGGCTCCGCCTCATCGTCGTGGCCGGTCCGGTGGCGGTACCACCCGAGGTACACGAGGGCCAGCGCCAGGTCCCGACCGTCCCCCAGCGGCTCGAGGCGGGCGAGCGCGCGTTCCGCCCACCGAACCGTGCCGGCCTCGTCCCCCGACTGGAACGCGACGTGGGCGAGCCACGCCTCGACCCTCCCCGCGTCGGCGTCGCGCCCCAGCTCCAGGTACAGGTCCAGCGCCCGCTCCGAGGCCTCCGCCACGACCCCGTAGGACTCGACGGCCTCGGCGGCGCGCGCGTACGACTCGAGGTCCGCGGCCCGCTCCTCCGCGGGCCGGCCGGCCCGCTCGCCGAGGTCGGCCGCGAGCCGGAACCAGTGAGCGGCCGCGCGATGCTCCCAGAGCACGAGCGAGCGCCGTCCGGCCGCCCGGCTCCACCGCCACGCCTCGCCGACCAGGTCGAGGTCCTCCCGCTCCCCGAGCTCGTCGCGGTAGCGCAACGCCTCGCAGAGGTGCGTGGCGAGGAGCGCCGCGGTCTCGTCGCTCCTCTGGCCGGCCTGTTCCTTCGCCCAGTCGGCCACCTGGACGTGCTTGCGCGCGCGGACCCCCTTCGGGAGGGACTCGTACGCGACGTCGCGGATCAGGACGTGGCGGAACTGGTACTCCGTCTCGCCGGAGAAGGTCGCGGCCTCCCGGGCCACGAGCAACTCCTTCACCCGCAGGCGTCCGAGCGTCCGCTTCGCCGTGTCGCCATCGACGTCCGACAGACGACGCACGGCGCCGAGCCAGAAGGTGCGGCCGACGACGGCCGCGTCCTGCAGCATCGCCTTCTCGTCGGTGGGCAACGCGTCGATGCGGGCGGCGATGAGCGCCTGGACCGAGGGGGGGACCTCGATCGCCTCGGGCGAGCCTTCGAACGTCCAGCCGCCCCTGCCGTCGGAGACGAGCAGCCTCCGGTCGATGAGCATCCCCACGACCTCCTCGGTGAACAGGGGATACCCCTCGCTGCGCTCCACGATCAGCCGGGAGACGGCATCGGGCAGGCCGGCGGGGAGCAGCGCCTCGAGCATCGTCCGCGTCTCCTCGGGCGAGAGCGGGTCGAGGTACACGGCGGCGTAATTGCGCTTGCCGCCCCCCCACGCCGGCCTGGCCTGGAGGAGCTCGGGTCGAGCCAGCGTCAGCACGAGCAGGGGCCCCTCGGCCCAGTCCGCGACGTGCTCCACGAAGTCGAGCAGCCCCTCGTCCGCCCAGTGAAGGTCCTCGAGCTGGAGGACCAGCGGCGCGGCCGCGGCCATCCGCTCGAGGAACCTCCGCCACGCGTCGAACAGCTCCTCGCGGCTCAGTCCGTGCGCCGAACCGGAGCCAACGAGCGCCTCGATGGCCGGCCCGACGTCCGAGGGGCCCAGCATCCGCTCGACCGTCCGGGCCGCCTTGGCCTCCACGACGTCGGCCGTGTCGTCCTCGAGGATCTCGCACTCGGCCTTGATCGCGTCGGCCAGGGCCGAGTACGACGCGCCGCCGTAGGCGAGGCATCGGCCCTTCCTCCAGTGGGCCCGACCGGCGAGCGACCGCTCCAGCTCGGAGGCGAGCCGGGATTTCCCGACGCCCGCCGGCCCGAAGATCGTCACGAGCCCCGGCCGCCCCTCCGAGGCCACCCGCCGGAAGGTCTGCTCCAACAACGCCAGCTCCTCGTCACGGCCGATGAGCGGCGCGCGAACGCGGGCCGGCGGGCGCTCGCCGCCGATCCGCGTCCGAGCTCCCACCGGCTCCCAGGCCTCCACCGGGTCGGCCTTCCCCTTGAGCGACAGCGGCCCGAGGGCCCGGAACCCGATCGCCCCCTCCGCCACCGCGCGCGCCCTGGGGCCGACGATGATCTGCCCGGGGTCCGCCGCCGCCTGCAGGCGCGCCGCGGTGTTGACCGCGTCACCGGTCAGCATCCGCTCCCGCGACCCCGTCACCCGGTCGAGCTCCACGAGCACCTCGCCGGCCTCGATCCCGATCCGCACGGAGAGCTCGAGCCCGCGCTCGGCGGCGAGCTCGCGGTTGAGCTCGGCGATGGAAGCCTGCATGTCGAGCGCGGCCCGGATGGCCCGCTCGGGATCGTCCTCGTGCGCCGTCGGCACACCGAAGATCGCGAGGACCGCGTCGCCCACGAACTTCTCCGTGACCCCTCCGTACCGTTCGATCTCGCGGACGAGCCGCTCGAACGCCCGCCCCACGACCGACCGGACGACCTCGGGGTCCTCGCGCTCGGCGAGCGCCGTCGATCCGACGAGGTCGGCGAACAGGGCGGTGGCGAACTTGCGCTCGCTCCGCGGCTCCCTCCGCTCCGCGGGGGGCGACGGCGGGCCGGCGGCCGCCGCGGGCGGGATCCCCTCCGACGGCGGCCGCGCCTCTCCGCGGATCGCCGGGTCCTGGCGCAGGATCGACTCGTAGAGCGCCTGCAGCTCGGG
>DATMAP010000195.1:0-9257 GCA_035559835.1 Gaiellaceae bacterium
CGCGCGACCGCAGCGGCGCGCCCGGGCCGCGCCAGGCCCCGGCCGCCCCGCCGAGCGGGCCCGTCACGGTCGAGTCCGGGGTCACCGTCAAGGACCTCTCGCAGGCGCTCGGCGTCCCCATGCCCGAGCTGATCAAGATCCTGATGGCGCTCGGGCAGATGCGCACGGCGACGCAGTCGCTCACGGACGAGGAGGTGGAGCTGATCGCCTCCGAGCTGGGGCGCGAGATCACGATCAGGCACGCGGCCGAGGAGGAGCTGGAGCCGGGGGAGTTCGAGGATCGCGAGGAGGACCTCGTCCCGAGACCGCCGGTGGTGACGATCATGGGCCACGTCGACCACGGGAAGACGACCCTCTTGGACGCGATCCGGCGGGCCTCCGTGGTGGAGACGGAGGCCGGTGGCATCACCCAGCACA
Organism: Gaiellaceae bacterium; assembly: GCA_035559835.1. Classification (GTDB taxonomy): domain Bacteria; phylum Actinomycetota; class Thermoleophilia; order Gaiellales; family Gaiellaceae; genus GMQP-bins7. Next base: position 418 of record DATMAP010000195.1, read on the forward strand.
TCGGGGCCTACCAGGCCGAGGTGGACGGACGGAAGATCACCTTCCTCGACACGCCGGGCCACGAGGCGTTCACCGCCATGCGCGCGCGGGGGGCCAAGGTGACGGACATCGCCGTGCTCGTCGTCGCCGCCGACGACGGCGTGATGCCGCAGACGAAGGAGTCGATCTCGCACGCGCGGGCTGCGGGCGTCCCGATCGTCGTCGCCATCAACAAGATCGACGTCCCGGACGCGAACCCGGACCGGGTGAAGAGCGAGCTCGCCGCCGAGGGGCTCCAGCCCGAGGAGTGGGGCGGGACGACCCAGTTCTCGGAGGTCTCGGCCAAGCAGAAGACGAACCTGGACGACCTGCTCGAGCGGATCCTGCTCGTCGCCGACGCCGAGCTCGACCTGCGCGCGAACCCGAACGCGGAGGCGTCGGGGGTCGTCATCGAGTCGCGCCTCGACGTCGGACGCGGGCCGGTGGCGACCGTGCTCGTGCAGCGCGGCACGCTGCGGGTCGGAGACGCGATCGTCGCCGGGGATGCCTCCGGCCGGGTGCGGGCGCTGTACGACTACCGCGGCGAGCGCGTGCTCGAGGCGCGGCCGGGCGATCCGGTCGAGGTGCTCGGCTTCGACCACCCCCCCGGCGCCGGCGAGCTCGCCCGCGTGGTCGAGCACGAGCGCCAGGCGAAGCACCTCGCCCAGGTCCGCGCCGAGCGCTTGCGCCGCGAGCAGCTCGCGCAGCGGCCGCGGCGGCGGGTGTCGCTGGAGACCCTGCACGCCGATCTGCAGGCGGGCGAGGTGCAGGAGCTGAACATCGTCCTCAAGGGCGACGTCCAGGGCTCGGTCGAGGCCCTCGTCGGCGAGCTGCAGAAGATCCAGCACCCGGAGGTACGCGTGAACGTGATCCACACCGGGGTCGGCGGGATCACCGAGAACGACGTCAACCTCGCCTCGGCGTCGAACGCGCTCGTGGTCGGCTTCAACGTCCGCCCCAGCGCCGACGCGCGCGCGCTCGCCGAGCGCGAGGGCGTGGACATCCGCACCTACCGCGTCATCTACCAGCTCACCGACGACATCCAGCAGGCGCTCGTCGGGATGCTCGCCCCCGTGGAGACCGAGGAGACGCTCGGCGAGGCCGAGGTGCGGGCCCTCTTCCGGGTCTCGCGGCTGGGCACGATCGCCGGCTGCATGGTCACGAGCGGCCTCGTTCGCCGCGGGGCGAAGGTGCGGGTCGTCCGCGACGGCACCGTCGTGCAGGACACGGCGATCGCGCAGCTCAAGCGCTTCAAGGACGACGTGCGCGAGGTCGCCGAGGGCTTCGAGTGCGGCATCCTCCTGGACGGGTTCAACGACGTCAAGGAGGGCGACGTGCTCGAGGTGTACGAGACGCGGCAGATCGAGCGCACCGGCCTCGACGCGGCTCCGGGGGCTGCTGCCGAGCCGCCCGCCACAGGGTAGGAGACGCAAGCACGCCGCTCGGCCGGCTCTTCGCCGACGGGCAGAATCACGTCATGGCGACGGGCTACGTGGGCATCCTCACGGTCGAGCTCCACTTCCCCGGCTCGGGGTCGCTCAAGGGCAAGCGGCGCTACCTGGCCTCTGCCAAGGCGCAGCTCCGCGAGCGCTTCGGCGCCTCGGTCGCCGAGGTCGGCCACCACGATCTCTGGCAGCGCTCCAGCCTCACCGTCGCCTGCGCGGCGAGCGGCCATCGCGAGCTGCAGGAGCTGCTCGATGCCGTCGTCCGCTACCTCGGCGCGCAGGAGTACGAGCTGGTGCGGGCGGACCGGGAGGTGGTCGTCCCTGGCGACTAACCGCAAGCGGCGCGTCGAGGAGGCGATCCGGCAGGTGCTCTCCGATGCGCTGCCGGAGCTGAAGGATCCCCGCATCGGCTTCGTGACCGTGACCGGGGTGGAGGCGACGACGGACTTCGCCCAGGCGACCGTCTTCGTCAGCGTCCTCGGCTCGGAGCGGGAGAGGGAGCGGACCTTGGAGGGCCTGCGGGCCGCGCACGGCGTCCTCCAAGGGCGCGTCGCCCGCGAGCTGCACCTGCGGCGGACACCCGTCCTCGCGTTCGCATACGATCCGGCGGTCGAGCGGGGTGTCCGGCTGACCCGGATGATCGACGAGCTCGCGCCCCCCGACGCCGGCGACGATGACGCAGCGGGCTGACATGGCGGCGGTCGTGGCCGCGCTCCGGGAGCGCGGGCGCTTCCTCGTCACCTCGCACGAGGCCCCGGACGGCGACGCCCTTGGGTCGCTGCTCGCCCTGCACCTCGGGCTCGAGCAGCTCGGCAAGGACAGCGTCATGTTCCTCGGCGGTCCCGCGCCGCTGCCCGCCGAGTACCGCTTCCTCGAGCTGCCCGACCGGGGGCTCCGGCGGAGCTTGCCCGAGGACGCCGCGGCGCGGACCCTGGTGGCGGTCGACTGCGCGAGCCCGAGCCGGGTGGGGGCGGAGCCGGGAGTCGTGGAGCAGGCGCCCTTCACGATCAACATCGACCACCATCACGACAACCCGCGCTTCGGCGACGTGAACCTGATCGTCCCCGACGCGTCCTCGACCGGGGAGGTGCTCGCCGACGTGCTGCGCGAGCTGGGCGTGCGGCTCACCCCGGAGATCGCCGAGGCGCTCTACGTCGCCCTCGTCACCGACACCGGCCGCTTCCAGTACGCGAACACGACTCCCAAGGCGCTCCGGCTCGCCGCGGACCTGGTGGAGGCGGGTGCCGACGTGCACCGCGTCTTCCAGGGCGTGTACGAGAACGTCCAGCTCGCGAAGCTGAAGCTGCTCGCGCGGGCCCTCGACCGTGCCCGCGTGCTCGAAGGGGGCGAGATCGTCGTCTCGTACCTCCTCCGGGAGGACTTCGAGGCCGTGGGGGCGACCGAGCCCTACTCGGAGGGGATCATCGACGTGCTGCGCTCGGTCGAGGGCGCGCTCGTCTCCGCCCTCATCCGCGAGCCGCCGCGCGACGGCGGCCCCCCGCGGAAGGTCTCCCTGCGCACGTCGGTGGACGAGGTGGACGTGAGCCTGATCGCGCGCAAGGCGGGCGGGGGCGGGCACCGGGCGGCGGCCGGCTTCTCGAGCGACCTCTCCGTGGAGGAGATCACGGACTTCATCGTCCGGGAGGTGAAGGTGCAGCTCGGCAGCGACCCCGGGGCCTGATGCCGCCGCGTGGGCTCTCTCCCAGCGGGATCGTCCTGGTGGACAAGCCGGTCGGCCCCTCCTCGTTCGACGTCGTCGCCGCGCTCCGCCGCCGGACGGGGGCGCGGACGGGGCACGCGGGGACGCTCGATCCGTTCGCGAGCGGGCTCCTGCTCTGCCTCTCGGGCGCCGCCACCCGCCTCCAGCAGCGCTTCGTCGGGCTCGACAAGCGGTACGTGACCGAGGTCGACCTCGCGGCGAGGACGTCCACCGGCGATCCCGAGGGGGCCGTGGTGGAGGAGCACGAGCCACCGGACGCCGCGGAGCTCGAGCGGCGGCTGGCGGAGCTGACCGGGACGATCAGGCTGCCGGTGCCGGCGGCCTCGGCGGTGAAGATCGCCGGGGAGCGGGCCTACCGGTTGCACCGCCGGGGGATCGCCGTGGAGATGCCCGTGCGCACGATGCACGTCCGTGAGCTGCGGCTCGAGGCGTACGCAGGGGGCGTCGCCCGCCTCGACCTCCTCGTCTCCTCGGGCACCTACGTGCGCGCCATCGCGGACGCCCTCGGCGGCCACTGCCGCTCGCTCCGGCGAACGGAGATCGGGCCCTTCTCGGTCGAGGAGGCCGATCCCGAGCGCGTCATCCCGCCCGAGGAAGCGCTCGCGAGGCTCCAGGCGACGCTCGCATGAGGCTCGCATGAGGATCGCGCACGCGCCCACCCAGGTCGAGCGCCAGCCGCGCGCGGTCGCGATCGGTGCCTTCGACGGCGTCCACCGCGGCCACCGGGCCGTGTTCGAGGCGGTCGTGGCGACCGGCCTGGCGCCGACGGTGATCACCTTCGACCCGCATCCCCGGATCGCGCTCGGGTACCGGGTCGAGCTCCTGACCACGCTCGAGCGTCGGCTCGAGCTGATCGCGGAGGCGGGGATCGAGACCGTCCTCGTCGCCTCCTTCACGCCGGAGCTGCAGCAGCTCCCGCCCCAGGAGTTCGCCGAGCGGTACCTGCGCGCCATCGGCGTCGAGGTCGTCGCTGCGGGCGAGGACTTTCGCTTCGGCGTACGGCGCTCCGGCGATCTCGCGCTCCTCGAGCAGCTCGGTTTCCAGGTCGTGGTCGTTCCGGAGGTGCCGGGCGTCTCCTCGACGGCGATCCGGGCCGCCTTGGCCGAGGGCGACGTCGTGGCGGCGGCGCGGATGCTCGGGCGGCCGTTCGAGCTGGACGGCGTCGTCGTCGCGGGCGACCAGCGGGGAGGCACGCTCGGCTTCCCGACCGCGAACCTCCATCTCGAGCCCGACCTCGCCTGTCCCCGCTACGGGATCTACGCCGGCTTCGCGCGAGGCCACCGGGCGGCGGTCTCGATCGGCACGAACCCGCACTACGGCGGCACGGAGCGGCGGATCGAGCCGTACCTGCTCGACTTCGACGGCGACCTCTACGGGCAGCGGCTCCTCGTCGAGCTGTGGCAGCGGCTGCGCGACGAGGCGGCGTTCGGCTCGGAGGAGGAGCTCGTGGCGCAGATCGCGGCCGACGTGGAGGCCGCCCGCCGCGCGCGCCGTCCCGTGTAGCACCCCGGTGACCCCGGTGTCAGACACCGGGCGAGGCGCGGGCTCGCCCTGTCCGCACCGGCCAGGTCCCGTACGGCCACGTCGAGCTTCGAGACCGCGAGCGCCCGGCGGCACCGCTCCAGCAGAGACGGGTCGGTGGCGTTGTGGATCGATTGGCGCACTCTTTTCTCACTCGGGGGTTGACAGGATGCGGTGTCTGACACCGGTGGACACCGCCGGTGCACCGGCGGTCGCGCCGGAGGTCCACCCGGAGCCGGCGCCCGCTACCGTTCCTGCTCGTGTCCGGCGCCGGCGGTGAGCCCCTGGTCCTTGCCCGCGGGCTCGTCAAGCGCTTCGGCGAGCTCGTCGCGGTGGACAGCATCGACTTCGACCTCCAGCGCGGGGAGGCGTTCGGCTTCCTCGGCCCCAACGGCGCCGGAAAGACCTCGACCATGCGCATGATCGGCTGCGTCTCGCCGGTCACGGCGGGGACGCTGCGCGTGTTCGGGCTCGACCCCGCCCGCGACGGGGTGCGGATCCGCGCCCGCCTCGGCGTCGTTCCCCAGCTCGACACGCTCGACATGGAGCTGACCGTGCGCGAGAACATCGTCATCTACGGACGGTACTTCGGCCTCCCGCGCCGGGAGCTGCGCCGGCGCGCGGACGAGCTGCTCGACTTCGTGCAGCTCACGGAGCGCGCCGACGACCGGGTGGAGCCGCTCTCGGGAGGAATGAAGCGGCGCTTGACGATCGCGCGCGCCCTCGTCAACGAGCCGGATGCCCTCCTCCTGGACGAGCCGACGACCGGCCTCGATCCCCAGGCGCGGCACGTCGTCTGGGACCGGCTCTACCGCCTCAAGCAGTCGGGGGTGACGCTGCTCCTGACCACTCACTACATGGACGAGGCCGAGCAGCTCTGCGACCGCCTGGTGGTCATGGACAAGGGCAAGATCGTCGCCGAAGGCTCCCCGCGCGAGCTGATCGCCCGGTACTCGACGCGGGAGGTGGTCGAGCTTCGCTTCGACGACGGCCGCCCGGACGACCTCACGTACTGGACGGAAGGGCTCGTGCGGCGGGTGGAGGCGCTCCCCGACCGCGTCCTCCTGTACACCGACGACGGCGACGCGGCTGCGCACGGGCTGCACGAGCGCGGGCTCGTCCCTGCGAGCGTGCTCGTCCGGCGCAGCACGCTCGAGGACGTCTTCCTGCACTTGACCGGACGGAGCCTGATCGAGTGAGCTCGCTCGCTCTCGCCCTGCGCCCGCTCGAGTTCTTCTTCGCCCAGTACCGACGGGTCTGGCGCGGGACGGCCGTCTCGAGCGTCGTCACCCCGGTCGTCTACCTGCTCGCGCTCGGCGTCGGCATGGGGGCTTTCCTGGGGGAGATCCGGTTCCGGGGAACGACGTACCACTACTTCGAGTTCGTCGCGCCGGGGCTGCTGGCGGCGACCGCGATGCAGGTCGCGGCCTTCGAGGCGAGCTGGCCCGTCCTCTCCGCGATCAAGTGGAGCCGCCAGTACCACGCCATGCTCGCCACTCCGCTCCGCGTGCAGGACGTCGTCCTCGGGCATCAGACGTTCATCGCCGCACGGATGCTGATGACCGCGACCGTGTACCTCGGCGTCATCGCCGCCTTCGGGGCGGTGGGGTCGCCGCTCGCCCTCCTCGCCATCCCGGTGGCCGTGCTCGTCGGGCTCGCGCACGCCGCCCCGCTTGCCGCCTGGGCCGCACACACCGAGACCGACCAGTCCTTCGTCGCGATCTTCCGCTTCGTCGTCCTCCCGATGTTCCTCTTCTCGGGGACGTTCTTTCCCATCAGCCGTCTGCCCGCACCGCTGGAGGCGCTCGCGCACGTGACCCCGCTCTGGCATGGGGTCGACCTCTGCCGCCAGCTCGTCCTCGGGGCGGTCACCCCCGGGAGCGCGCTCGTCCACGTCCTCTACCTGCTCGCGTGGGTCGCGCTCGGCTTCTCGCTCGCGCTCTTCACCACCCGGCGGAGGCTCGTCCTGTGATGACGGAGATCGCCGCCCGGGCCGATCTCCGCGCCCGCCCGCTGCCCCGCGTCGGCGGTCTCCTGCTGGTCGAGCGGAACGCGATGGTCTACCGGCGGACCTGGCTGATCCTCTTCTCCGGCTTCTTCGAGCCGCTCTTCTACCTCTTCTTCTTCGTCTACCCGCTGCAGGAGTTCCGGAGCGTGGACGTCGCGCTGGGTGGGAGGACGCTCGAGTACGCGGCCTTCGTCGCGCCTGCCCTGCTCGCGGCCTCCGCGATGAACGGTGCGTTCTACGACGCCACCAACGTCTTCTGGAAGCTCCGCTACGGGAAGGTGTACGAGGCGATGCTGTCCACGCCCGTGGGGCCGAAGGACGTCGCCACGGGGGAGACGCTCTGGGCCGTCTGCCGCGCGCTCATGTACGCGGCCGCCTACCTCGTCGTGATCGCGGCGCTCGGCCTCGTCCACTCCTGGTGGGCACTGCTCGCGCTGCCCGCCTGCTTCGTGATCGGCTTCGGCTTCGCGGGGGCGGGCATCGCCGCGGTCACCTGGATGCGGAACTGGCAGGACTTCGACCTCGTCCAGCTCGTGATGCTGCCCATGTTCCTCTTCTCGGCAACCTTCTACCCGATCAGCGTCTACCCCGAGGCCCTCGAGTGGCTCGTGCAAGCTCTCCCGCTGTACCACGGGATCTCGCTCGTGCGCGCGCTGACGACGGGGACGGTCGGCGCCTTCCAGCTCGTCAACGTCGCCTACCTGCTCGGGATGGGCCTCGCCGGCATGCTCGTCGCCTCGCGCCGCATCGACGGGCTGCTGCTGACGTAGCGGTCAGAGCAGGAGGGCTGCACCGTCGCGGCGGGGGTCGCCGGCGGCGCCCGTGCGGCCGACGCAGCTCACCCCGCCGAAGTAGTGGTGGAGCCGCTCCCAGCGCCGGACGGTCCGGCCGCGGGCCTCGAGCGCGGCGAGCGCGGCCTCGTCCACCCCCGGCTCCGCGTCGATGACCTCGGGCGTGGGGTGGACGCGCGGGCGGGCGACCGCGTCCTCGGGTGCGAGGCCCTCGCTCAGGACGCCGGAGAGGACGGTGGCGAGCGCTGTCCGCAGCCGGGTCGCACCGGCGGCGCCGATCGCGAGCGCGAGGCCGTCGGCGTCGAAGGCGAGCGAGGGCGCCATCCGGCTCTCCAAGCGGTCGCCGGGCTGCGGGTCGCCCCAGGCGATGTCTGCCTCGCCGAGGAGGTTGTTGAGCTGAACGTCGTACCCCGGCACCCAAACACCGGCGCCTACGCCGATGCTGTGCGTGAGCACGCAGGCGCGTTCCTGCCCGTCCACCGCGACCAGGTTCGTCGTGTGCTCGGACCCCTTCGCCGCGGTCTCGAGCGCCGCGACGAGGGCGAGCACGCGCTCCGTCTCCGAGAGGCCGGCGAGGCGCGGGAAGCGCTCGAGCAGCTCGGGCACGCCGGACAGCCCGCCCCTGGTCGCGACGCGGTAGCCGTGGAACGCGGCGAGGACGGGCTCGCGCCAGCGGGCGCGGTACGCGCGCAGGTCGGCGGCCGTGAGGACGACGCCGTCCACTCCCAGCAGCGCCTCCGCGAGCGAGCCGCGGTAGACGGTCTCCGGTCCCTCCTCGGCCAGCGCCTCGAGCGCGTCCACGAGCCCGGGCTGGTGGAGGCGCTCGCCGGCGCCGAGCGTGCGGCCGGAGGGCGCGAACAGGTCCTTCCCCCGGCCCCGGACGAGGACGGGGGCGAGCATCTCCAGCGAGCGCGCGTGCATCTCGGGAAGGGCGACGCCGGCGCGGGCGAGGTCGAGCGCGGGCTCGACGAGGTGACGCCAGGGGAGCCGGCCGAGCCGCTCCCACAGCTCCCCGAGCGCCGCGGGCAGCCCGGGGACGGCGCACGAGGCGGGGCCGAGGGCGTAGACGACCACCTGGCCGCCGAACGGGACCGGCACCTCCTCCGGCTCCCCCGCGCCCGCGGGGACGGCGGCGAAGCCGTCGAGCGCCGCCACGCGCGAGCCGTCGAAGACAGCTGCGTGGCAGCCGGCGAGCAACCCGCTCATCACCGTCTCGGCGACGCACGAGGCGAGCGCCATGCCGACGACGGCATCGGCGGCCGTGCCCCCCTCGAGGAGGATCTCCGCACCTACCTCGGCGGTGGCGGGGTGGCCCGCGGCGACGCCTGCGCGCATGG
>DATMAP010000196.1:0-21197 GCA_035559835.1 Gaiellaceae bacterium
CCTACAGGGCCGCCAGGTACTTGGCCTTCTCCCACTCCGTGACCTGCACGCGGTACTCGTCCCACTCCTTCCGCTTCAGCTCCACGTAGCGCGGGAAGATGTGCTCGCCGAGCGCGCGCCGCATGAGGTCGGAGGCGGCAAGCTCCTCGATCGCCTCGCCGAGGGACTCGGGCAGGGACACGATCCCGCGCTCGCGCCGCTCGCCGGCGGTGAGGCGGTAGAGGTTGCGCTCCATGGGCTCGGGCAGCTCGTACCCGCGCTCGATCCCCTCCAGGCCCGCGTGCAGGAGCGCCGCGAACGCCAGGTAGGGGTTGCAGGCGGGGTCGGGGCAGCGGATCTCCGCCCGCGTCGCCTGCTCCGAGCCCGGCTTGTACAGCGGGATGCGGACGAGCGCCGAGCGGTTGCGCTGCGACCAGGCGACGTACACGGGCGCCTCGTAGCCGGGCACGAGCCGCTTGTACGAGTTCACCCACTGGGCGAGCACCGCCGACATCTCGCGCGCGTGCACGAGCAGCCCGGCGATGAAGCCCTTCGCCGTCTTCGAGAGGTGGTAGGGGTCACGCCGGTCGAAGAAGGCGTTGCGGCCGTTGCGGAAGAGGGACATGTGCGTGTGCATGCCCGAGCCGTTCTCGCCGAAGAGCGGCTTCGGCATGAAGGTCGCGTAGTAGCCGTGCCAAGCGGCGACCTCCTTCACGATCAGCCGGTAGGTCATCGTGTAGTCGGCCATCGCGAGCGCGTCGGCGTAGCGCATGTCGATCTCGTGCTGCGAGGGTCCGACCTCGTGGTGGTGGTACTCGATCGGGATCCCGACCGCCTCGAGCGCCGCGATCGTGTCGTTGCGGACCTCCGTCGCCGCATCCTGGGCGGTCATCGCGAAGTAGCCACCCTCGTCCAGGGTCTGCGTGCCCTGGTCGTCCTGGAAGAGGAAGTACTCGAGCTCGGGCCCGACGTTGAAGGCGTCGAAGCCGAGGCCGCGCATACGCTCCAGGGCCAGCCGGAGGACGTGGCGAGGGTCACCCTCGTAGGGCGCGCCGTCGGGCGTGACCACGTCGCAGATCACCCGCGCGACCTTCGCCCCGATCGGCTCGCCGTGCTCGTCGAGCGGGCGGGGCATGACCTGGAAGGTGGCGGGGTCGGGGATCGCGACCATGTCCGACTCCTCGATCGCGTTGAAGCCCGTGATCGAGGAGCCGTCGAAGCCCATCCCGTCGTTCAGCGCCTCCTCCATCTCCGCCGGGGTGATCGCGAACGACTTCAGGTGCCCCTCGAGATCGGTGAACCAGAAGAGGACGTGCTCGATGCCCTCGTCCCGGATGCGCTTCAGCACCGCGCGCCGCGCGGCCAGGCTGGACGTCGCCCGGTGGCGGCTGCGCACCATCGCCGCCCCCGCCTGCGTCCTCGGTCGTGCCATCTCGTACCTCCCTCGGAAAACAAAAAGACCCCGGGCGGAAGCGCCCGAGGCCTCGTCGCCTCACACAGACGGCGGGAGTGTACACGCTCACGCAGCCGCGAAGCGGACGAGGACCGCAACGAAGCGGACCTGACCCCGTGTTGCACGGGCGCCCTCGCTCAGCCCGACCGCTTCAGCTTCCCGTGGCGCTTCGCGTACCGCTCGCCGCGCGAGAACACGAACAGGCCGAGCGGGATGGAGACGGCCCCGATCAAGGCGAGCGGCCACAGCTCGTCCCCCATCGCCGTCAAGCCCTGGCCCTCGAGGATGGCCTCGCGGATCCCGTCGAGCGCGTACGTCGCCGGTGACACCGTCGCGATCCACTGCATCCACTGCGGGAGCACGTCCACCGGGTAGTAGACGCCGGAGACGACGAGCAGCGTGCCCTGGGCGACGAACCCGAGCTGGGTGCCCTTCTCCGGCGAGATGAGCGGGAGGACGGACATCATCATCCCGATCCCGATGAAGGAGACGGAGGCGACCACGAGCACGACGAACGCCGGCAGGAACTGCGCGCTCGGCATCTCCAGGTCGAAGAAGAGGAACGCGCAGACGGCGAAGAGGAAGACCGCCCGCAGGAGCCCGTACAGGATCGCGAACGCGCCCTGCCCGGCGAGGTGCATCGCCCGCGAGAGCGGCGCCATGAACGTGTACTCGATCGTCCCCTCCCAGCGCTCCCAGGCGACCGTCTCCATCAGGAACTCGAACAGGATCCCGAGGTAGGCCCAGACGACCGCGCCGATGAGGAGCGTCGTCATCGTGCGATTGACGTCGAGCGAGCCGCCCGTCGCCTCGACGCCCTTGGCGATGAAGACGATCGTGAGGGTGTTCGCGACCGTCCACAAAAACCAGGCGACGTCCCACCAGATGTAGCGCTTGGTGAGGTAGATGTTGCGCTCGACGACGCCGCCGGCACCGACGAGCTCCGCACGCATCGTCCCGAGCAGGGCTCTCATGCGAGCACCTCGCGATCGTCGTCGTCCGCTCCCTCGGCCTCGAACTCGCGGCCGGTGGCGGCGAAGAAGGCCTCCTCGAGCGTCGCCGCGCCGTAGCGGCGGCAGAGGTCGGCGGCGGGCTCGAGGGCGAGCAAGCGGCCGCGATCGAGGATCCCGACCCGGTCGGCGAGGATCTCCGCCTCGTTCAGGTCGTGCGTGCAGAGCAGGATGGTCGAGTCGTGGGTCGCCCGGATCTCGCGGATGAACTCCTGCACCTCGAGCTTCGAGCGCGGGTCGAGGCCGGTCGTCGGCTCGTCGAGCAGGAGGACGACCGGCGAGGTGAGCAGCGCCCGCGCGAGGGCGACCTTCTGCTGCATGCCGCGGGAGAGGTTCTCCATGGGCTCGTCGCGCCGGTCGGCGGGGAAGCCGACCCGCTCGAGGATCTCGGGGATCCGGCCCCGCGTCTGCCCCGCCGTCAGCCCGTAGTAGCGGGCGGCGTAGCTCAGGTTCTCGGCGGCGGACATCTTCTTGAAGAAGGACGCCTCCACCGAGACCCGGTTCACGAGCCGGCGCACGGCCCGCGCCTCGGCGACGACGTCGTGGCCGAGGATCCGCGCGGTGCCGCCGTCGGGCAGGAGGAGGGTCGAGAGCAGGCGGACGAGCGTCGACTTCCCCGAGCCGTTCTGGCCGAGGACGGCCACCGTCTCGCCCCGCTCGATCGCGAACGAGACGCCGTCGAGAGCGATCCGCCGGCGGCGGGCAAGACGGCCCCGCCGGCGGTCGCGCAGGCTGAACTCCTTGCGCAGGCGCTCGACCTCGACGGCCGCCTCCGGGCGCGGGCGTTCTGCCTCCATGAGCGCTGCGTGCTGTGCCTGGGTCATCCGATGCTCCTTCGTCGTGCTGCGTAGCGAGAAACGTGCAAGCCACTGCCCGGCCCTCTCGGTGGGGCCCGGCAAGGGGTGTCTCAGCTACGGCCGCGGAACATCAGGCGGCGCACGATAGCGACCGGAGCGGACGCGGTCAAGCCGTCCGCGATCGCTGCTATGGTTCGTCGCGGACGGAGCCGCCGCAGGCTCCACGCGAGGCGACGTGGCCTCGGGACTCGCGAGAGCCCCGGGGCTTTTTGTTTGGACCGGAACGGAGGTGACCGAGATGACGGAGATCGTGGAACGGCACTACCTGCGGAACGGCGGCGAGGCGCTGCCCGACGCGCGGGACGCGCTCGAGTGGGCGACGGAGACCCGGGCGGCGATGGTCGACCTCAAGTTCTGCGACTTGCTCGGGACGTGGCAGCACGTGTCGCTGCCGCTCACGGCCTTCGACGAGGCCGCCTTCGACGACGGCCTCGGCTTCGACGGCTCCTCCATCCGCGGCTGGCAGGCGATCCAGGACTCGGACATGCTCCTCATCCCGGATCCCTCGAGCGCGATCCTCGACCCGGCGACCGAGGTGCCCACGCTCTCGCTCGTGTGCGAGATCGCCGACCCGATCACGCGCGAGCCCTACGAGAAGGACCCGCGCGGGGTGGCACGGCGCGCCGAGGAGCACCTCCGCTCGACCGGGATCGCCGACACGGCCTACTTCGGCCCCGAGTGCGAGTTCTTCGTCTTCGACGAGGTGCACTACGACCTCGCGCCGAACCGCTCCCACTACGCGGTCGACTCGGCGGAGGGCTACTGGAACTCGGGGCGCCCGGGGCTCGGCTACACGGCCCGGCCGAAGGAGGGCTACTTCCCAGCCGCGCCCTCGGACACGCTGCACGACCTGCGCACGGAGATGGTGCTCACCCTGGAGCGGATCGGCATCCCCTGCGAGTTCCACCACCACGAGGTGGCCTCGGGCGGGCAGTGCGAGATCGACCTCCGCTACACGACCCTCACGCGCATGGCCGACCAGGTCATGACCTACAAGTACGTGGTCAAGAACATCGCCCGCCGGCACGGCAAGACCGTCACCTTCATGCCGAAGCCGCTCTTCGGCGACAACGGGTCCGGCATGCACACCCACCAGTCCCTGTGGAAGGAAGGGACGCCGCTGATGGCCGACCGCTCCGGCTACGCCGGGCTCTCGCAGCTGGGACGCGCGTACGTGGGTGGGCTGCTCGCCCACGCCCCGGCGCTGCTCGCCTTCTGCGCTCCGACGACCAACTCCTACCGGCGCCTCGTCCCCGGCTACGAGGCGCCCGTCAACCTCGTCTACTCGCAGCGAAACCGCTCTGCCTGCATCCGCATCCCCATGTACTCGGACTCCGCGAAGGCGAAGCGGATCGAGTTCCGCCCCCCGGATGCGGCCGCAAACCCCTACCTCGCCTTCGCGGCGATGCTGATGGCGGGGATCGACGGGATCCAGCGCGGGCTCGACCCCGGCGCCCCTGCGGACTACGACCTCTTCGAGGAGGCCTCGGGCGACGTCCCGCAGGTGCCGGGCTCGCTCTCCGAGGCGCTCGACGCCCTCGAGGCCGACCACGAGTTTCTGCTCGCCGGAGGCGTCTTCTCGAAGGAGCTGATCGAGACCTGGATCGACTGGAAGCGGCGCAACGAGGTCGACCTCGTCCGCCTGCGCCCGCACCCAGCCGAGTTCGCCCTCTACTACGACTGCTGACGGGTGCAACGGGGGGGTCCGCAACAGGGGGTCAGGTCCCGTTTGTTGCACGCAAGCGCGTGCAACAAACGGGACCTGACCCCCTGTTGCACTTGATGACCCCCTGTTGCACTTGACCCCCTGTTGCACTGTTGCACCCCCCGGGGTCAGCGGAGGGCGAAGGTGACGCTGACCGTCGCGGCCGTCTCGAGCGTGCCCGGCTCGATCGGGGTTCCTCCGGAGGCCTCGGCGGCGGCGCGGAAGAGCGGGACGGGGCCGGAGCCGCCGCCTTCGACCATGGCCGTGATCTCGCCCAGCGAGCGGCCGGCCGCCTTCGCCAGCACCTCGGCTCGGCCGCGCGCGTCCGCGACCGCCTTCGCGAGCGCCTCGCGGTAGAGCCTGTCCGCGTCGCTCCGGCTCAGGCCCGGGCCGGAGATCTGGTTCGCCCCTGCCTCGGCGGCGGCGTCGATGACGGCTGGAGCATCCTCGACATCGGCGACCGCCGTCACCGAGTTCGAGGCTGCGTAGCCCTCGATCGCTCCGCTCTCGCCGCTCACCGGGTAGACGCTGACCCACTGGGTCGTGATCTCGCGAGCCCCCGCCCGCCGCAGCGCGTTGATCACCTTGCGCATCGCGTCTGCGTTCGCGGCGACGGCGGCCTTCGCCGTGGGGGCGCGGCTCTCGACTCCGAAGGACATGCGCGCCTCGTCCGGCACGGCCTCGACCGAGCCGACGCCCGTGACGGTTACGGTGTCCGGCTGGGCTTGCGGGGACTCCTGGGCGCCGGCCAGATCGGGAAGGCCGACCGCTCCGGCGAGGGCGACGACGGCGAGGCCGGCGGCGGCGGCGAGGAGAAGTCGTCTCATGTGGGTACCTCCGAGGTTCGGTTTCTCCCGGATACGCCGCCGCCGGCCGCGGCGGTCACAGCTCAGGACGCGACCAGCGCCCGCTCGAAGGCGGCCCGCTCGGCTCCGCTGAGCGGACGAGAGCCGCCGCGGGCGCGATCGCGGGCGACGAGCACGGCCTCCGCCTCCGCCGCCAGCCAGCCCGCGTCGGCCCGGACCTCCTCGCGCAAGCTGAGGCTCGCCGTGCCGATCCGCTCGAGCCGGCAGGAGACGACGACGGCCTCGTCCTCGAGCCGAAGCTCCCGCCGGAAGTCGATCGCCACGCGAGCGAGGACGAAGTCCCAGAGGTCGCCCGCGCCAGCCAGCGCTCGTTCGAGCCACTCGTCGCGGCACTCCTCGAGGTAGGTGGCGTACACGGCGTTGTTGACGTGACCGTACGCGTCGACGTCCCGCCAGCGGATCTCGATGCGCTTCTCGTGCGTCACGGACGAACGATCCTACGGCGGGCTGCCGCCGGGCGCGACGTCACCCGAGCAGCGCTCGGTGCAGCTCCTGCGTCGCCGGGCTCGGGGCCACGCCGAGCTCGTCCCGGAGCCGACGCCTGAGCTCGTCGTACACCCGCAGCGCCTCGGCGCGGCTGCCACGCCGGTCGAGCGCCTCCATCAGGAGCCGGTGCCCGGACTCCCGGTACGGGGCGACCTCGACGAGCGTCCTCGCCGCCCGCTCCGCGGTCGGGAGCTCGCTCCCGTCGATCGCAAGGCACGCCTGCGCCGCGAGCTCGAGCGCGCGCTGGTAGGCCTCGGCCAGCCGCCGGCGGGGCGGAGCGAGCCAGCCGGCCGTCTCGCCCGGCAGCAGCTCCCTGGCGGCGATGTGCTGCGCGACCCGCGCCGGCCCCCAGGCGCCGTGCCAGTCCCGCCGCGCCACGGCGCCCTCCGCCCGGTGCAGCGCTTCGCCCACCGCCTCGACGTCGATCCATGTCTCGGTGGGGAGGACCACCCGCACCTCCGACCGGCCCTCGAGCGGCACCAGGCGGCGGAGCTTCGACAGGAGGGCGGAGAGCGCGCTCGCCGCCGCGGCCGGAGGCTCGTCCTCCCAGAGGGCACCCGCGAGCTCGTCGCGGCGCAGCGGCCGGTGACGGCCCAGCACGAGGTAGGCGAAGAGGAGGCGGCCTTGGCGCCCGGGCAGGAGCTGCTCCACCCGGCGGCCATCGACCTCGGCTACGAGCCGGCCGCAGAGATGGATGCGCATCGCCAAGCTTCCGCCAAGAGTACGGCAACGGTGAGCCCGGATACTGCGGCGTATGGCGAACATCCTGGTCAACGTCACGAACGGCCCTGAGCACCCGACGAGGGCTGCGCTCGCGTTCCTCGTCGCCCGTTCGGCGCAGGACGCGGGGCACGAGGTCACCCTCTTCCTGGCGGGCGACGCGGTGCAGCTGCTGCGCGAGGCGGTGCTCGACTCGCTCGTCGGGCTCGGCACCGGCAGCCTGCGCGAGTCGTACGACGCCCTGCGTGCCGGCGGCTCCCGCTGGTACGTCTCCGGTCTGTCGAGCAAGGCGCGCGGCTTCGAGCCCGACGGCGTGGCGGAGGCGGCGCTGCCGTCGCGCCTCGTGGAGCTGTCGCTCGAGGCGGACTGTGTCCTCACCTACTAGCGAGGAGGTCGAGATGAAGGTGATCAACTGCGAGTGCGGCCAGGTCGTCCGCGGCGAGACCGAGGACGAGCTCCTCCGCAACGCCGAGGAGCACATCCGGCGCGATCACCCGGAGCTGGTCGGCAAGGTCACGCGCGAGGACCTGCTCGCGCTGGCCGAGAGCGCGTAGCTTCCGCTCCAGGTTGCGCCCGTCGGGGTCACCCGCACGACGGGTGCACGGCGGCCGGCTTCGTCAGCGAGCTGAGAGGGCGGCGGTCCGCCGAGACGACGCCGGTCGCGCCGGCGGCGCCGTCAGTCCCAGCCGAGGTACGGCGCGGCGCCGCGCTTGAACACGCCGCGGGAGATGATCGAGCGCTGGATCTCGCTCGTCCCCTCCCAGATGCGATCGACCCGGAGCTCGCGGTAGAAGCGCGCCGCGGGGTTCTCCACCAGGTAGCCGCGCCCGCCGAAGGCCTGCACCGCGCGGTCGGCGACACGCCCTGCCATCTCGGAGGCGAAGAGCTTCGCCATCGACACCTTCCCGTGCACCACCTTCCGATCGGCGAGCACGTCGAATGCGTGCGCGGCGTGATAGGTGAGGAGACGCGCGGCGTGCAGCTCGGTGAGCGAGTCCGCGAGCGGGAAGGAGACGCCCTGGTACTCGGCGATCGGCGAGCCGAAGGCCTCGCGCTCCTTGGCCCACTCCGCCGTCAGGTCGATCAGCCGCAGCGCGGCGCCGCAGCAGCGCGCGGCGATGAAGAGCCGCTCGACGAGGATCCACTCCTTCGCGCCCTCGTCTCCGCTCGCGGGGACACGGTTCGCCTCGGGCACGCGGCAGTTCGTGAAGACGATCTCCGGGTGCTGATCGAGGTACGGGTCGTGGAGGAACGACGGCGTCCGCCGGATCTCGAGGCCTTCGGCGTCGGGATCGACGAGGAAGAGCGTCTGCTCGCCCTCGGCGACCGCGAGCACGATGTACACGCCCGTCGGCCCCTCGCTCGTGACGAACCACTTCTCCCCGTTCAGGAGCCAGTCGTCGCCGTCGCGGACGGCGGTCGCCTGGATGCCGGCGAGGTCGGAGCCGGCGCCGGGCTCCGTCAGCGCCCACGCCTCGCGGTACTCGCCACGGACGATCGGCAGGACGTAGCGCTCGATCTGCTCCGGGGTGGCGATCTCGTAGAGCTCGCGCGGCCCCCGGTCGACGACCGCGAAGCCGAGCCCGTTCGTCGCCTTCCCCGCCTCCTCCTCGAGCGCGACCTGCCCCAGCATCGACAGGTCCCGTCCGCCGACCTCGGCGGGCATGTTGAGCATCGCGAAGCCGGCGTCCCGCGCCTTCCGGCGGAGCTCGTCGACCTCGGCGGGGTCGATTGCCCCGCGCTCGGCAATCCGCTGCTCGAGCGGGTAGACCTCGCGCTCGACGAACGCGCCGACGGCCTCCTTCAGCGCGCGGATGTCCTCGGGCAGCTCGGGGACGATCATCGCGGAGAGCCTACGCGAGCGCGCCCACTCGCTGCACGGCCAGCGAGAGGCAGTCGCCGGGGCCCCTCGACGCGGAGGCCGGCCTCGCGAGCGCCAGGCGAGCGTCGGCGCGTTCGGTCGGCCCACCGCTCGAGCGATGCGAACGGCCCGCGCACGCGAGAATGGCGCTCGTGCCCGACGCTCGCTCGCTCCTCTTCCCGCGCTCGATCGCGATCGTCGGGGCCTCCCCGCGGAACATCGGGGCGGTCGAGACCACGCTCCGCAGCGGCGTGACGGCGTGGGCGGTGAACCCGAACCGCGACGAGGTGGCGGGGGTCCGCTGCTACGCACGCGTCGCCGACCTCCCCGAGACGCCGGAGCTCGCCTTCCTGCTCGTGAACCACGAGCGCGTGGAAGCGGCGCTCGAGGAGGCGGCGGCGGCGGGCGTGCGCGCCTTCGTCGTGCCGGGGGTCGGCGCCGAGGCGGGGGAGGCGGCGCTGCCCGTGCAGCAGCGCCTCGCGGCGCGCGCCCGCGAGCTCGGCGCCGCGCTGCTCGGCCCGAACTGCATGGGGACGTACGCGCCGGGCGGGCCCGCGGCCTGGATCGGACAAGCGCCCGAGACGACGGCGCCCGGCCATGTCGCCTGCCTCTGTCAGTCGGGATCGATCGCGGACGCGTTCCTCTCGCTCGGCGGACGGATCGGCTTCCGCTGCGTCGTCTCGTCCGGCGCGGAGGCCGTGACCGACGCCGCGGACCTGCTGGACGTCTTCGCCGAGGACGAGGGGACGCGCGCGGTCGGGCTCTTCCTCGAGACCGTCCGCCGCCCGGAGGCGTTCGCACACGCCCTCGGACGCTGCGCGGAGGCCGGGAAGCCCGTCGTCTGCCTGAAGGTCGGCCGCTCGGACGCCGCAGCACGGGCGGCGCTCACGCACACGGGCGCGCTGGTCGGCTCCGGGCGGGCGTTCTCGGCGCTGCTCCGCCGCTACGCGGCGATCGAGGTCGAAGACTTCCACGAGCTCGTCGAGACCCTCGAGATCCTCGGGCGCCGCCGCTGGCCAAGCGGGACGAGGCTGGGGGCGATCTCCGAATCGGGCGGAGAGTGCGCGCTCCTCGCCGACCACGCCGAAGCGGCCGGGATCCCGTTCGCGCCGCTCCCCGAGGAGCTCGCCGCGCGCCTGCGGCGCGAGTTCCCGAACTTCCTCTCCCCGGGCAACCCGCTCGACGCCTGGGCGGTCGCCGATGCGAGGCTCGTCTACCCGCGCTCGCTCGAGCTCATGGCCGCCTCCGGGGCGTTCGACGTCCTCCTCGCCCAGGCCGACCTCTCCCAGTTCCGCGACCCCACGACCGAGGAGTGGTGCGAGCTCACGCTGCGCACGCTGGGGACGCTGGCCCGCGCGTATCCCGAGCTCTTCACGGCGATGACGACCGTCCACAGCGCAGACCCGCCGCGCGCGTTCCAAGCGCTCGCGCGCGACCTCGACGTCCCGCTGCTGCGCGGCTCCCGCGACTCGATGCGCGCCCTCGCCGCCGTGATCCGGCGCCGGACGTGGCATCCGCTCACGCACGCGTGCACTCCGCCTCCGGTGGAGGACCTGCTCCGAGCGGGCCCGCTGCCCGAGCACGAGTCTGCCCTCGTGCTCGAGCGCTGCGGCGTCCCGTTCGCGGAGCGACGACGCGCGGCCACGCCCGAAGAGGCCGTCGAGGCGGCCCGGGAGCTCGGCTTCCCCGTCGTCGTCAAGCGCGACGGGCCCGCCCACAAGGCCCGGGAAGGCGGGGTCGTGCTCGGCCTCGAGCGGCCCGAGGAGGTCGCTGCGGCAGCCGCTCGGCTGGGAGGCCCCGTGCTCGTCGCCCGCCAAGCGGCCCCCGGGAAGGAGGTCCTCTGCGGCCTGATCCGCGATCCCGCGTTCGGCCCGATCCTCGCCGTCGGCGCCGGCGGCGGCGACGTGGAGGAGCTCGACCGCGTCGTCGGCTGCGCGGCGCCGGTCGAGCGCGGGCTGGCCGCGGAGCTCGTCGCGGAGGCGGGAGTGGACGACGCGCACGGGGTCGTCTCGGACACGCTCGTCGCGCTCTCGCGGCTGGCCCTCGCGTATCCCGAGATCGCGTCGATCGACGTCAACCCGCTCGTGCTCTCCTCGGAGGAGACGATCGCGGTGGACGCGCTCGTCGTCGTCTCCCGGTGACCGGCCGCGAGGCCGTCGCTCGGCTCAGAGGTTGTCCACGAAGCGCGCTCGCGCCTCCGCGAGCGCCTCGCGGAAGCCGCCCGGGCCCGGCGCCGGGCGCGGTGCGGGCGCGCGGGGACGGCGGAAGGTGCCCGCGCGGACGCGAGCCGCGACCTGCTCGTGCGCGTCGCGGAAGGGGACGCCCTTGCGGACGAGCGCCTCGGCGGCGTCGGTCGCGAGCAGGAGCGGGTCGGAGGCGGCCTGCGCCATGCGCTCGCGGTCGACCTCGAGCCCGCTCACCAGCACGGTCAAGGCCTCCAGCGCAAGCCGAACGTCGCGGCGGGTCGCAAACACGGGCTCCTTGTCCTCCTGCAGGTCGCGGTCGTAGGCGAGCGGGAGGCCCTTGACCGTCGCGAGGAGCCCGGTGAGCCGCCCGATCTGCGTCCCTGCCTTCCCGCGCGCGAGCTCCGCGACGTCGGGGTTCAGCTTCTGCGGCATCATCGAGGAGCCGGTGGCGGCGCTCTCGGGCAGCCGCACGAAGCCGAACTCCGAGCTCGCCCAGAGGACGATCTCCTCCCCGATGCGCGAGAGGTGGACGAAGAGGACGGCGGCCGCGTACAGGTAGTCGAGCGCGAAGTCGCGGTCGGCGACCGCGTCGAGCGAGTTCCGCATCTGCCGGGGCGGCGGGGGTAGCTCGAGCGTCGAGCCGGCGAGGGCGCCGGCCCCGAGCGGGCTCTCGGAGGCGGCCTCGGCCGCGGCAGCGAAGCGCGTGCGGTCGCGGTCGAGCATCTCCACCCAGGCGAGCAGGTGGTGGCCGAGGGTCACCGGCTGCGCCCGCTGCAGGTGCGTGTAGCCGGGCATGACCGTCTCGGCCTCGGCTTCGGCGAAGGAGAGGCAGACGAGCGCGAGCGCGTCGATCGCCTCCCGCGCCTCCGCGCAGGCGTCGAGCACGTACAGGCGGAGCGCAGCGGCGACCTGGTCGTTGCGGGAGCGGCCCGCATGGATCTTCCGCCCGACCTCGCCGAGCAGGCGCTCGATCGCCGTGTGGACGTCCTCGTCGGAGTCGACGTAGGCGGCCGGGTCCTGCGCGATCTCGGCCAGGCGCCCCTCGACCTCGGACAGCTCCCCGTCGTCGAGCAGCCCGGCCGCGTGCAACCGCCGCGCGTGCTCGGCGGTCGCCTCGCAGTCGTAGGGGAGGAGCTCCGCGTCGTGCGCGCGCAGGAACTCCCACACCGCCGGGTCGAGGCGCTCCCCGACCCGGCCTTGCCAGGTGGTCACGCCCGGCTCGTCGCCCGCAGCCGGGCCGCGTGCAGCTCGGTCTCCAATGCCGAGATTGTGATGAATCCCTCGGCGGCCTGGTGGGGGAACGTCTCGCCCGTACCGTACGAGGCGAGCTCGGGCGCGTACAGCAGGTGCGGCGAGCGGCGCCCCGTGACCACCGCGGCGTTCGGCTGGAGCTCCAGGCGCACCTCGCCGGTGACGAGCTCCTGGGTCGCGTCCACGAACGCGTCGATCGCCTCGCGGGCGGGGCTGAACCAGCGCCCTTCGTAGACGAGCTCCGTCCAGCGCTGCTCGAGCGGGCGCTTGAGCCGCGCCTCGTCCTTCGTCAGGACGACGTCCTCGAGGGCGGAGTGGGCGGTGATGAGCGCGATCGCGCCCGGAGCCTCGTACACCTCCCGGCTCTTGATCCCGACCGCGCGGTTCTCGACCATGTCGATCCGCCCGATCCCGTACGCGCCTGCGAGCCGGTTCACCTGCGCGATCAGCTGCGCGAGCGGCAGCTCCTCGCCGTCGAGGGCGACGGGGACGCCGCGCTCGAAGCCGACCACGATCTCCTGCGGTGGCGGCGCGCTCCTCGGGTCCGAGGTGAGCGCGTAGGGCTCCTCCGGGGGCGCGTTCCAGGGGTCCTCGAGCACGCCGGCCTCGATCGCGCGCCCGAAGAGGTTCTCGTCGATGGAGTACGGCGAGGCGGCGGTCTGGACGACGGGGATGCCCTTGGCGAGGGCGTAGGCGATCTCCTCGTCTCGCGTCCAGACCCGGTCGCGCAGCGGGGCGATCACCCGGACCCCGGGGTAGTGGGCCTTGAAGGCGAGCTCGAAGCGGAGCTGGTCGTTGCCCTTCCCCGTGCAACCGTGGACGACGGCCTCGGCGCCGCGCTCGAGGGCGATCTCCGCCACGGCCTGCGCGAGCACGGGGCGCGAGAGCGCCGAGACGAGCGGGTACTTCCCCTCGTAGAGCGCGTTCGTCGCGATCGCGCGCGCGCACTGCTCCTCGGCGAAGGCGTCCCTGCGGTCGACGAGGACGACGTCGTCCGCGCCCGCAGCCCGCGCCCGCGCGAGCGACTCCTCGAGGTCGAACTCCTGACCGACGTCGACGAGCACGGCCACGACCTCGTCGAAGCCGTACCAGTCCTCCTTCAGCCAGGCGAGGATGCAGCTCGTATCGAGCCCGCCCGAGTAGGCGACGACGGCGGCGCGACTCACGCTCAGGCCGCTCCCGCGAGCAGGTGGCCCTCGAGCTCGGCGGCGAGGGCGGAAGCGGACGTCCCCTCGCGGGCGGCGACGAAGATCGTGTTGTCGCCCGCGATCGTCCCGGCGATGCCGGGATGGTGCGCCTCGTCGATCGCTTGAGCGAGCGCGTTCGCGTAGCCCGACGGGGTGGTGATCACGACGAGCGGCCCGGTGGCCTCGACGCTGAGGGCGATCCGCCGCATGGCCGCGGCGAGCGCGCGCAGACGATCGGTGTCGCTCGTCCCCGGCGGGGCGTAGACGAGCCGGCCGCTGGGGGCACGGACCTTGACCAGCCCGAGGTCGGCGATGTCGCGGGAGACCGTCGTCTGGACGACGTCGAAGCCCGCCTCCCGGAGCGCGGCCGCGACCTCGGCCTGCGTGGAGAGGGCGCGCTCGCGGACGAGCTCGAGGATGGCGTTCTGCCGCTCGCGTCTGTTCATAGTATGCAAAAGCCTAGCAAACTATGCAGCAGGAGTGGGGGCCGTGCCCGAGAGGGCGGCAGGGAGGGCGTCGGCGAGCAGCGCCAGCGCCTCCTCGACCTCAGGGGCCTCGATGGTGAGCGGGGGCGCGAGCCGGACGACCTCCTCGCCGGCGGCAAGGACGAGCAGACCGCGCTCGCGGCAGGCGCTCACGACCGCCCCCGCGGGACAGGCCACGCGCAGGCCGAGCAGGAGCCCTCGGCCGCGCACCTCGCGCACCCCGGGCAGGCCGGCGAGCCCGGCCGCGAGCGCAGCGCCGTGCTCCCGCACGGCCGCGAGGAGCGCGTCGTCGACCGCGTCCACGACCGCGCAGGCCGCAGCGCAGGCAACCGGGTTGCCACCGAAGGTCGAGCCGTGGTCGCCCGGGACGAACGCGCCTGCGACCTCGTCCGCGACGAGCAGCGCGCCCACCGGGAGCCCGTTCGCGAGCCCCTTCGCGAGCGTGACCAGGTCGGGGCGGACGCCGAGCTGCTCGCAGGCGAAGAACGACCCGGTGCGCCCGACGCCGGTCTGGATCTCGTCCAGGCAGAGGAGCGGCGGCAGCGCCGCCGCCCGGGCCACGAACTCCGGGAGCAGCGGGACGACCCCGCCTTCGCCCAGGATCGGCTCGAGCAGGATCAGCCCGACGTCGTCGTCCACGGCCTCCTCGAGCGCGGCCACGTCGTTCGGGGGGACGAAGCGGATGCCCGGCAGCAGCGGCGCGAACGGCTCCCGCTTCGCCGGCTGGCCGGTCGCCGAGAGCGCCCCCAGCGTGCGGCCGTGGAACCCGCCCTCGAGCGCGACCACGCCCGGACGGCCGGTCGCCTTGCGCGCGTACTTGAGCGCCGCCTCGACCGCCTCCGCGCCCGAGTTGCAGAAGAACGCCTGCGCCCCTCCGAACCGCTCCGAGAGCCGCGTCGCCAGCTCCCGCGCAGGCTCGGTGGCGTAGAGGTTGGAGGCGTGCCAGAGCCGCTCGAGCTGCGCCTGCGCCGCCGCCAGGGGGGCGGGGTGGCAGTGGCCGAGGGCGACGACGGCGATCCCCGCGCCGAAGTCGAGGTACGAGCGCCCCTGGTCGTCCCAGACGCGCGCACCCTGCCCGCGGACGATCGTGACCTCTGGCTCCGGGTAGACGGGGAGCAGGCGATCGAAGCCTTGTGACAAAGTGTCACTTGGCCGGCTCACGCGAGCACCTCGGTGGCGCCGATCTCGGCCCGGACGCCGAGGCGGGCAGCCTGCACCGCCGCTAGCAGCTTCGGCACGATCCCGCCCTCGAAGGCTCCGGCCGCGAGCAGGCGATCCGCGCGCTCGGCCTCCAGCGTGCGCTCGAGCGCTCCCCCGAGCAGCACGCCGGGCACGTCGGTGCAGAAGACGAGCGAGTCGGCCTCGAGCCCGACCGCGAGTGCGGCGGCCGCCTCGTCGGCGTTCACGTTCAGGGGCCCGGCTGCGACCGGAGTCACGACCGGGATGCAGTCCGCGGCGAGCGCCTCCTCGATCGCCGCCGGCCGACAGGGGAGCGGCTCGCCGACGAAGCCGAGCTCGGGCAGGCGCCGAGCCTGGAGCCCGATCTCGTCGCCGACCAGGTGCACCGCGCGAGGCCCCAGCGCGGAGGCGACCTCTGCCCCCACCTCGACGAGCGCGGCGCGCACGACCGCGAGCGCCGCCTCGCCGGTGACCCGCCGGCCGCGCACGAACTCGACCGCGATGCCCCGGCGCTCGAGCGCGGCGCTGATCTGGGGCCCGCCGCCGTGGACGACGACGACCTCGTCCCCGGCCGCGGCCAGCTCGAGGGCCCGGGCGCTGGCGGCCGCGGCGACGCTCCCGCCCACCTTGAGCACGACGCGCGTCACGTCGTGTACTCGGCGTTGATGCGGACGTAGTCGTAGCTCAGGTCGGAGGCGAGGTACGAGGCCGCGCCTGCACCGAGCCCGAGGTCGAGCGCGATCCGCACCGCCGGCCCGCCGAGCGCGGGCTCCTGCCCGGTGGGGCCGCCGCGGGCGTACACCTCCACGCCGTCGAAGGACACGGCCAGCCGCTCCGGGTCGAGCTGGGCGAAGCCGCCGTTCCAGGGCGCGGAGCCGGCGGCGGCGACCACGCGCCCCCAGTTGGGGTCGCGCCCGAAGGCGGCCGTCTTGACGAGCGGGGAGGTGGCGATCCGGCGGGCGATCGCGAGCGCCTCCTCGTCGGAGGCCGCTCCGGAGACCTCGATCTCGAGCAGCACGGTCGCGCCCTCTCCGTCCTCGACGATCTGGCGGGCGAGCGCCGCGCACGTCTCGTGCAGGGCGGCCGCGAAGGCCTCGTCGCGAGCGGGGCTGCGAGCCACGCCCGCGGCGCCGCTCGCGAGCAGGACGACGGCGTCGTTCGTCGAGCACTCGCCGTCGACCGAGATGCGGTTGAAGCTCGCGTCGACCGCGGAACGAAGCAGCGCCTGCGGCTCTCCGGGCTCGAGCGGGTAGTCGGTGGTCAGCACGGCGAGCATGGTCGCGAGCCGCGGGTGGATCATCCCCGCGCCCTTGGCCATGCCGCCGACGGTGAAGCCCTCGCCGGCCACGACGGCCTCCTTGGGACCGCTGTCCGTGGTCAGGATGGCGCGGGCCGCGTCCGCACCGCCGTCGGGAGCGAGCGCCGCGGCCGCGGCGCGCACGCCGGCGAGCACCCGCTCGAGCGGGAGCTGGACGCCGATCACGCCGGTCGAGAGCACGACCACCTCCTCTGCGCGCAGCTCGAGGAGGCGCGCGACCTCGGCCGCGGTGCGCTCCGCGGCGGCGATGCCGGGCGCGCCGGTGGCGGCGTTGGCCACCCCCGAGTTGACGACGACCGCCTGCGGCTGGGCCTGCTCGAGGTGGCGGCGAGAGACGAGCACCGGCGCAGCCTGCACGCGGTTCGTCGTCCACACGGCGCCGCCGACCGCCGGGCGCAGGGAGCGGACGAGCGCGAGGTCGAGCGACGAGCGGCGGATCCCGGCTCGGACGCCGCTGGCGGCGAAGCCCTGCGCGGCGGTGACCGACATCAGACGAGCACGCCGGCGAGACGCAGCCCGGCGGTCTCCTGGAAGCCGAAGAGGAGGTTGACGTTCTGCACCGCCTGCCCGGCCGCACCCTTGCCGAGGTTGTCGAGCGCGCAGACGACGAACGCCCCGCCCGTCAGGCGGTCCTCGAAGACGCCGATCTCGGCGCCGTCCGTCTGCTGCACGCGAGCCAGCTCCGGGGCGAGGCCGGGCGGGAGCACGCTGACGACGTGGCTGGAGGCGTAGTGCTCCTCGAGCACCCGGCGCAGCTCGGCCGCCGAGCCGGTCGGGCGCACGTAGCAGGTCACGATGAGGCCGCGCCGGACCGGCAGCAGGTGGGGTACGAAGGCGAGCGGGAAGCCCAGCTCGGCGGCGATCTCGGGTGCGTGCTGGTGCTCTCCGACCCGGTAGGGAACGACGTTCTCGAGCACCGCGCCCGCGTGCGAGCTGGGCGTGAGCGAGCGGCCGGCTCCGGTCAGCCCCGACTTCCCGTCCACGACCACTCCCTCGTGCTCGATCTCGCCCCGGATGGGCCCGAGCGCGAGGAGCGCGGCGGTCGCGTAGCAGCCGGGGTTGGCGACCAGCCGCCCCGCCGGAGGGCGGAGCTCGGGCAGCCCGTACGCCCACGCCGAGAGCCGGTCGGGGTGGGGATGCTCGAACCCGTACCAAGCCGGGTACACGGCTGGATCGACGAACCGGTGAGCGCCGGAGAGGTCGATCACCACCCCGCGGGCGGGCGGTACCACGGCCGCCGCCTCGGCGTGGGGCAGGCAGAGGAAGACGACGTCGGCGCCGCAAGAGATGGCGGCCTCGTTGGTGATGAAGCGCGGGATCCGGCTCCACCCGTTGCGCCGCAGGCGCGGGTCGAGCGCGTCCGCAGGCTGGCCGGCGAGCGAGTCGGAGCCGAGCGCGTACAGCTCGAGCGAAGGGTGCGCGAGGACGCGGTCGAGGACCTCCTGACCGGCATACCCGGATGCTCCGGCGATCGCGACCGTGGCCATGTCGGCGTATTATGCAGAAAGTCTGCGAGTTATGCCAGAGTGTGGAGCCGACGGCCGCGCCGCTGCTACGCTGCGCGCGGCGTGGAGCGGGTTCTCGTCCTCAACGCGAGCTACGAGCCGCTGAACGTGTGCTCGTTGCGACGGGCGCACGTGCTCGTCTGGAAGGGCAAGGCGGAGATCCTGGAGAGCCTCGACCGCCCGCTGCGGTCGGCCTGCACGACCTTCGCCCGCCCACACGTGATCCGGCTGCGGACGTACGTGCGCGTCCCCCGAGCGGTGACGCGGCGGATCTCGCGACGGGTGCTGTTCGCCCGCGACGGCTGGCAGTGCGCCTACTGCGGCTCGGGAGCCCGGCTGACCCTCGACCACGTCGTCCCGCGCTCCCGCGGCGGCCGCTCGGTCTGGGAGAACGTCGTCGCCTCCTGCGCGCCCTGCAACCACCGCAAGGGCGACCGCCTGCTCGAGGAGACGAGCATGACCCTGCGGACGACGCCGCGCCCGCCGACCCCGGCCCTCTTCATCCGCCTGACCGCAGAGACGATCCCGGAGGTCTGGCGCCGCTACCTGCCGGGGCTCGAGCCGGCGTCCGCCGCGGCCGCGGCGTAGGCACGCCGTGGGCTAGCGGGCCATCGCGCGCTCGACCGCCTCCTGCTCCTCGGGGGAGAGCGCGACCGAGGAGCGGCCCCGGTCGAGGTCCTTGACGTAGATCCGCGCGTAGTCACGCCCCTGGATGGCGGTGATCACCGTCCCGCTGCGGGTCGCGTCGAGGAGCGCGAGCGAGGCCGACTGCTGGCCGCCGCTGCCCTCGTAGGCGTCGTAGCGCACGACGGCCGTGTTCGTCAGCGCCCCGTCCACCCGCCGGTCGACACGGGAGAGGCCCGCGGCGACCTCGTCCACGAGCCGGTGCAGGTCGTCGATGCGCGCCTGCAGGGAGACGGCGAAGTCGAGCAGGTCGCGGCGATCGCTCGCCAGCACCACCGCCTGCGCCGCGCGCACGCGGGCGAGCCGGCGCCAGAGGACGACGGCGAGGGCGAGGGCGAGAGCCGCCGCCGCGCCGGCCGCGAGCGCTACCGCGAGCGAGACCGTCAAAGCGTGAAGATGACCGGGTACTCGGCCGTGTTGTTGGCCGTGTTCGTCTCCCCCGGCACCGGATCGACGTCCACCTTGACCGTGGTCTTCTCCCCGAAGGGCACGAGCGCTCCCACCCGGAAGGTCACGGCCTTGATCTCGCCCGGATCGATGATCGGGATGGTCTGCGTCTGCGTGATCGGCTCGGGCTGCTTGGGGATGGTGAGGGTGACCTTGATCCGGACCTCCTGGCTCTCGCCGGTGTCCTCGACGCCGACCTCGAAGGCGAGCTGGTCCGTGGCCTTGATCGTCGTCTCCGTGGTCGAGGAGAGGAGCTGGCCGCTCGGGAGCACCTTCACGTAGTTGATCCCGCTGCCGTGCAGCCCCGTCGGCGTCCCGCCCGTGGACGCCCCCTGCACCCGCTGCCAGATCGCGGCCAGCGAGCTCGCGCTCGTCAGCTCCTCCGCGCTCACGAACTGCGACGACGGCACCGCGACGCCCTCCACCCCCTCGGCGCGCAACACCTCCTCCGCCTCCGCCCTGAAGGCGTCCTCCCACACCACGTCGCTCGCGAGCAGCCGCCGCACCTGCTGCGAGAGCGCCTGCCCGGCCTGGCTCGCGTCCGTCGTGCCGCTCGTCTGCTGGAACGTCGTCCGCAGCCCCTGGAGCCCGTTGACCCGGAACTGGAGCGCCTCGATCGCGCCCTCGTTCGCGTCCAGAAGCGGGCCGGGTGGATCGAGCGCCTCGGCGCGCCGGACGTGGTTCTCGGCGGTCTGCACGAAGCCGCCCAGCTTGGCGTCCAGATCCTCCTGGTTGATCCCGGGCGTGGTCAGGAGCGTGCCCAGGCTCTTGCCCAGCCGCGCAGAGGCGGTCCCGATCTCTCCGACCTGGGCGAGGTAGTCGCCGTAGCGCTCGCGCTTGCGGTCGCTCGTGCATCCCTCGACCCAGACCGCTAGCAGCACGACGACGAGGATGGCGAGCGAGATGAGGGCGACGAGGCGGAGGAGCGGGGTCAGGTTGGAGGGCGCCCGGAAGCGCGGCCCGCGTCCGCGCGGCCCCCGGCCCCGGCGCGCGGGGCCCGGCCGGCGTTCGGCCGGCTCCTCCCAGGACGGCGCCTCCTCCTCGTCGAAGAAGTCGAAGTCGAGGATGTCTTCGTCGCGCGTGCTCACGGGCCGCTTCGGCTAGCCACTCTAGACGAGGGGGAGGAGCGCAAGCGCAGGAGTTGGCCCCGAGGCGGCCAACTGAGCCGGTAGCCGTGTCGTCGCTCGCCCTCGCACCTCCCAGCCGAGAGCTCGTCCTCGGTCGCTACCGTCCGGTCCGGCCGCTCGGCAGCGGGGGCTCGGGCTCGGTCTGGCTCGCCCGCGACGAGCGGACCGGCCTCGAGGTAGCCCTGAAGATCGTCCCCCGAGAGGGCAAGGCCGCCGCGCGGGCCGAGCGCGAGGCGCTGGCGGCGCGACGGCTCCGGCACGAGCGCTGCGTGCGAGCCTACGACGTCGGCCACGACGCGAGCCATGTCTACATCGCGTACGAGCACGTGCCCGGCCGGACGGTACGCGAGGCCCTGCGCGCGAACGCGCTCTCGGACGCGGACGTCGTCGAGCTGGCTGCGCAGGCGCTCGAGGCGCTGGCGCACGCGCACCGGCTCGGGATCGTCCACCGCGACGTCAAGCCCTCCAACCTCCTGCTCGAGGACGGGGAGGGGATCGCCGTCCGCCTGCTCGACTTCGGCTTGGCCCAGTTCGACGGAGCGGACACGCTGACCGCCACGGGCGACGTCCCGGGCACGCTCGCGTACATCTCCCCCGAGCGGCTCGCCGGCGCGGACGCGACGCCGGAGAGCGACGTCTGGTCGGTCGGCGTCCTCCTCTGGGAAGCGCTCGCCGGCGAGCACCCCTTCTGGGGCGTGCCGCTCCAGGAGGTGGCGAAGGCGATCGCCGCCGGGGCACCACCGCTCGCGCAGGCGCGACCAGACCTCCCGCGCCGCCTCCTGGCCGCAGTCGACGCCGCCCTCGCCCTCGACCCCGCCGCCCGGCCGCGGGCGTCCGAGCTGGCCCACGAGCTGCGCGCTGCTTCGAAGGCCGCGCCTGGGCGCCTCGCGC